>BQIZ01000075.1 GCA_021604365.1 Nitrospirales bacterium
GATGCCGATGCGCGCGTCACGGCGGAAACGACGTTTGATCGCAATGTGGTCGTGCTGGCCGGAGCCGGGACAGGTAAAACAACATTGTTGGTCAATCGACTGATTCATGCGCTTCTGAGGGAGCCTCACCCGTTACGCTTGACCGATATGTTGGCTCTGACCTTTACGAATAAAGCCGCCAATGAAATGAAAGCGCGGCTCCGCGACCGGTTGCATGGGTTGCTGGCTGATTGTGAGGCGGAAGCCGGAGGTGGTACAGGGCTGGAGGAATTCAAGCAACGCTATCATGTATCCACGGCACATGTGAGGGGAAAAATTCACGTCGCCTTGAGTGATCTGGAAAAATCTCAAATCGCCACACTTCATAGTTTTGCCGCTCATATCCTTCGCCTGTATCCCTTAGAGGCCCGGGTCGATCCTCATTTCCACGAGGATGACGGGACTCAATTTCTTAAGACATTTCAAGATTCGTGGGATGCCTGGTTGGAACAGGAATTAGGTGCCAAAGGTTCCGCGCATGCCCAGTGGCGGGACTTGCTCAATTACATGGGGCTTAAGGAGATTCGATCCTTTGCCTTTTCGCTCTGTCAGGATCAGATCTCAATTCCTGAGTTGGAACGGCAAGTGGGTGCTGAAAAATCCCCTGCAGCCTTTCGGATGTGGCTACAGACAAAACAGCATCAGGTCCGATCATTGCTCACACAATATGATCGGGCCAAACCTCGAAAAATTGAGAAGCTCCTCTCGCTCGCAGAACGCGTCTTGGATTTGGTGGGGCAGGTGGAGCCACCAACGGACTTCCACTTGTCTGATGCCGAAAAAGGTTTGCTTGGGTCCCCAATTGGCAAGGCACCCGGAGAGTGGAAGGCGTCGGATTTTCAAGATGCCAGGCGGGCGATTCAAGCCGCGCAACAGGTGCTGCAAGTCAATGAAGCCCTGTTGAGTAAGGTCATTCATCTGCTTGGGCCGTTTGCGGCACGGGTCCGGCAGGTTTTTTCGGATAAGGGCTGGATTCGTTTTGATGGGCTCTTGATCCGGGTCAGGGATCTCCTGCGCGATCATCCCATGGTCCGGGAACAGTTGAAGGGGACCTATGCAGCCATTATGGTCGATGAGTTTCAGGATACTGATCCGGTTCAATATGAAATTTTGCTCTATTTAGGAGAGCGTCCCAATGCGTGTGGGCGGTTTTGGCGGGATATCCAGCTTATGCCGGGAAAGCTGTTTATTGTGGGCGATCCCAAACAATCGATCTATGCCTTTCGGCGAGCGGATATCGAGGCATTCGATCAGGTCGTGGAGAAAGTGACGGATGATGGAGGGATCGTCTGTACGCTTCTAACCAATTTTCGTAGTGACGGGTCCATTCTTGAAGCCGTCAATGGTGTGTTTGACCGGTTGTTCATTCCCCAAGCCAATGTGCAACCCTCCAATGTCCCCCTGGCAGTTGGACGGATGGGAGAGGCCGGTTCCGGCTCCACTGGAGTGGAGATCTGTGTAATGGCTAACCCTCAGGAGGAAGACGAATGGGATGCAGATCGGGCCACCCGGGTGGAAGCCGAATGGCTGGCCGGATGGATTGAAGAACAATTGGTGCCGGGAAGACAGTGGATCATGGAAAAGGGAGTGAGAACCTCCTTGCGTCCAGGGCACATCGCGGTGTTGTTAAGGAAATTTACCAATGCGCAGGTGTATCTTGAAGCGCTGCAGCGCCACAACATCCCTTGCATAACCGATGGTGAGCGGCATTTTTACCGGCGTCAGGAAGTGATTGATGTGGTGAATGTGCTTCGCGTCCTGGATGATCCCACCGATGCCCTGGCCCTTGTGGGTATTCTTCGTTCTTCGTTAGGAGGGCTGACGGATCAAGAGATTATGGATGTGATGACACTTGGACCCTTGGATATCCGGCAGACTCATAAACTGAATAAATGGGCGAATTCAAAACAGTCAGTCATTCAGGGCCTTTTTCAACGGCTGGCCTGGCTTCATGCCCAGGCAAATCGAGTTCCTATTGCGGAATTGCTTGATCACCTGTTTCTACAACTCCCTCTCGTGGAATTGGCTGCGGCCTCGAGCCATGGTGAGCAGGCGGTGGTGAATGTCTGGAAGCTTCGTGACCTCATGAGTGAACAGGCGGCCATGCCCTTTTTATCCTTTTCTGCCTGGGTGGAACGACTGGTCGAGGCCCTCATGACCCATCCTTCAGAACCTGAGGCTCCCCTGGCCGAAGAGACGTTAGACGCAGTCCGTGTCTTAACGATTCATAAGGCCAAAGGACTCGAATTCCCTGTGGTGATGTTGCCCGGATTACATCAAAGGGCGACCGGCCCGGATCGTGGGGCACACATTTCATATGACTGGATTAGCGGCTTGTATGGCTGTACGTTGCCACCTGTGTGGAACACCGGCCAGATTCCGCTGTGGGAAAAGCAACGGATTCGAGAAGCCGCTGAACAGCGGCGTGTGCTGTATGTTGGAATGACCAGAGCCCGGGAGCGATTAATCTTATCAGGTGGCATACTTGCGAAGCGGGGTGGGGAGAGCCTTTTAAGTCTTATCCGGGAGATTGCTGAAGGAGAGTTTGGCGATTCAGAACTGAGAGTGGCGCGTGTGGGCGGGGTTTCCATTCCACACACCGTCGTGACCCCCGCAGTATTGCAATATTTGAAGCCTTCACAGGCACATTCTGGTGCTCAAGGTAGCAGTGAGGTGGTGCTCTCGACAGCACAGTGGGATGCCCGTGAACTGAGGTGGCAGCAGACCAATCAGGCGGAGGCCTACGTCAATCCCTCTATGCTGCATCAGGCGAGATCCGTCCAGGACCAGGGAGAGAGAGGGGAGATTTCCCGTGGGAACAGTCAGCGTCTCGGAACATTAATGCATCAGGTCCTTCAACGATGGGATTTTCAAATTGAGCCGGGGATGGTTCGGAGTGCTCTTGTCGCTTTTTGTGAACGGCAGTTTTCGGGCGAGCTGGGGAAAGACAAGGATGAGGTGATCAGAGAACTGGAAACGCTTTTTGATCAATTGCTCGCTTCACCGGTATATTTGGAGTTGCAGCAGTCGAACATTCTGGGTCGGGAGGTTCCATTTGCGGTGCCATGGCCTGTTGGGCAACAGGAGCCTTTCCTGCCACGGGCCTGCGTGATGCAGGGAGTGATGGATGTGGTCTATGAAATCAATGGAGACGTGTGGGTTGGCGATTATAAAACGGATCACGTATCCTCCCGCACTGTGGCGCAACGAGCGGAGATCTACCGGGAACAAGCGTATGTCTATGCGCGGGCGGCAAGCCAATGCTTGGGTCCTGTGGTCAAAGGGTGTAAACTCTTTTTTATTCGTCTCGGTGAAGTGGTCACCGTAGATCTAGGAGTCGATGAAAATATGTACAAAAATAAACAACAGGTGATAAGGAGGGAGCGATGAGGAATTGGAGAATGAAGATGTACATTGGGGTCTGTTTCATCATGGTGGCGGCAGGAGGGTGTGCGTCTGACAAACCGGTGCCGTTGACAGCCTTGGCCCCTCCCCCGAATGTAGATGCCCAAGTGTTGCAGTACATGACCGAAGGCAAGCGTTTTTTTGAGGAAGGCCAGTGGGAATCGGCACGACAACAATTTCAGTTGGCCGTTCAACAACAGGCCGATCTGGCCGAAGCGCACTATAATCTAGGTTTATCCATGGATAAAATGGGCGATCAAGCGGGAGCAAAAAAGCATTTCATTGAGGCTGCCAACCTTGCTCCCGGCAATAAAGTGATTTGGAATTCTCCACCTCTTCGGCGGTATGGCAATGTTCCCGATGCCCCTGCGAAAGCCACTTCGGCCCCGGTGATGCCAGGGTTCGGTGGAGGTGCAAGTCCCGGAGGAGGAGGCGGTGGCGGGTTTTAACCTCCTTATGGGGGTTTTCTCGGAATCTGAAAAGAACGCGTGATAGGGAAGAGGAAATGGGAAGGAGGGTTATGTCCGTTTGTAGCCCCGGACAATCATGAAGACTCCGATGGCAACCATCGGGATACAGAGTAACTGCCCCATGGTGATCCACTGGAAGATAAACCCGAGATGACTATCCGGTTCGCGAAAAAATTCCACAAAAAATCGGGCAACCCCATATCCGCAGATGAAGGTCCAAAACATGGTTCCAGGTGGGGTTGGCCAGCGATTGAGGATCGTTAATATGACAAAGAGTGTCACGCCTTCCAAGCCTGCTTCATAAAGTTGCGATGGGTGTCGGCATTCCGGGCCTCCATGAGGAAATACCATGCACCATTCGACGTCAGTCGACCGCCCGAATAATTCTCCGTTGATAAAATTCCCCATCCGTCCAAACCCCAGCCCAATTGGAGCCGCTCCTGCTGCCAGGTCGGCGATGGGCCAAACCGGAAACCCACGGGTTTTGCAAAAGATCCAGATAGCGATACAGGTTCCGATCAGCCCGCCATGAAATGACATTCCCCCTTCCCATACCGCAAAAACTTTGAGGGGATGGTCAAGATAAAATGGAAAGTTATAAAAAAGCACATATCCCAAGCGCCCACCGAGAAAGACGCCAAAGGCGGCATAGACAATTAGATCGGATAATTGTTGTGGCGGGAGGGAGACATTTTTTGTGGCAGCTCTGGACTTGATGAGCCAATAGGCCCCTGCCAACCCCAGGAGGTACATGAGGCCATACCATCGAAGTGCCAGGGGCCCGATTCGAAAAAAGACCGGATCTATGTCCGGGTATGGGAGTCGAGCAAGGTCAGCCAAAAGCATGACAGGGTCGAAGGCCATCATGCGTTAACGTGCCTTACCCCACGAAAGATGTGCCCGGAAGAAGTGAGTGCTCTAAATAAAGAAGAATCCGCAATTGGTAGCCAAATGGGAGGATGGCGTGCGGCATTCTGCACCAGGGGCGAGCCGGTTGGTAGAACATCGTTCTTCTTGAAAATTGGCAAGATAACTATCGGCAAGGGTTTGTGGAGCAGATTAGGGTTGCCTTACACTAACGGAGACGGGTCTGGTCAGTTGTTCTGAAGACCTCACCACATCTACCTACCATAAAATGCAGATGAAAGAAAAGCGTGGTAGTTGTAACCGGAAGGCTTTATCTTGACGAGAGGCATAGACGTCATGGATGAAATTGGATCATCGTCTCGTTCAAATGGTGCAGAAATCATTCTGGATTGCATAAGTGACGGGGTGATAACGATTGACCTGCAGAAACGGGTGACCTTTTTGAACCGGGCGATGCAGAAAATGCTGGGGTACAATGTCGATGCAGCGGGGACGCTCCTAGCCTGTGATGTGCTGATTCAAAGCAATATCTGTTCGACCAAGGAATGTGTTCTGGAGCGGGCGCTTCAGGGGGAGCGGGTGTCGAATTTTGAAGCAGTGGTTCGTCGTCGTGATGGCGTACATATTCCGGTGAGTATCAATACCGACTTTTTATTGGATAAAGAAGGAAAGCTGATCGGGTTAATCGAAGTCATCAGGGATATCTCGCTGGTTCGTGAGTTAAGTGCCAAGGTGGAAGAGGTCTCGCAGCTCAAGCATCGGCTGGGAGAGCAGACCAAACTGGATAATATGGTTGGTCGATGTCCTCGCATGCAGGACATTATGGCGAAATTGCCCATCATTGCCGCTTCGAAATCCTCCGTCCTCATCACCGGAGAAAGCGGAACGGGCAAGGAGTTAATTGCTTGTGCATTACATGCCCATAGCCCGAGAAAGCATGCCCCTTTCGTGGTGGTGAACTGCTCAAGTCTATCTGAGGGAATTCTGGAGAGTGAAATATTCGGTCATGTCAAAGGGGCGTTTACCAATGCCTATTTTGATAAACCGGGCCGGTTTGAAATTGCCAATGGCGGGACGATCTTCCTTGATGAAATCGGGGAGATGAGTGTTGCCACCCAAGTGAAATTGTTGGGCGTTCTTGAACGGGGACAGTTTGAACGCGTTGGATCTAATGACACCGTCACCGTGGATGTGAGGGTGGTGGCGGCCACGAATCGGAATTTGGAAGAAGCCGTCCAGCAAGGACGGTTTCGGGAGGATTTGTATTTTCGTATACGGGTGATTCCGATTGTACTGCCTCCACTTCGTGAGCGAACGGGAGATATTCCCCTACTCGTGAATCACCTTCTCGAAAAATTTAACCGTGAAATGGGCAAGCATGTCATCAGTTTGTCTCCGCAATGCTTAACGGCTCTCAGTCAGTACCCGTTTCCCGGCAATATCAGGGAATTGCAAAATATGATTGAGCATGCCTTTGTGTGCTGTGAAGAGGATACGATTCAATTTGAGCATCTTCCGGCCGACCTCCATCGGTATTGTTGGGAGCATCGGGAGTGGACCGATTCCGAAACACTGGAAGCCTTGGAACGACAAGCCATTTGCCGGGCGTTGGAAAAGTCAGGTTGGCGGCTGAAAGAAGCTTCTCAGCAGTTAGGCATTGGTCGATCGACCTTGTGGCGGAAGGTCAAACAATTTGGAATAACCCAGGTAATGTAGGAGTGTTTCATTTTGGACTTAATTGTTACCTAGTTGTGCCATTTGTATTTAAATGTTATATTTTCAATGTCTTATACATTTATGATTCGCGCAATTTAGTTTTATGGGTTTCATTTTGAAACATTGATGAAAGTGTAAAATATAGAAAGTCTTTATTTCTTAAGTGCTTGTGGGGAATTTAATACGGCATATGGATTGCTTTTCTAATTAACTCAGATACGCATTGATTTTATTATCCTTTTTTCAGTGAGAAGGAGTGTTTCATATGGATTGTCCACGTTGTCAGGGAATAATGATTCAAGATAAGTTTGGTGATGTGGCTGATGAATCCGGCGCCATGTATTTTTCGGGTTGGCGGTGTATTACCTGTGGTGAAATCTTGGATCCCGTGATTTCCGAAAATCGTCGGCATCATCATGAACCCCTCATCGGGCGATCGCGTAAAAAGTTTGCCACGCAACTCGGGTAGGTGTTTCTGCCCTTCGTACTTCTGTTCGTACCCCCTATTGTCAATTGCGCAGTTATGGTGAGAGGCCCGAAATCTTCATGAGTCCATGAGGGTTTCGGGTTCTCTTTGATTCATGGTCTAATGGTGTGAGAAGAAGTGATAGTGTGAAGCCTCGGTTATGATTGATTGTGACGAGTACCTCTGAGATAAGGAGAATATTGAATGGCTGATGAACAAAATCCGGTCGATCCTGCGGCCCCACCCAAACAACCCGAAGGCAATCCTTTGCCGGGCGTGAAACACATCATTGCGGTGAGCAGTGGGAAAGGCGGCGTGGGCAAATCCACAGTCACCGTGAATTTGGCGGTCGCGCTGAAGCAGCAAGGCTATGACGTTGGGTTAATGGATGCGGATGTGTACGGACCGAATATTCCTCTCATGATCGGCGTGACGAAAGAGCCGGGGAAGGAAGGGGAGAAAATTCTGCCTGCCGAGGGGCAGGGAGTCAAAGTCATTTCCATGGGATTTTTTGTTCCGGAAGACACGCCTGTGGTGTGGCGGGGACCCATGGTCCATTCGGCAATCCAGCAATTTTTCCGTGATGTGGTATGGGGGGACCTTGATTATTTACTGATCGATTTGCCCCCTGGTACGGGAGATGTGCCGTTGACCTTGTCCCAATTAGTCCCGTTGACCGGAGCGATTACCGTGACCACTCCGCAGGAAGTGGCTCTACAGGATGTGAGAAAAGGCATGACGATGTTCAAAAAAGTTAATGTCCCTTTGCTCGGCGTGATTGAAAATATGAGTTATTTTGTGTGTGGGCATTGTCACGAACGGACAGAAATTTTTTCGACAGGAGGAGGCGAGCGCGCTGCTCAAAAATTTGAGATTCCATTTTTGGGACGTATTCCAATTGATCCGGCCATTCGGGAGGGAGGAGACAAAGGCAACCCGATTGTGAGCAATGATCCCTCGTCCCCTCAAGCTCAGGCGTTTCTTCAGATTGCAAAAACCCTTTCAGCAAATATCGACCAAGCCGAAAAAGGAAACGGCGATGCTGCGCCCTCCTTATCCAGTTTACTCAAAAAAGTTACAGATCCCTTGAAGAAATCTTAAGTGGACAGGCTCTTTGACATTGAGGAGGACCTATGTCGGAGTTAGTGCGTATCGCGAATATAGAGGAAGTTGAAGAGGGAAAAGGTATGGTGGTGGAGGCCGGTGAAAAATGTTTGGCCGTTTTTAAAGTGGATGGAGCCTTTCATGTCATCGATAACACCTGTCTTCATAGAGGCGGCCCTTTAGGCGAGGGCGATGTCGAGGGAGAAACGGTGACCTGCCCCTGGCATGGGTGGGAGTACAATGTGAAAACCGGACATTGTCTGACTAATCCCTCCAGTCATGTGAGATCCTACCCGACCGTTGTTGAGAATGGGGAAGTCAAAGTAGATTTGTCCTAGGGGTAGACAAAGCCATCTTATAGTGGCACCGTGGCTATGAGCTGCTATACCACATCTCAAATGGAGGGAGACGCGCGGGTCGTAGTAAGGCCTCACGCGACCACATCTCCGTCATGTATCGCCTTTCCCTCATGAGTCATAAGGGTCTTTTCTCATGCCCTCCTTTCTGAGTCAGATCCAATGAGAGAGCTAAACCCTATGTCTGGTTTAGGGCACAGCCTCGCACTTCTTCACCTTCCCCGTATTAAATTTTGGTTCATCAGGATTTTCCGTGGGTCATGTCCATTCTCGTGCTCTTCTTTCGATTGCCATTGGCTTGAAATTCCTTCCTTTGTAAGGAGAGGATAGGTGAGGTAGAGTCCGTGGGTTATCGGGCAAACATCGCTGGATAAACCAATGAAGGCTCCACAAGGGCTAGCTCCCGCCCTTCCTTACAAAGGAGGGGGACCCAGGAACGATCAACTTGAATATTTACCCATGGGAATGTCGGAAGGTTTCTAAATTTTAGAGCGTATATTTCACCTCCGGCGTCATGATTTTTGGATTACGATCAATCAGGCATAGCATCCCTTTTTGGTTCTTGATAACATTGAGGCATTATACTGGATTGAGTTAATTCAGACCTCTATGCTTGTCAAACGTCTTTTGCTGTTCATCCCGCTGACCCTGGTCATTTTTCTGGTTCAATCCTATTTTTGGGTTCCCACCTACGAAAACCAGGCGGCCGGCAATCCCGATCGACTCGTGACCTACATTGAAGCGTCCATCGGGGATGCCAAAATTCTCAATCCTATCTTAAATGCGGATTCAGCCAGTTCCAATATTGTGAGCCACGTGTTTGAAGGGCTGCTGGATTTAGATGAAGACTTGAAGCTTCGGAGCCGATTAGCCACCGATTGGCAGATTACGGAGCGAGCCTATGTCGTGGTCAACCCGCATCACCGTTTTCCGGATGGGACGGAAGTGACAGGGGACAAGCTCTTCCAGAAGATTCATCAGGCGTGGAAGGCTGGAATTATTGAGGGGCTGCAGGATAGGGTCCAATCCATTGAATTATTACCTTCGGCCCAACGATCAGAATCCATTTCACTCCTCCTGCCCAATGCGGAAGGCAAACCCCAGATCAAAGACATATCGGTGAACATTGACGTACCGGAACGAGTGGCGTTGACGCTCTCGGAGGTGGACCAGGATTTATTCACCCGTTTACAGCCGGTTCTCGGTGAGCGGTACTTTGAGCACTTTCCCTATGACGAACTGGTTCATCCTCAAGAGCCGGTTCCTAAGGAGTTGGAGGAACCCCTTCGGGCCAAATTCCCGGATATTCTTCCCGTGGGCGAACACAATCCCACCATCCTGTTTCATCTTCGTCAAGGCGTGAAATTCCATGATGGACATGTGTTCGATGCGGGAGATGTGAAGTTTACGTATGAAGCCATCATGAATCCCAAAAATTTGTCACCCCGGACTCCGGACTTTGAGCCGATTAAAACGGTGGAAGTCGTGAATCCCCATACGGTCAAAATTATTTACAAACGCCTCTATTCCCCGGCCATCAATGCGTGGACGATGGGAATTCTCCCCGAGCATCTTCTCAATGCTGAAGCCTTAACCAGGGAGAAACAGGACCGAGGATTGTCGGAGGAGGCGCAAAAGGCATTCGGGATGCGAGAGAGTCAGTTTAATCGGCAACCTATCGGCAGTGGGAGCTTTCAATTTGTCGAATGGCAGGGTGATGAATTTATTCATCTTCAACGGTATGAGGACTATTGGGAAGGGCCGGCCGAATATCATGAATATTATATGCGGATCATCCCCGAACTGTTCACCCAGGAAGTGGAATTCCGGACGGGTGCGATAGATTTTTATGGTGCGCAGCCTCATCAGGTTGACCGGTATAAAAACGATCCGAGCTATCAATGGTTTAGCAGCCTGGGATTTGCTTACAACTACATAGGCTACAACAATAGGAAACCATTATTTGCCGATCCGATGATCAGGACAGCCTTGGGGATGGCCATTAATGTGAATGAGATCATCACCTATCTTGTGTATGGAGAAGGTGAGCGGACCACCGGACCCTATCCCCGAAATACCGAATGGTATGATCAGTCCATTCAACCTCTTCCCTACGACCCTCAAGGAGCCCGTGCGATTTTTGAAAAAGCCGGATGGATCATGAATAGGGATGGCTGGCTCGAAAAGGATGGAAAAATTTTTGAGTTTACTCTCATTACGAATAATGGGAATCCTATCAGAAAAAATTTGATGACCATCGCGCAGAATGCCTGGAAAAAGATCGGCGTCAAAGTGAACACCCAGGTCTTCGAATGGGCCGTGTTTCTGAACGATTTTGTGAATACCGGAGATTTCGATGCGGTCGTGTTGGGCTGGAGCATGGGCATTGATCCCGATCTCTATCAGATTTGGCATTCCAGCCAGGCGGGTCCGCAACAATTAAATTTTGTGGGGTACAAGAACCCACGCGCTGACGCGCTCATTGTCAGGATTCGCCAGGAATACAATAGAGATCGACAGGAGGAATTGACGCACGAGCTACATCGGTTGATTCATGAGGATCAACCCTATACCTTTCTCTACGCGCCCTTAAGCACCAGGGTGTTGGATAAGAAAATTGTTCTGGTTGAAAAAGGGCCGGATGGGAAAGAACAGTTCAAAAAGATTTATCCCACCAAAAGCGGGGACATCACCTTTTATTTCCGTAAATGGCGAAAATTGGAGTTGACGCCGGACTTTTAAGTCATACGACAGGCTCTCAGGTTACAACAAATCTACCATGTGGAATTTTATTGTTCGTAATGTGGCGCAACGGCTGATTTTGCTGGTCATTGTGTCTTTTTTGGCCCATTCCTTTATTCATCTGGCCCCAGGGGAACCCAGTGAAGTGGATCCCATGAATCCCCGGATGAAACCGGAAGATATCGCCAAAATTCGCGCGGCCTTCCATTTAGATGATCCGCTCTATGTGCAATATGCGTATTGGATAAGGGACTTGGCTTCCGGGGAACTCAAGTCTTTCAAGGACAGCCAGCCGGTTCTCCCTAAAATTTGGGATCGTTTTCTGAATTCCTTACCCTTGTTTATTCTGGCCACGATTCTGGTATGGACGTGGGCCTTTCCGGCCGGGATTTACGGAGCGGTATTTCGAGGCGGGCTGTATGACCGGCTGACCGTATTTTCATCGTATGCGCTCATTTCGGTTCCCGGGTTTTTCCTGTCATTTTTAGCCATTTTGTGGGTGGTGGGATGGTTGGGGGTTCCGGTGATCAGCATCAAGACTTTTGGAATGGAGCATGCCCAGCCGGCTTATCAGATGATGGATCGTATCTGGCATTTGGTCATTCCATCCCTCATGACGGCAATCGGGGGAATCGCGGTGCTGTCTCGCTATGTTCGCTCTCAGATGTTAGAGGTGTTGAGCCAGGATTATGTCCGGACCGCCAGGGCGAAAGGTCTCCAGGAAGATACCGTGATTTATGGCCATGCCTTGGGGAATGCTCTGCTACCCTTTGTGACCATGTTCGGTCTTCTGCTCCCCGGGTTGATTGGCGGGTCGGTGATCTTTGAGCAGATTTTTGCCTGGCCGGGGTTGGGAAGATTAGCCTATGAAGCCATTCTTTCAAGAGATTTTCCGATCATCATGACACTCAACTTTATCGCCGCAGTTCTGACCCTATTGGGCACATTGATCTCCGATATTCTGTATGCGGTGGTGGATCCGAGGATCCGCTTGCATTAATTACGAGAACCAGAGTAACGATCCCTTTATGAATCATTCAAAGACCGGCGCTTCACTTAAAACCAAGGTGGCCTCCCTCGATGCGGAAGGCCTGGCTCCACAGGAAACGCCATGGGAAGAATTCCTCCGCGTATTTACCAAGGACTACCAGGCTCTCTTCGGTTTTTGGGTTCTCGTGCTTCTCTTGCTGATGGCATTGACCGGGAAAGTCCTGACGGAATGGTGGGTCGTATTCGATCCGGAAGCGGTACGACTGACAGATAAATTTCTTCCCCCGCTGTCTGTGCCTTCTCCAGATAGTATTCCGGAAGATCGGCCGTTTGGCGGTATCTATCTCATGGGCACAGACGAATTGGGGCGTGACGTATTCGCCCGGATGTTTCAGGGCTCGTTTGTATCCCTGTCTATCGGGTTTGTAGCCGTCGGAATTTCCTTGGGGATTGGCATCTTGTTGGGCGGGCTTTCAGGTTTTTACGGGCACGTGAAGTTGTGGTTTATCACCGTCGATACGCTGATCATGCGATTCACCGATGCCATGATGTGTTTCCCGACATTTTTCCTCATACTTACCGCCGTGGCTCTCCTCCCGCCCAGCATTTACACCATCATGATCATTATAGGATTGTTTAGCTGGATGGGGACGGCCCGATTTGTCCGGGCGGAGTTTTTGTCCATCCGTGAGCAGGACTATGTGACCGCAGCCAAGGCGTTGGGGATACCCGAGGGCCGGATTATTTTCCGGCATATGGTGCCCAATGCCCTGGCGCCGGTGTTTGTGTCAGCCACAATCGGCGTCGCCTCGGCAATTTTAACCGAGTCGGGGTTAAGCTTTCTGGGTTTTGGAGTACCTCCGCCCTATGCCACATGGGGCAATATCCTGTCGGATGGCAAAGGGTTTGTGTTCGATGCGCCCTGGTTATTCTTTATTCCCGGCCTGGCGATTTTTTTGGTGGTGCTGGCCTTTAATCTCGTTGGAGAAGGCCTGCGTGAGGCCTTAAATCCGAAATTGCGAAGTCGGTAAATGGAATCCCGCGTACACCCACTATTGCAGGTGTCCAACCTTCGGACCTCGTTTTTCACGGATAAAGGCGAAATCAAAGCCGTCGATGATGTGAGCTTTTCCATTCGAGGCGGGCAAACGCTGGCCTTGGTGGGAGAATCCGGCTGCGGGAAATCCGTAGCAGCTTTGTCGATCATGCGTCTGATCTCTTCTCCTGGTCGTGTGATTGGTGGCACGATTCACTTCAAAGGGCAGAATCTGCTGGATCTTCCCGAAAAGGACATGCGCCGGATTCGTGGAAAATCCATCGGCATGGTGTTTCAAGAGCCCATGACCTCGCTGAATCCAGTCATGTCGATCGGCGATCAGATCGGTGAAGTCCTGACCATTCATACGAACCTGTCGGATCGCGAAATTCGAAAAGAAGTGATCAGCTTGTTGGATAAAGTACGCATTTCGGCTCCTGAAAGCCGTATCGATCAATACCCTCATGAAATGTCCGGCGGGATGAAGCAGCGGGTGATGATCGCCATGGCCCTGGCCTGTAAACCTGATCTATTGATTGCCGACGAACCGACCACGGCCTTGGATGTGACCATACAAGCGCAAATTCTGGATTTACTTTCGGCTCTTCAGAAGGATTTGGGTATGGCTATTTTGCTGATCACACATAACTTGGGCGTGGTCGCGCAATTCGCCCAGGATGTCATTGTCATGTATGCGAGCAAAATTGCCGAACGGGCAACCGTGAAAGAATTATTCCACAATCCCAGCCATCCCTACACGAGCGCGCTCTTGAAATCGCTGCCGCGACCGGGGGAGCGCCAGGCCAGATTAGAAGCCATTCCGGGAACCGTGCCGTCTCCCTTACAGTATCCGCCCGGTTGCCATTTTTCTTCCCGTTGTCCGGAAGTGATGGAGCATTGCCCTCTTCAGCCTCCGCCAACGGTCCAAGTGGGGGAGTCGCATGAAACCGTGTGTTGGTTATATGACAAAAAAGAGACATGATGGAAACGAACTGCATGACCATTTCTGTTGTGAAAAAATCCTACATCCCACTTTAAGAATTCGTTGTTACTGATGACCGATTCCACGAAATCATTACTCCAAGTCACAGGGTTGAAAAAATATTTCCCCGTCCGAAGCGGACTCTTTTCCCGTGTGTCGGCTTGGGTCAAGGCGGTTGACGATGTCACCTTTCACTTGAATCAAGGGGAAACGTTGGGCCTGGTCGGGGAGTCGGGTTGTGGAAAAACCACGGTGGGACGAAGTATTCTCCGGCTCATGGAGCCGACTGCGGGAACGGTAACCTTCGAGGGAAAAGATGTGTTGGCACTCTCTTCGAAGGAGTTGCGGCAGACACGTCGCCGGATGCAAATCATTTTTCAGGACCCGTATAGCTCACTCAATCCACGCATGACCATCGGAGCCATTGTGGCGGAGCCGCTCAAGATCCATGAGATCGCCAAAGGCCAGGACCTGCAGGATCAAGTGAATCAGTTGTTTATTCGAGTGGGTTTGCGGCCGGAGCATCAGTCTCGGTATCCGCATGAATTCTCAGGCGGTCAGCGCCAGCGGGTTGGCATTGCGCGTGCGCTGGCGCTCAATCCAAAGTTCATCGTTTGTGATGAAGCGGTATCGGCACTGGATGTCTCCATTCAAGCGCAAATCCTGAATTTGCTTCGTGACCTCCAGCAGGAATTCCATCTCTCTTATTTGTTCATCACGCATGATCTCAATGTGGTGCAATACCTTGCCGACCGGATCGCGGTCATGTATGTAGGCAAGTTCGCGGAAGTCGCTCCTGCTGAGGATCTCTTTGCCACTCCCAAGCATCCCTACACACAGGCCCTGCTCTCCGCCAATCCGGTTCCCGATCCAACCGCCCCACCCAAACGCATTATCCTTCCCGGCGATGTTCCCTCGCCGTTAAATCCTCCCGCCGGATGCCGGTTCCATCCCCGCTGTCCCGATGTCATGGATGTCTGCAAAACAGTAGAACCAAAGTTGACGCAGATCGGTCCTCCCGAAAAAGGCCACCAGGTCTGGTGCCACCTGTATGGTTGATTCAGAGAATTCCTAGCCAGCAGTCTCCAGCCAACCCAATCCGATTCAGTGGGTCATCCTGAGCCTCTCGGCGAAGGATCTGTGCCAAGGTAAAGCAGCCAGAGTTATATTCTTGGGCATTTCCGACGTTGGTCATCGGGAATCAATTTTGGTTTCTTTTGGATGGAGCCATATTTCATATTGCCACTGCGCAGTGGATAGCGTTGACAATTCTATAAATCAAGACGACAATCGGAAAGAAATTTGGAAGCCGAGTTTAAATCCTATTCCGGTCTGTATAGTAATTAGTTTTAAATCATTCGAGTGATCGGATGTCTGGCTCTTTACCCAAACCTGACATAGAAAGGAAATTTGAGGAATACCGCCACTTTTTGGTGTACGAAGCCACTCGCTTAGCAAGTTTCGTTGCTTTATTCCGAAAACTTCACGAGCGCAGAGGAGATCGTCTCGAGGAGATAAACATTGCACCGGCTTTCTTTCAGGTGGTAACCGAAGCATTGCTCTCAGGTATTGTTCTCTGGGTGGACAAACTGTTTGATGAACATGGGAAGCGAAGCATTTTCAATTTCCTAACTTTTGTTGAATATAATAGGGATATTCTTACTGTAGAGCAGATTAAGCGTCGCAAAAGTTATCCAGATGGCCATTGGATGCTCAACCGAAATCCAATTACGCTTGAAACGGTTAAGGAAGACCGAGAGCGTATTCAACGGCTTACCTGTCTCCAAAACTTCAAGACTCTTCGGGACAAATTCTATGCACATTTTGACAAAGAGTATTTCTTTGACCGAGAACGTATGAGGGAAATGGCCCCCACCTGGGGTGATCTGGATGAGGTAGTCGAGGTTATTTCCCAAGTTATTAACCGGTACTCTGTTGCTTACGATGGACAGGAATTTTCACTACAACTGGCAAACATAAACGATCTCGATTCCCTCCTGAATCGGGTATACAGGTGCAGGAAGACGAATAATGGCTAGCGATTCGCTGGACCCAGGAAAGCAAAACAGCCGATTGCACATAAGGAAACCAAGAAATGAAGCAAATAGTTTTTCTCGCTTTCTTGGTTATTCTCGCTGGCTGCGCTATAGGCAGGAGCTATCACAATGCGGATAATATGTGGAAACTGGGATACACTGACACGCAACTTAACGAAAGTGTGTATCGAGTTTCTTATGCTGGGTGCGGCATTCCTCAAAGCGAGTGCGATGATTTTGCCATCATGAGAGCCTCAGAAATTGTTAAGGATAAAGGCTACCAGTATTTCCGGATATTGACCGAGAAGCAGTCCGCACATTCTGAGTCTTTTTACGTTCCCGGATCGACTTATACAGCGGGTACAGTGTCTGGCTATGGGAATGTCGCACAAATGAACGCCACAAGCTATTCAAGTGGAATTATGGGAACGGCGAACTATCCCGTTTCCACAATTACGATTGAGATCCTTAAGGAGAAAGAGGACGCATTAGATACTCTCGACGCAGAGATTATTTGCAGTTCTCTTGCACAAAAACATGGCGTTGATAATTAAATGTAGGGTTAGCGGAAACTCTGCATCCCAGTTGTCTATAAGGCCTACTGTCGCGCAGCGTCTCTGAACTCTATGTTCAACCGTACTCAAGGGGCGAGTGACAAGAAGATTCTTGCTGAACGCTAGCCTTTCCACCTGGGCACAGATCCTTCGCCGCTGGCTCAGGATGACAGGCTGGGTAGGTCCTCACCGAGGCTTCACTGATTTGTCCAATTCATGATTGGGGAAATCTAATTTTTCTAAGTACCCTCCTGATTTTCTTTTCACTGAGATATGTGCAAATGTAGTCATTAATGCTTCACTTCTTTTTATTAGGATGTAATCCGATATAATGACAATAAGGTTGGGCACTTATGAGTGATTCCTACACCATTGGCACGCTTCTCCTGGACCGTCTGTACAAGCTGGGGCTGCATCATATTTTTGGCATTCCCGGTGATTATGTGCTGACCCTCTTTAAGCTCATTGAAGAATCGCCTATCCGGCACATCGGAACGACCC
>BQIZ01000076.1 GCA_021604365.1 Nitrospirales bacterium
CTTGCTTGCCACAGCATGGTATTCCTTGTATGCTCCTGCCTAAATTGCAGATTTTCCAGGATAAAGGATGAGTCTCATGGAGCTTCCAGAGGATATGCAGCAATGCCGGCAGGAGATCGACCGGCTTGATGACGACATTCTCAATATATTGAATGAGCGATCTCAATATGTCATTAAAATCGGGCATCTGAAAAAACAACAGGATTCGTCCGCCCATCTTCACACGCCCGGTCGGGAAGTGGCGATCGTGGAACGGTTGATGCGCAAAAACCCAGGGCCGTTTCCTAGTGAAGCCCTTCGTCATCTTTACCGGGAGATTATGTCGGCGTCTCTCTCTCTGGAGGGAACCCAAACGGTCGCCTATTTGGGGCCTCCTGCCACGTTTACGCATCTGGCTGCCATGCGAAAGTTCGGAGGATCGGCCGACTATGTATCCGTCAATAGCATCAAAGATGTGTTTGATGAAGTGGAGCGGGGACGTATGCGGTTTGGCGTGGTCCCCATAGAAAATTCGACGGAAGGGGTGGTCAATCATACCTTAGATTTGTTCGTAGACTCACCTCTGTTGATTTATGGTGAAGTGATGCTGGAAGTGTCCCATCACTTTCTTTCGAAGGCGGAAAAATTAAATGAGATCAAGACGGTTTATTCTCATCCGCATGCCATTGCCCAATGTCGGAACTGGCTCGAGACCAACTTGCCTTCGGTGAATTTTGCGGAAGAGCCCAGTACGGCTCGGGCCGCTGAGCGGGCGGTGAATGATCCAACTGCCGGGGCCATTGCCTCCGAATTGGCAGCTCAGTTGTATGGGTTGAATATTCTGCGATCACGAATTGAAGATAACATTAATAATTTCACTAGGTTCCTCATTTTATCGCAAAAGGGAGCTGAACCAACCGGCCGAGATAAAACGTCAATCATTGTCTCAGCCAAAGACCGAGTTGGAGCCCTCTATGACCTGATCCGCCCGTTTTCATCGCACGGCATTAGTATGACCAAAATTGAATCACGGCCGACCAGACGAAAAGTCTGGGAATATCTGTTTTATATGGATTTGGAAGGTCATCAGGACGATGAGCGCTTGAAGAAGGCCCTGGAGGAAGTCCGGTCACGTTGTTTGATGATGAAGGTTCTGGGATCGTATTCTTCCCATCAGTAGGGTCTGATGCTAACTGTTTGCCCTTGAGGAATGGAGATCGGGGAAGGGGCTTCCGCAACCGCTCGTCCCAGGTAGACGTGAAATTTTCTGGATTTTTCCTTCATGTGCACAAGAGAAAGAATGTAAGCCCATGCCATTGCATGTCCATCCCACAATTGCCTCGTTAACACCGTATTCTCCAGGGAAACCCTTGGATGAATTGGAGCGGGAACTGGGAATTACTCAGGCAATTAAACTGGCATCTAATGAAAATCCTTGGGGTCCTTCGCCGAACGCGCTGCAAGTCCTAGCGGAGGCAGCAGCCTCGCTTCACCGGTATCCGGATGGCGGGGCTCACTACCTGCGGCAGGCGTTGGCCGAGAGGTTGAAAGTTCCCGATGATCAGGTTCTGGTGGGCAATGGGTCAGATGAAATCATTAGTCTTTTAGTCCGCGCATTTCTCTCACCGGGTGATGAAGCGGTAATGGCCGATCTGACCTTTGTGATGTACAAGCTTTCTGTGTTGGGAGGGCATGGTGTGCCGGTAGAGGTGCCCTTGAAAAATTGGGCCCACGATGTGGCGGCCATGGTTGACGCGGTCACTGACCGCACGCGGCTCTTTTTTCTCTGCAATCCGAATAACCCAACGGGTACCATGCTGACGGCAAGGGAAATAGACGGATTCCTCTCGCGGCTTCCCGATCATGTGGTCGTCGTATTGGATGAGGCGTACTATGAGTACGTGCGACATCCCGATTTTCCAGACAGCTTGCAGTATGTTCGTGAAGGGCGGCCGGTTGTGGTACTACGGACGTTTTCGAAAATTTATGGATTGGCAGGATTGCGCGTGGGATATGGGTTGACGACCAAAGAAATCGCAGGGTATGTGAATCGGGTTCGCCCTCCGTTCAACGTGAATAGCTTGGCTCAAGAAGCCGCACGAGCAGCTCTTTCGGATGACGACCATGTGGCGAAAAGCCGGGCCATGAATGAAGCCGAAATGACGTTTCTGGAAGAAGGACTAACCACCATGGGCTTAGAGCCCGTTCCCAGTCAAGCCAACTTTTTGTATTTCAATGCAGGGATTGACGGAAAACTTGCGTATGAGGCGTTGCTTCGAGATGGCGTGATCGTTCGGCATATTCGTGGGCCAATGCTCCGAGTGACCATTGGCCAACCGTCCGAAAATCGTCGTTTCCTTGACTCTCTGACTCGAGTCCTCTCCACGGTGTTGTAGTGCAAGGATTCTGATCCATTTATGGTTATTGTCTTAAAACCCGAAGCCACGGATCAGGATATTGATCACTTGATCGATCGTCTTCGTTCATTGGGGATGACCACTCAAATTACGAAGGGGAAAGAACGGACTATTGTGGCAGTGCTCGGCGATGACCGGGTGTTACAAGGACAACCATTGAGCGTGTTTCCCGGTGTGGAAAGCGTGACTCCAATTCTGGCTCCTTGGAAGTTGGTGAGCCGTGAGTTTCAAAAACAGGATTCTGCCATTGACGTGGCCGGCGTGAAAGTTGGGGGAAGCCGGATCGTGATTATGGCTGGTCCCTGTGCGGTGGAGAAATTAGAAATTACGGTCGGTATCGCTCAAGAAGTCGCGAAGGCCGGCGCCACCATTTTACGGGGCGGAGCGTATAAGCCTCGCACGTCGCCTTATTCCTTTCAGGGTTTGGGACAGGAAGGATTGGAGTTTTTGGCTGCAGCCAGGCAACAAACGGGTCTTCCTGTTGTGAGTGAAATTTTGGATACACGTGACCTCGGACATTTTTTAGAAAAAGCGGATGTGATCCAAATTGGCGCCAGGAATATGCAGAATTTTGAACTCTTAAAAGAGGTTGGCGCCTATGACAAACCCGTCTTATTGAAGCGTGGGCTGTCCGCCACGATTAAAGAGTTACTTTTATCCGCAGAATATATTATGTCCCGTGGTAATCGGAACGTCATGCTGTGTGAAAGGGGGATTCGCACCTTTGAGACTCAATATCGCAATACGCTTGATCTGAGTGCGGTGCCCACTCTAAAGGAAATGACTCACCTGCCGGTCATTGTGGACCCGAGTCACGCAACGGGGAATTGGAAACTTGTGGCTCCTATGGCCAAAGCAGCAATTGCGGCTGGAGCTGATGGATTGTTGATTGAAGTCCATTCTAATCCAGAATGTGCCTTGTGCGACGGGGAGGAATCGCTGAAGCCAGGCCGGTTTACCGAACTCATGAGTGATTTAAAAAAAGTGGCGCAGGCTGTTGGTCGGGAACTTTGATTGTTCTCTGGTGATTCCGACTCTTTTGTCTTCCATCATGTCGACTTCCCATTCAGAACCGTTGTTCCGGCACGTGACCATTATCGGGATAGGTCTGCTTGGCGGCTCTCTCGGCCTTGCGCTGAAAGAACAGGGCTTAGCCAAAATCGTGGTGGGGATCGGTCGTCGACAAGAAAATCTCGAACTAGCCGTTCGAATGGGTGCCATTGATCAATTTGCACTGGAGCCTCATCGAGCGGTGAGCCAATCGGATTTAATTATTCTGGCCACTCCTGTCGAGACCTATCTCTCCCAAATTGACCTATGGGGAAAAAATCTGGCTCCGTCCGTCATCGTGAGTGATGTGGGGAGTGTAAAAGGCCAACTGGTCTCAAAAATTGAAGCCAAAATGCCTCCCTCGGCGTTTTTTGTCGGCGCTCATCCGATTGCCGGAAAAGAAAAATCTGGAGTGGCGCACGCCGATTCGCATTTGTTTCAAGGCGCTCGATGTATGCTGACTCCGACTTCCCAGACGAATGCTCAGGCCCTGGGAAGGGTTCGTCATCTTTGGGAATCTGTCGGTTCTGTGGTGGCGTCGATGGATCCCATGGATCACGATTGGGTCTTTGGGGCGGTGAGCCATCTGCCTCACATCGTGGCTTTTTCACTGATGCACACCCTGGAGACGTTGCAAGGAAGAACATCCCAGGCTGTGGACTTGCTGAATTTTTCGGGTGGAGGGTTGCGTGATACCACGAGGATTGCGGCCAGTTCGCCTGAAATGTGGCGGGATATTTGTGTTGCTAATCATGCGAATTTAGTAGAGATGGTCGATCGGAATATCCAAAAGCTACAAGACTTTCGGGAGTTGTTGAGTAAACGGGATGCAGATGGATTGTACGACGCGATTGCCAGGGCAAAAGCCTCACGAGAACGGTTGATATGAGTCAGTTCACTATTCTTCCGACCAACCATCCTCTTCGTGGCAGCGTGTCGGTGCCGGGGGACAAATCCATCACGCATCGCGCCCTCATTTTTGGAGCTTTGGCGCAGGGCCAGACATGTATTACAGGCTACTCTAAAGGAGAAGACTGCCTGAATACCCTTAGTGCGATGCGTGCTTTAGGCGCTGATGTGCAGGAAACGCCTGAGGGACTTGAGGTGACCGGCAAAGGGCTCTGGGGGCTGCAGGAACCTTCGAATGTGTTGGATTGTGGAAATTCCGGGACGGGTTTGCGCTTATTAGCTGGCGTCTTAGCCGGGCAAAATTTCTTCTCCGTTCTCACGGGTGATGCCTCTTTGAGAAGTCGTCCGATGGGACGGGTGGTCACACCTCTTCGTCAAATGGGGGCAGTTATCTCGGGAAGACGTGGTGGTGAGTTGGCTCCTTTGGCTATTCAAGGGACGGGACTCAAGGCGATTCTCTACGATTCTCCTGTCGCAAGTGCCCAAATTAAATCGTGTGTCCTTTTGGGCGGTCTCTTTGCCGAAGGGACGACCACTGTGAAGGAGCCTAGAAAATCCCGGGATCATACCGAGCGTCTTCTGGACTATTTTGGGGTCTCCCTCCAGGTTGATGGATGCACCGTGCAGCTTCAAGGCCGACCCTCTTTTGATGGAAAACCGATCGCAGTTCCCGGAGATATCTCGGCTGCGGCGTTTTTCATGGTTGCCGCATCTATCGTTCCCGATTCGGATATCTTACTCACAGATATAGGGTTGAATCCTGAACGAACTGGCATTCTGGATATTCTCTTTGAGATGGGGGCTGATATCACCATCGTCAATCAACGTGAAGTATCGGGGGAACCGGTAGGTGACATTCGTGTGCGGTCCGCCCCGCTGAGGGGGATGACCATTGGGCCAGAACTCATTCCTAAAACGATTGATGAATTGCCTATATTATGCGTGGCTGCCGCTTTGGCCCATGGCCAGACACGCATTACCGGAGCACAAGAACTTCGGGTGAAAGAGACCGATCGCATTCGAGCTATGGCGACCGAATTATCGCGTCTCTGCGTTGACGTTGAGGAACAGCCGGATGGATTAATCATCAATGGAGGTTCCCCTCTTAAGGGTGCGATTTGTCAGAGTTATGGCGATCATCGGGTTGTGATGTCTTTGGCCATTTGCGGATTAGTGGCAGAGTCTCCGGTTACCATTGAGGATGTGGCTTGCATTGAAACCTCCTTCCCGGGCTTCAAAGGTAAGCTGTTGGATTTATTGACAAATTCTTAGCGACCATTATAATGCTCCAGAAATTAGTTGGTAAGAGGAGAATAGGGCCGTTCAACGTCATCGGTTAATGATCACTATTGACGGTCCAGCTGGAGTCGGGAAAAGCACTGTGGCCAAGTGTTTGGCTACACGTCTAGGATATGTTTACCTGGATACGGGGGCTTTATATCGGGCGATTGCCTGGAAAGTTCAGGAAGACCAAATAGACCCGAACAATCCTGCTCACATCAAAGGACTTCTTGCACGGATAGATCTACGACTGATGCTGAGTGGGGATGGCCTTTCCGTTTGGGTTGATGGGCAGGCCATTAATCAGGAGGCCATCCGAACTCCAGCCATTAGCCAATTGGCATCCTGCGTTGCGGCAATTCGACCAGTCAGGGACTGGTTGCTCCCGATTCAGCGAAAAATTGGTGGTGAAATTGGGGTGATCGCTGAAGGAAGGGATATGGGGACACGCGTGTTCCCAACTGCTGATGTGAAGTTTTTTCTTGATGCGGAATTAGAGGTTCGAGCGAACCGGCGCCAACAAGAATTGGGTCAACAAGGGAAAGCCGTTGATCTGGAGATGGTGCGTGACGACATGGCCGTCAGAGATGATCGTGACCGGACCAGAACGGTTGATCCATTACGGCCGGCGCCTGAGGCGATCATGATCGACACCTCCCGACAATCTGTTGAAGACGTTGTTGGACGTATGATGCAAATCATTGTGGATCGTTTGTGAGTGGAGCGGCTTACGGGCTGTTATGGATCCTGTTTAATGGGTTGGCGCGCCTCCTGTTTCGATTTAGGACAGAGGGTTTCCAACATTTTCCCAAGACAGGCGGAATCATCGTTGCGGCTAACCATGCCAGCTATCTTGATATTCCCCTGTTAGGATGCGCGATTCCGCGGCGGGTTTTTTTTTTAGGGAGAGCGAGCTTATTCCCCAATCGCTACATGAATTGGGCCTTGCAAAAGCTTGGCTGGATCCCACTGAAAACCCACAAACTGGACAGGAAAGCCTTTGGACAGGCACTCTCTCACTTGCAAGCAGGTGAACCCGTAGTTATTTTCCCTGAGGGGACAAGAACGGAGGACGGGGCCTTGCAAATCGGGAAGCCTGGACTAGGCTATTTAGTGGCTGAATCAAAATGCCAGGTGATTCCTGTTTATATTTCTGGTACCTTTACAGTTCTTCCCATTCGGGCAAGATGGCCACGGTTGTTTCCGTTAAGGGTTAGCTTTGGGAAACCAATGAAATTTTGTAAAAAAGATGATGGGGAGAGTGCCAAATCATTTTATGAAGACGTATCGATAAATGTGATGGATCATATTGCTCAATTGGGTGGGGTTCCCGCTCCGACCCGGCAGGCGTATGAGACAGATTTAAGAAGTAAATTGTGAGACTAATCATGGCAATAACCATTTAACCCGCCAAACTCTGCTGGAGGTATCAAAAGTCGGATGAATACTCTTACTCAACAACCTGAAAAAATGGATCGCGAAACCCTTGCCGCATTATACGATGAAACGTTTAAAAATATTGAAGAAGGAACGATAACCGAAGGCAGGGTCATTGATATCCAGCGAGATCGAGTGGTGGTGGATATTGGCTATAAGTCTGAAGGCATGATCCCTGCCGACCAATTCTCTCCGGAAGAGTTGGAGCAGTTGGTAGTTAATGACCCGGTTCAAGTGTATATCGAGCAATGCGAAGATGCGGATGGTAATTTGCTCCTCTCCAAAGAAAAAGCTGACAAAATGAAGGTTTGGGAGGATTTGGAAGTTGCCCACAAAGATGAAAAGCAAGTGCAAGGGAAGGTCATTTCGCGTATTAAGGGCGGCATGATCGTTGATATTGGTGTGAAAGCTTTTTTACCAGGTTCGCAAATTGACTTGACGCCAGTCAGAGACCTGGATGGTCTGGTCGGGAAAACGTATAACTTTAAAATTATTAAGATTAATCATCGTCGGGGAAATGTGGTGGTCTCCCGACGGGCTCTTCTCGAAGAAACCCGTGACAAACGAAGACAATCGACTTTGTCTACGTTGTCTGAAGGGCAGTTGATTGAAGGGACTGTAAAGAACATAACGGATTATGGGGCTTTCTTGGACTTGGGTGGCATCGATGGTCTGCTGCATATCACCGATATTTCCTGGGGCCGCGTGGGGCATCCATCCGACATGTTCTCCATTGGAGATCGTGTTGAAGTTTTAGTATTGAAATATGACCGGGAAACGGGTCGTATCTCCCTGGGTGTTAAGCAAAAATCTCCAGACCCTTGGACTAAAGTTGAAGAAAAGTATCCGTCAAGAAGTCGCGTGAATGGTAGGGTTGTGAGCCTGACCGATTATGGGGCATTCGTCGAGTTGGAGCCAGGGGTTGAAGGTTTGGTCCATGTGTCGGAAATGTCTTGGACTCATGAAGTTCGCCATCCCTCAAAGGTGGTCTCCGTGGGCGATACAATTGAGGCTCAAGTGCTTCACGTTGACCAGCATAGCCGGAAAATTTCTCTTGGAATGAAGCAAACGGCTCCTAACCCTTGGGATATCATTGAGGACAAGTACCCCGAAGGTACAGAGATTGAGGGCAAAGTAAAAAGCGTGACTGACTTTGGTGCCTTTGTAGGTTTAGACGAGGGTGTCGATGGCTTGATCCATATTTCTGATATGTCGTGGACTAAGCATATTAAGCATCCTTCGGAACTGTTCAAGAAAGGGCAATCGGTCAAAGCCGTTATTTTGAAAATTGATAAAGAAAAAGAGCGGTTATCTTTGGGGTATAAGCAGCTGATCTCGGATCCATGGGTCTCTGATATTCCGCAGCAATACCATGTTGGGGAAGTCACCTCCGGCAAAGTTTCAAAAATCGCTGACTTTGGTGTATTCGTGGAATTAGATGGCGGAGTAGAAGGGTTAATTCATATCAGTGAGATCGGGCCTGATGTGCAGGAGCGGCTTGAGGAAAAGTTTACTGTCGGGCAGGATGTCGCCGCAAAAATCGTCAAGGTTGACTGTGATGATCGGAAAATTGCGTTAAGCCTTTGGGAGCATTTGAAGGATCTGGAGCAAAGCGAGGTTGAAGAGTTTAATAGCTCTCAAGGTAGTGTCGACCAGAGCCTTGGGCGCGTTGTCCAAAAGAAAGATCAAGGGGATGAAAGCGAATAGGCCACATGGGCAGGATGATTGGATGAATATGGGGCTTCAGGATGGCCAATCCCGAATACTATGAGTAATGGGTATCCTCGATGGAAACGGGTTCTGTGGATGATTCTCGGAGGTCTTGTCCTGTTTAGTGTTGGGAAAAGCCTAATTCCCGAGTTATTGTTAGCAGGTAAGGACGGTGTGGCCATTGTTCGGGTTGAGGGCCCCATTCTTGATTCGTTTCAGACTGTCGAGGAATTGAGGAAATTTGCTGACGATCCTCTGGTCAAAGCGATTGTGGTGAGAATTGATAGTCCTGGTGGGGGCGTGGCGCCTTCCCAGGAAATTTACAATGCCGTCAAGAGAGTGAGAAAAGAAAAGAATAAAACCGTGATCGCCTCCATGGGCACGGTGGCGGCTTCCGGAGGCTATTACATTGCGGTGGCCACCGATCGTATTCTGGCTAACCCTGGGACTTTAACGGGAAGCATTGGCGTCATTATGCAATTGGCGAATTTCCACGAGTTGCTTGAAAAAATCGGCGTCAAAAATTTTGTAGTCAAAAGTGGAAAATATAAAGATATTGGCTCTCCTTTTCGGCCAATGAATAATGAAGATCGCAGGGTATTGGAGTTGGTGATGAATGATGTTCATCGTCAATTTATAGATGCTGTGGCCGAGGGGCGGTCGCTGGATGTGGCGGAAGTTGAGCAGTTAGCCGACGGGCGAGTCTTTACTGGGCAGCAGGCTAAGTCCATCTTATTAGTTGATGATATCGGCGATTTGCACGATGCCATTAAGTTAGCTGGCGAATTAGGCGGGATTGAGGGGGAGCCACGGGTTATGGAGGTGAGCAAGCCGTTTTCATTCAGGGATTTACTTGAAAATACATTCCTTGGAAGCGTTCGCACCTTTGCCACGACTCATTTTTCCACCCCTTTTATGTACCTTTGGGTTGCCTGATTCGGACAAGCAAGATGAATCAAGTACTCCTATTTAGGAGCTATACTCATTCGCAAGAATCAAGTTTTGAAAAGCGAGTCTCTCTGAGAAGGAGGATCGGATGACAAAAGCGGATCTCATCGAAAAGTTGGCGGAAAAGGCTCCCCAATTGAGTCGAAGACAAGCCGAGTTGGTGGTCAATACCATTTTTGATTCTATCCGTGATTCCTTAAAGCGTGGAGAAAAAACAGAAATTCGCGGGTTTGGAAGTTTTCGTCTCAGGCATCGCCAGACTAAAGAAGGGCGCAACCCCAAAACCGGAGAATCGGTGTCTGTCCCAGAAAAGCGCATGCCGTTTTTTAAAGCCGGCAAAGAGATCAAAGAATTGTTAAACCCTGAATTACCCACTGGCTAAACCATGTCTACGGCCGAGCCATCTGAAACTGAGCAAAATATTCCCTGGACGGAAGAGGCTTCCTCCCGACTGGAACGCGCGCCTTTGTTCCTGAGAGGCATGGTGCGCCGTCTTGCAGAAAAAAAGGCCAAAGAATTGGGATATGTAGAAATTACGGCTGAAATTCTAGACCAATTTAAGCAGCAAATGATGGGCTCGATGGGTGGGGCGGCGGGCATGAATCAGGCCGTTGAGGATATGGCTCAAGGCAAACTTCCCTGGACCGCTGAGGCGCGGAAGCGACTTGAGGCGGTCCCAGAGTTCATGCGAAGCATGATTGGCAAGATTGCTGAAGATGTGGCCAAGGAACGTGGCCATATGGAAGTGAATGTGGAATTATTTGAAAAGGTCGAGGCCTTGGGTGATTTTCCGCTCGAGAAGAGCGTGCCTATGGAATGGACCGATGAAGCTTTGGCTTTGTTGAATAAACGCATTGAGGATTCCCCACCAATTGCCATGGAATTTGTGACGGATATGTTAAAGCGGGACGCCGAAGATTTAGCCCGTGAGCAAGGGATCGTGAAAATTGATGCTGAGAATTTGATGCGCCTCTGGGAGGCTCCGCCCACACAGGTGGCATGGACGGATGAGGCCTGGAAGCGTCTTCATACCTCACCTGATTTTGTCCGGAGCGGCATTCGAAAAGCTGCGGAACGCCGTGCGAGAAAACTCGGGCTAACTACTATCGATTCTGAACACCTCACCACCTTTAGAAATGAAGCGATGATGAAAGCTGTCAAGCGGATTCGAAGTTTTGGCTATCAGGAACTGACCTTTGATGCGTTTGGTGATGCCATGCAAAAAGTTAAGCGACTAAAGGGGAATGAGCAGGCGGAACATCGTTTGGATGAGATCAGGGATTATATGAAGAAAAAGCCCGATGTAGGTTTATTGGGTGATGAACTGATGACCCGCTTCAGGAAATTTTTAAAAGGAGAAGGCAAGCTGTAACTGGTTTTGATCCTTCCTGTTTTATCCTGTTTTAGTTGTGACGCTTGGAAATCATCCTGAAATTGCCTCCTTCTTACTTCCCCTGAGCCCCTTCTTTCGCGAGTTGATCGACAAGATCATTTTCTGGATTCCCGGAGTGAGCCTTCACTTTGACCCAGTGAATAGAGATGCCTGATTCGATGACCGTTCGAGCGTAGGCTTGGGTAAACGGCAGTTTGGTGCGCCAGGCTCCGGTTACCCAACTTTCCAATCCTTGATAATCAAAGTAGATCGTCATTTCTGTAATCCCTTGGGATTGGCACCATTTGACGGCTTTGAGGATGGCAAGAATTTCACCAGCGACATTTCGGTGGTTCATGGCTGACCGCGGAATATCGTTCCCCTTGTCCCGATAAATTTCTACACCATTTTTTTTGGCCAGTAACCCCCATCCCAGTCGAAGAGAGCCATCCTGTTGTGGGAAGCAGGATCCATCTACCCAAACTTCTATCGTCGAAGCTGATGTTGTTGCTGCTGCTGATACTGGCTTCTTCCTGATTGATTTACTGCTTAAACGAAAAGAAAGAAATGCCTCAGCTTCTTCTCGGGTGGGAAAAGCTTTATATTCGGCTCCTGGAAAATGATGTATCTGGGCACGGCAGGCATCCCAACTCTCAAAAACACCAATCGTGCGTCCGCGACGAACGGCATAGAATTTCATGGAGGCTTAGCGTGTGGGGTATTCACAACGGAGCTCTTTTTGCTACGAACACTGCTGAACCCGGGTATTTCCCATAACGATGGTTTCTTAATTTTCTACTGTCTGACTCCGCCTTGTAGTGCTTTGATTCTACCTTGAGCCAGGTCAACTTTTGTCGCTTCCTCAGGATTGTTCCCTGCCAGTATCAGGAAAGTTTCGTATTCTTGAATGGCGCGTTTGGGGTTATGGGATTCGTAAGCTTCAGCCAAATTGAATCGGGCCTGAGCATAGTTTGGCTGCAAGGCCAGAGCCTGCTCATAGGTTTCGATAGCCTTGGGTAATTTTCCAAGTTCCGCCAGGACTGAACCGTAACTATTCAGGATGACTGCTGAGTATGGCTGGATAGACAGGGCCTGCTCTAAGGTAGTTGTGGCTTCTGGAAGTCTGCCCATGGTTCGTAAGGCCAACCCAAGACGATGATGGGCTTCCGCTAACTGTTTCGGATCAGATAATCCATATTGAATCGCTTTTTGGTAAGCGTCCAAGGCTATTTCTGGCTGCTTGTTGCCGCACGAGGCAAATAAGGCAATCTCCCCTCTGGCAAATTGCTGGAGTCCTAAAAATTCTTTTTGGGATTCTAATGGTCCTCCTGGGTTTGGGAGTTCTTTCTCCGAGGAATCCGGATCTTTAATATAGGAGAGAAACTTTGAATGACTGCCATCTAAAAGCGTTTCATATGGATCAAGAACGAAAACTGCCATGACCAGTTGGTCCTGTTTCCCATGAGTGTGCCGCATGAAATATTGATGGGTGGTCGTGGCTTCTCCCGTCCGGTGCAGTGTGCCAGAATCGGGGGTTTGCTCTTTTAAGAGTTGGGAAGAATGAAAAAAGAATTCGCGAGCGGGGGGTAATTGCGCCAGAGTATGGCGGAGTTTCGGATAATCTTCTAAGGAAAGGCCAAACGGGAATACGGTGATGACCCCCACAAGGGTCTGGTCTTCATTGAACATGAACCATTGTGCTTGCTTGTGGGGTGATGCAGTTTCACGAAAGATTTCGTTGCCTCCGCCCCATGGAGAGCCCTGCATCCCTGTTTGCAGCCAACTCCTTTGAGCTTCTGCTTTGGTTTGGCACAAAGTGGCCTTTCCTAAGAGATTGAGGTCGCTTTCCGAAGGAGGAAGGTTGGAGGGAGGGGGCGCGCTGGCGCAATGTGGGAGTATGCAAAATAGCGAAATCGCTTTGAGTAAATTTGCCGGCTTTTTACGAAGTCGATTATGATGGTTGATCGATTTTACCATTCTCACCGTCTCTTGGGGATGGATGGTCGATTGGTTGAAGGGAAGGGTGACTTGGGTGCTAGAGCCAGATTTTGATCGTGAGTGACAAATGCACAATCAAGAAGGTCTCCATCCTCCTTGCGATGCCGCGACTCATAACTGCCGAAAAGCTGCCGAAAAGAAATTGATTCAGAAAAGTTGCAATACCATGGTGGGCGATACTGGGATCGAACCAGTGGCCTCTTCCGTGTGAAGGAAGCGCTCTCCCACTGAGCTAATCGCCCGCGGGAGGCAATTTATCACAATGCTAGGAAGGGAGCAACGAATTCCGAGGGGGCGGCAATGCTTTTCTTGACGGTTGGAGAAAGTGTGGAGTAGGCTGAGAAGAGGTGTTTCATCCACTTGACCAAGGAGGTGCACCATGGACAAGCAAGAGCGGAAAAATGAATCTCGAAAACCGAGTTCTCCAAAGGAATCAGAGGATGTTCGAGCTGATCCGAGTGTTGCGGAAACCGGCCAACGCTTAAAAGAAGAGATGGATGAGCTGGTTGATGAGATTGATAAAGTTTTAGAAGAGAATGCAGCTGAATTTGTCAAAAACTATGTGCAAAAAGGTGGGGAGTAGATGCGTGAGATTCGTTGAATTCTAAAATCATTGCCTTCCCTCCTCCACTCGTCAGACATTCTAAAACTCCAAATCCGTTGCTGTTCCCTGTTCCTTTCAGCCTCATTTCCAGGTGAGGCTCTCAGGCCTTTCAACCCCTCGCATATTATTATTGCTGGTTCGGTTTGATGAATCCGCTCTTGGATGACGTATCCCTCTAGGGAGGGGAATTGCGACTCTTCCTTTTATTCCGCCGGGGGGGGGATCGCCGTATCTGGAATGAAAAAACAGCATTTTTCTCTCTTTTTTGTTATGATTCATCGGCAATTCCGTGAGACACATTGATGAAGGGTTGAAAAAATGGGCGCGACGCACTTGACGGATATTGAACAGCTTATGGATCAGGTGAAAGCCTATTATCCGGAGGCTGACACCAACTTTATCAGACGAGCTTATGACTATTCTGCGAAAGCGCATGATGGTCAGACTCGACAAACCGGTGAACCCTATGTTCAGCATCCTTTAGCCGTCGCTGGGATTTTAACTTTTTTAAAATTGGACGTTCCCGCGATTGTTGCTGGGCTATTACACGACACTCTCGAAGATACCGTAGCGACCAGAGCCGAGTTAGAAAAAGAATTTGGAAGTGACGTGGCTCGTTTAGTCGAGGGTGTGACAAAAATCGGGCAAATTCCTTTTAAAACTGATGAAGAGAAGCAAGCGGAAAATTTCCGTAAAATGGTTCTCTCTATGGCCGATGATATTCGGGTGGTGTTTATCAAATTAGCGGACCGACTGCATAATATGCAGACTCTTGAAGCCTTATCGGACGAGAAACGAAAAAAAATTGCGCAAGAAACCATGGAAATTTATGCGCCTTTAGCCAATCGGCTTGGGATGAGTTGGATTAAACAGCAGCTAGAGGATTTGTGTTTCCAGTATTTGGAGCCGGATGCCTGGTCTCATTTGAAGTTACGTTTGGCCAAAAAGGATGAGGAGCGACAGGAATATATTCAATCCCTGATTCACCTGGCTCAGCAGGCACTTTTGAGCGTCGGACTTCCGGGACAGATTGATGGGCGACCCAAGCATCTCTTCAGCATCTATCAGAAAATGGAGCGCCGGTCCGTATCTTTTGATGAAATCTTTGATTTGACGGCGGTTCGCATTGTGACGGATACCAAAATGAATTGTTACGCCATTTTGGGCTTGTTGCATTCCATTTGGCCTCCCGTCCCTGGTCGCTTTAAAGACTACGTCGCGACTCCACGTTCAAACTTGTATCAATCGTTGCATACGACGGTGGTAGGCCCACAAGGTGAGTATGTGGAATTCCAAATTCGGACGGCGGATATGCATCGAATTAATGAATATGGTGTGGCAGCCCATTGGCTGTATAAGGAGCCTGGGAAAGTTGGCGGACGGGACGAACAGGTGTTCAGTTGGCTCAGACAGTTTGTGGAATGGCATAAGGACCTTGCCGATAACCGCCAGTTTATGGATTCGGTAAAGTTGGATCTATTCCATGATGTGGTGTTTGTGTTTACCCCAACAGGGGAAGTGCGGGAGATCCCTGTCGGGGCCACCCCTTTAGACTTTGCGTATGCGATTCATACGGAAATCGGAGATCATTGTGTAGGAGCAAAGATTAATGGGAAATTAGTTCCACTTCGTTATCAGTTAAGCAGTGGGGATATGGTAGAGATTCTAACTTCCCCGTCGCAGGTGCCTCATCGCGGGTGGTTAAAATTTGTCCGAACTTCACGGGCTAAAACCAAAATCAAGCATTGGTTTAAGGTTGAAGAGCAAAAGCGGGCACTGGAACTTGGTCGACGTTTGTTGGAACAGGAATTTCGGCGACACAATCTTCCCGTCGCGCAATCTTTAAAATCGGACCGCCTCTCGTCAATGGCTAAGGCAAAGGGCAGTGAAACGGTGGACGAATTGATTCGGCAGGTTGGATTTGGCCGTTTGTCCCCAGATCAAATTGTCAGTCATCTTTACGAAGGGGCTGAACAGGGGCCTTCGCCTTCCACGAAAGGTGTCCCCCTCTTCCCTCAGCAAAAAATACCAGGTCTTCTTCGGGAGGGATCTGTGAAGTTTGGAGGGACTAAAGATGTCTTGATGCAACTCTCCAAGTGTTGTAAGCCTGTTCCCGGTGAGCCGATTCGTGGATATATTACTCGTGGGAGGGGATTGACTATTCATGCGATCGATTGTCCGAATTTTCAGTCATTAGAATGGGACCACAATCGATTAGTGGAGGTGGAGTGGGATTCGGAGCTTGATGGTACCCATTCAGTTGAAGTGTCAGTCCTAACCCTGGATCGAACGGGAGTCTTGGCTAAGGTTTCCGCTGGAATTTCTCAGTGTCAAGCCAACATTACCAGGGCAGAGATTTCTACCAGGGAGGATAGAAAGGCCGTGTTGGATTTTGTCATCGAAGTTAATAATACTGCACACCTTGAACTTATACTACAGGAGATCCAACGTGTTGACGGCATTCTTTCTGCCAAGCGGGTGAGAGGGTGGTAAGTGAATGGTAGGTGCAGTTAGGAGGGGTTGAGGTTCTGGGAAGGCAAGGAAATTGTTAGTCGGCTTCCTGCTAGGAGTTGGAGCTTTTCTGCTGTTCCGGCATTGAGCTCAAGAACCTGCCAAGACTGTTTGTACGAATAGTGGCGTGGGCAGTGGTCATCTACCCTCGTGCAAATTGGGACGTTTGCTTCAATGTGGATGATGGTTCCCTTCTGGTCCAGCCACAAGATATCAAGTGGGATTTTTGTGTTCTTCATCCAAAAGGTCCAATGGCCCAATTCTGGGAAAATAAATAACATGCCATGATTTTCATCCATGGCGGTCCGGTACATCAGTCCTTGAGCTCTTTTATCCAGGGTGTCTGCCACCTCGGCAAAAATAATTTCTCCATCGGGTGTCGCGATGTGAGCAAGGCCGTTTTCCTGTCGATCATTTATTTCCCCAAAAGCGTTTAAGTGAGATCCAATTATTAGCCCCATGCTTAAGCAAGAAGGAATGATGACGATCCAAGTTAGAAAATTCAGCCGGTTTCTCTGCTGGCTTAGTAGGTGAGGGCGCTTCATGAGGAAATCCATTATTTCATGAATGTGGCTTGGGGAGAAAGGATTTGTCAAATAAGGCATTCTCCTGTCTGAAGAAATGCAGGACAAGGGTCTTGACCAGACCATATTTGGAAATTATAATGATTCGTTTACAAGAAGAGTGAATTTGTTCCGCTCCTGTTTTTAGAACAAAACGCGAATGTATTTGTTGTTGATCTGTACATGCAGGGGCTAATTTCTGCCTTGTTTGTCTTCACTTCAAAAAGATCTTCATCTTAATAAATTCCATGATGTAATTCCAAAGCGGGTTAAGTAGAAGACGGTCCTACTCATTCGAAGGGCAGGTACCCAAGCGGTCAACGGGGGCAGACTGTAAATCTGCTGCCATCGGCTTCCAAGGTTCGAACCCTTGCCTGCCCACCATGACTGACTGAAAAGGACGGGATCTAATGGTTATGTTGAAAATTTTTGTAGAAA
>BQIZ01000077.1 GCA_021604365.1 Nitrospirales bacterium
GTAGGATGGATCCCCTTTTTGGTGTAGTTCAAACAGCGTTTTTGCATCCACCTGACTGCGAAGAGATCATACAGACCAGCAAACAGCCTGTTGCCAATTCCGTATTTTGATGTCCCATGGGCTCTTGGAAAATGCTGGACGGGGATTTCAGTCACCGTAAACCCGTACATTTGCGCCAACGCCGGGTAAAATCGGTGCATGTTTTTAAATGGAGGAAGTCGTTTGACCACGGCCTGCCTAAAGACTTTCAAGGAACAGCCGGTATCTGAAATCCCATCATGCACCGCCCAATTGCGAACCTGGTTGGCAATTTTTGACGACCACCGGCGGACCAGACTGTCATGTCTGGCCTGTCGTCGCCCACACACTAAATCATAGCGTTCCACATAGGGGAGAAGTTTCGCAAAGTCATTCGGGTCATACTGCAGATCCCCGTCCATGGTGGCAACAAGTTCTCCCCTGGCTTCCCGAAAGCCTGCATCGAATGCCGCCGTTTGCCCATGATTCCGGTCTAAATGGATCACCAGTACCGCAGGAAACTGTCCGGCTAATTGATCCAGCAAGGGTCCACTCCCGTCCACACTCCCATCATCCACAAACACGAGTTCAAACGCCGCGGCCCCACTTTCAGGCCTGGATTCAAAAAACTTGAGCAATTGGCTCGCCAAGAGCGGGATGTTCTCTCGCTCATCTTTAATGGGAATGACAACGGAAATCCAATGGCGCGGCGGGTGGAGGCTCATGAATCGGTCAGACTATGCCACAGATAGCAAAGTTATGATGGGATACACGTTGCAAACCCTCCTACCCAGCAAGCATTTTACTGAATATCAAAAAAACCGGTCAAACGGCCGTTCTTCTCAATTTGCCCTTCCCGAGCTTCGGTGATCTTCATGCTGAACTCCCAACCTACAACTCCAGAAAGTTGACCAAGGGAACGGCCTTTTGTAAGGTGGAGAACATTATTTAGGAGGAACATTCATGCAAGAAGAAATTCTGCAAGCCTATTTGGAAATAGAGCAAGCGATGCAACGCTATTCCATGTTATTACAGGACCACGTGAGCCAACTCGGAACTCAGACCGATGAGGAATCCAAAAACCGATTCCATAGAATGAAGGCCGGCTCAAAGGCCATGAGAGACAGTAGCCAGATTTATCTTTCTTATGCAAAATATGTAGCGTATGGAATGCCCGAGGGTGAGGAGCTGGCTGAAGAGGAGGACTTACAAGCCTAGCGAGCCTTCGTACTGCCCAAACGACTCTCCGCTCTGATCATACCGAGGAGACGAAAAAAACCATTCTGCTGGCAGGAAAACATGGTCGGGGCGAGAGGATTTGAACCTCCGACCTCTCGCACCCCAAGCGAGTGCGCTACCGGGCTGCGCTACGCCCCGACATTATTCTAACCAGTCGTATTCCCGTCCTTCGTTTTGTCCGATGACCTATATCGTCGCTCGTCCCAAGATCTTCAAAATACCTTGCAGTTCAACCTTTGCTTTTTCCACACGGTCTTTTGGGACTTGAGCGGCTTTTTCTGACCGTTTTTTGCGATACCAATATCGCTTCAAACCCGCAATCGTATAGCCTTCATCATAAAGCATTCGTTTGATTTCAAAAACCGTTTCAATGTCGCCTTTCGAATAGACTCGATGTTTTCCCTGACTTTTCTTCGGTTTGAGAAAAATGAATTCCGACTCCCAAAACCGCAAGACATACGCAGGAAGATTCGTCAAATCGGCGACTTCCCCTATTTTATAAAAGGCCTTATCCTCGTGTTTTGTTCCACCCCCCATACCTGCACTCACCCCACGGTGTATCTATCAAGAGAGTGAACGAGACCGATAGCGAAATTCTTGCCAGTCAAGTATTGACATATTTCTTAAAGAGTTGGCTTGGCCTGAAAGTCACCACGCGTCTTGGCGTAATGGCGATTTCCTCTCCGGTTCTTGGGTTCCTGCCTTTCCGCTCTCCCTTGTTCCTGACAACAAAATTGCCAAATCCGGCAATTTTGACGACCTCCCCTTTTTGAAGCATGGACTTAATTAAATCCAGAACATGCTCCACCATTTCCATTGAGTCGGTTTTTTGGATAGCTGCCGTCTCTGTAATGATTTCAGCAATGTCAGCCTTGCGCATAAATCAAAACCCCCTCACAAGTAGAATCGAAGACCGTTCATACGGATAGTGAATTCACGCTTTTGACCGTTGTTGCAGGCAGCAACGTAACGGGCAGCGCAGATGATGTCAAGAACCGGGCTCTTCAGATGATTCCCCTTTGTCAGCCTAAGGTCGGAGAGACGGGCATTATTTTTGCGGCTTCTCCTTCATGAGTTTAAACTCAATACTATCGGCCAACGCCTGCCAACTGGCTTCAATGATGTTCTCCGACACCCCGACCGTCCCCCATTTCTCTTTGTGATCACCCGACTCGATAAGAACCCGCACACGAGAACCGGTTCCATGTCGTCCGGTCAACACACGGACCTTATAGTCCAAAAGCTTCATTTCCTGTAACTGGGGATAAAAATGCTCCAGCGCCTTGCGAAGGGCATGATCCAGAGCATTCACTGGTCCATCACCAACCGCCGCGGTATGTTCAACCACTTCCCCGACTTTGACCATAATCGTGGCTTCGGAAATTGGGTCTTCTTTGGTTTTCCGTTTTTCCACAATGATCCGGCACCCTAATAATTCAAACGATGGCGTATACGTTCCCATCGCTTTCCGCACTAACAATTCAAAAGACCCTTCTGCTCCTTCAAATTGGTAGCCTTCATATTCCAACGTTTTAAGAGAATCCAGCAATTCGAGCACCTTGGGATTATTCTGAGGAAGGTCCAGGCCGAAGGTTTCCATCTTTCCAAACATGGCACTTCGGCCACTGCTATCGGAAATAAGTACGCGGCGATGGTTGCCAACGACCTCCGGGTTCACATGTTCATAGGTAAGCGGGTTTTTTTGCACCGCGTGAATATGGACCCCCCCCTTATGAGCAAATGCGGTATCTCCCACATAAGGCTGTCGTTTGTTGGGAGTCAAATTTGCCATCTCGGCCACATAATTGGAAATCGTGCGAAGCTGTGCTAATCGACCATCTCCCAGGGCGGTTCGCTCCATTTTTAATTCTAAGTTAGCCATCACGGAACACAGGTTGGCATTCCCGCACCGTTCTCCAATACCATTGATGGTTCCCTGGACCTGGATCGCTCCCGCTTGCACGGCAGTCAATGAATTGGCGACGCCCATCTCCGCATCATTGTGTGCGTGAATACCTAGAGGAACCGAACAGTTCTTGCGAACCTTCGCAAAGATCTCACCAATATCCCAGGGCATCGTTCCGCCATTGGTATCACACAACACGATCCGCTCCGCCCCGGCCTCTGCCGCAGCTTGAATGGTTTTCATGGCGTAGGCAGGATCCATTTTATAGCCATCGAAAAAATGTTCGGCATCGTAAAACACCTGCCGACCCCTTGATCGGAGATAGGAAATGGAATCGGCAATCAGTTCTAAATTGATGGCCAGCGTCGTTTCCAAGGCCTCCGTCACATGCAGGGTCCAACTTTTCCCGAAAATAGTCACAATGTCCGTCTCAGCGGATAGGAGGGCTTCCAGCGTCGGATCGGCCTTTGCGGTATTTTTGGCTTTTCGCGTCGAACCAAATGCCACGATTTTGGCGTGCTGCAATGGAGTCGATTGCATGACGTGGAAAAACTCAATATCCTTCGGATTGGCTCCCGGCCACCCTCCTTCAATGAAAGGGACCCCCAGCTCATCTAATTTAAGGGCGATACGAACCTTATCCTCCACCGAAAAGCTGACATCTTCGGCTTGAGCCCCATCCCTGAGGGTCGTATCGTAGATTTCAATGACGGGAAATTGAGAATTCATATCACGCCTACGCCACATCGGTGTCGACACACATCCCCATGCTAGGCTTTTCTCCGCTCCAGAGGTACTTCCAATTCAAACTCCTGGTGCAAGGCCCGAACAGCTAACTCCATGTATTTTTCTTCCACCACACAAGAGATTTTAATTTCCGAGGTACTGATCATCATGATATTAATGCCTTCACGTGAGAGCGTCTGAAACATTCTGGCTGCGACACCGGAATGCGAACGCATCCCCACTCCCACTAACGAAACTTTGGCAATGGATTCGTTCACCTCAACCGTCCGGGCTTCCACTGATTTGGCAATATCTCTAACAAGACTCATGCCCCGCGTCAGATCAGCTCTGGGCACGGTAAAGGAAATATCCGTCAGGGAATCCTGACTCACATTTTGAATAATCATATCCACATTGATGGCGGCCTCGGCAATGGAGCAAAACAAGGTGGCCGCAATTCCAGGGTGATCCGGGACCCCGACCACCGTGACCTTGGCTTGATTCCGATCGCCCGTAACCCCCGAGACTAAAACTTGTTCCATATCGACATCCTCTTTTACCACGCAGGTTCCAGGCCCGTCTTGAAAACTGGATCGCACTTCCACCGGCACCTGATATTTAGCCGCTAACTCCACCGAACGAGACTGTAGGACTTTAGCCCCCAGACTCGCTAACTCTAACATTTCTTCATAGGAGATTTTATCCAACCGTCTCGCGCCCGGCACGATATTCGGATCGGCCGTGTACACACCATCCACATCGGTATAGATAAAGCAGGTATCGGCCTTGAGCGCCGCCGCCAACACCACGGCCGTCAAATCAGATCCCCCGCGTCCTAACGTCGTCACATCGGAGGCGGCGTTAATCCCTTGAAACCCGGCCACGATGGGAATAATCCCGTCACGCAAGGCTCCCAGCACCCGGTCGGTATCAACCCGGGACACCCGGGCTTTGGTATGCATGCTATCGGTGACAATCCCCACCTGACGTCCCGTAAAGGATTGCGCCTTCATCCCAAGACTTTTGAGGGTCATCGCCATCAGCGCGATCGTGACACGCTCTCCGGAGGACAGCAAGACATCGAGCTCCCGATCGTCCGGGTCAATGCTCAGCGTCTTGGCCAGCTTCATGAGCCGATCCGTTTCCCCGCTCATCGCAGACAACACGACCACCAGTTGATGCCCCTCCCGGTAGGTCCGCTCAATAAGCCGGGCGACGTTTTGGATTCGTTCCAGACTCCCCACCGACGTCCCGCCGAATTTTTGAATATACCGTGCCATCGGATTTAGTGAGTCCCCAGAAACCGCTCAAACAATTTGGTGGCATCACGGAGGGGACGGTTGGCCACTTCCCGTTCATTCAATGGGACCGCATGAATTTCGGATTTCCCCTCCGACCCTTCAAACACCAGATATGGCGATACAGGAGCCCCTCCATCATTGTGCCCATGCGGACTTGGGGTCACCAGGACGACGATCCGATGTGGGTCCTTGCTTCCATCAGACTGATGGATGGCTCCGATCACCTGCTCGTCCACTTGCCCAAGATATTCACCTAATTGTGACGGTGACACCGCCTGCCCATCCTTGAAAGCCCACTCATAAAAGGGAATATGCAAACAGACAAAGTCGTGCCTTTCCAATGCAGTCAAAGTTCTCTTGGCCAAGGCCTGCAACCAGGCGAGGTCTCCTCCACCCACATGTTCAACCTTGACCGTCTCAAGTCCAGCGGCCATTCCAACGCCTACGTAAGGCCCAACCGGGGAAATAACCATACCGTGGACTGGCCACCGTTCTTTTAAAGGAGGCAATTCCACAGGTTTTCCTGCCCCCCACAACCATAAACAATTCGCCGGCTTCAACCCGGCATTCAGACGCTCGTGATTCACAGGATGATGGCATAGAATCGCTCTGGAGGCCGCCATCAGTTCGCGTAAAATTTGAGACCCGTCGCCGACAGGCAGATACGCCTCGATCGACTGTCCCAAGGCCTCGTATGGGTTGCGACAGGCCACTTTTCCGCTCGCACCAACCCAGACCATAAGATGGCGATGATGGCTGCCCATGTAAAATTGAATACTTTCAGATATCAATTGTTCATTGACGGCATCAATAAGTTCACGAGCATCCTCAGTCCCAATTCCTCCCCCAAAGGGGTCCGCCATGAAGAGCTGTGGACCAAGTTTTTTCCCATCCCCCCATCCATCCTGACCACGGAGAGTCACCAAATGACACAGATAGGCCACATCATGGGCATCCAGCACAACCTCTAATCCTCCGGCTTCAAAAGTACCAGGACCCGTATACCATTTGTGTGGATCGTATCCTAAGACGGCAAGGAGTGCCATTTCCCCCCAAAATGGACGGGTTTCCCGGGGAACCCCTAAACGTCCCAGTTCACCATGCCCAGCCAATTCATCCAGATGCGGTGTCCGAGCCGATTGCAAGACGGTTTGGTCTCCTAATTCCTGATACGACTGTCCCGTCAAACCATCGAGGTGAATCACGATCGTTTTTCGCACGATCTTGGCCTCACTATGTTGTTTGAGTTAGTAGTTGAATGAACGATCTTGGTTTTCAGGAGGTCATGAAGGATTACGTATTTGTCAATTGCGCTCTGACCGCCTCACGGGTGGCAGGAACGGTGACCGGTCTATACGAGACCGAAATGGCCGTATCCGGGTCCTTTAACCCATGTCCGGTTAAGGTACACACCATGACTCCCTCTTTTGGCAACAACCCGGCACGATTCATTTTGTCAATTCCTGCAAGAGATGCAGCCGAAGCGGGCTCGCAAAAGACCCCTTCTTCACTCGCCACCATTTGATAAGCCCGAATAATTTCTTCGTCAGTCACCATATCCAGATGTCCCTGTGATTCCTCTAATGCTTTCAGGGCAAAATTCCAACTGGCAGGATTCCCAATCCGAATGGCTGAGGCAATAGTTTTCGGTGACTCCACGACATGGCCTCTGACCATGGGTGCCGCTCCCTCCGCCTGGAACCCGAACATACGAGGCAACCCTTGTGTTAGTCCGGCTTCCTGGTACTCCCGATACCCTCGCCAGTACGCAGTAATATTCCCTGCATTTCCCACAGGGAGGGCATGAATGACCGGGGCATATCCCAACTGGTCACAGACTTCCATGGCCCCCGTTTTTTGGCCTTCCAAACGAAACGGGTTAATTGAATTGACTAACTCAATCGCCGTTTCTTGACACAAATCCTTCACAATCGTTAAAGCCTGATCGAAGTTCCCATCAATCTGAATGACCTGGGCTCCGTGCATGAGGGCCTGGGTCAGCTTACCCAATGCAATATTCCCTGCCGGAATGACGACATACACCCGCAAACCCGCTTTCGCCCCATAGGCCGCTGCCGAGGCGGAAGTATTGCCCGTCGAAGCGCACATGAGTCCCCTGGCTTTGTTTTCCACCGCTTTAGAAACCGCCATGGTCATCCCCCGATCCTTAAAGGACCCGGTTGGATTAGCCCCTTCAATCTTCAGATACAAATCCATTCCCGGACACACTTTCGCGGCTAAGCGTTTTGCTTGGATCAGTGGCGTATTCCCCTCCTGAAGAGACACAATCGGCGTCTGATCTCCTACCGGGAGAAATTTCCGGTATTCCTCTATAATGCCACGCCAGGGGATCATAATGGCTTGCCCCTTTTTCCGAAACAATGTGCCCCCATCTATTATTCCACCCCCTCCATACGAAGTAACGTCGTCGCCTCAGAAACCATGGAAAGGGCATTAATTTCCTGTAATGCCGACTGAACGGCACGCTCTATGGAACGATGCGTCAAGATGACCAACGGCACCGTTTGTCCTTCCTTTCGCCCTTTTTGGAGGACGGACGAAATGCTGATCCCACGCTGCCCGAGAATCCCTGATATGGCCGACAGAACGCCGGGTTGGTCCTTGACCATGCACCGTAAATAATACCGGCTTTCAATGTCGTCCATCGGCTTAATGGGAATGGACTCACGCGATTCCCATTGAAATGAGGTCACAGGAACCCGTCCGGCAACCCCGGCTAAGCGATTGCGTGCCAGATCGATAATGTCCCCTACCACAGCGCTGGCTGTTGGAAGGGATCCGGCCCCTTTGCCGTAGAGAACAACGTCTCCAACGGCGTCACCAATCAAATGAATGGCATTGTAGACGCCATTGACCTGTGCTATGGGAGATCCGGCCGGCACCAGGGCGGGATGTACTCGTGCCTCAATGGCATGCTCTTGCAGTTTAGCGATTCCCAGCAATTTAATGGTAAACCCGAGTTCACGGGCAAACTCGATATCCACAGTCGAAATACGGGAAATGCCCTCGGTGAATATAGACCGCATGGGTACGGGAGTTCCATACGCAAGGTTGACCATGATAGCCAATTTGTGAGCGGCATCCACGCCATCAACATCCAGGGATGGATCCGTTTCGGCATACCCTTCCCGTTTCGCTTCCTGTAAAATTTCGTCGAAATCACGGCGCTCATCGGTCATCCTCGTCAAAATATAATTTGACGTACCATTCATGATCCCCGTAATCGACAAGATCCGGTTTGCAGCCAACCCTTCGGTGAGCGATCGAATGATGGGGATGCCTCCGCCGACACTCGCTTCAAACCCGATATCAACGCCTGCCTTAAATGCCGCCTCAAAGATCTCTTCACCATGGTCGGCTAACAACGCTTTATTCGCCGTCACCACAGACTTTTTGCGTTCAAGCGCCTGAAGAATAAACCGTTTGGCCGGTTCATGTCCGCCAATTAATTCCAGGACAATATCAATAGCCGGATCATCCAGAATGCCCCGAACATCCGTCGTCAATACCCCTTGAGCCACGGAGACTCCGCGGTCGGTTGTCACATCCAAGTCCGCAATCCGCACCAGTGAAACCGGAACTCCGACACGTTTTGCAATCAGACCGGCATTCTCCTGAAGAATCTTCACGACCCCCGTTCCTACGGTACCAAACCCGATCAATCCAACCTGGATGGCATTTTTCATTCTGAATCTCCGTCAAATTTTAAAGCCTGACGGATTCCTCGAACAGCCTGGAAAATCCGGTGCTCATTTTCGACTAATGCAAAGCGGACATAGTCATCGCCGCCTTCGCCGAATCCTATTCCCGGGGAAACCGCAACTTTGGCATCTCGTAACAAGAGCTTGGAAAACTCCAACGACCCCATTCCAAGGTAGGGTTGTGGAATTTTTGCCCAGGCAAACATGGTGGCGCGAGGATAGTCGATCGGCCAACCAATGCGGTTGAGTCCACGGACCAGAGCATTTCGCCGTCGCTCATATCGTCCCACAATTTCTTTCACGCAATCCTGAGGACCGTTCAAGGCAATAATACTGGAAATTTGTATGGGCTGGAACATGCCATAATCCAGATAACTTTTGATTTTGGTCAACGCACCAATCACCTCACGATTCCCGACACAAAATCCTACCCGCCAACCCGGCATGTTATAACTCTTCGAGAGGGAGTAGAATTCCACGCCTATTTGTTTGGCCTCCGGAATTTGAAGAAGGCTGGGGGCCTTGTAGCCATCGAACACGATATCGGCGTAGGCCAAATCATGAATGACCCAGATTTGATGTTCCAGAGCAAACTCCACCACCTTTTTAAAAAACTCCAGGTCAACAACGCGAGTGGTTGGATTATGAGGGAAACTGATGATCAACGCTCGGGGAGCCGGTTGCGTCTGCTTGAAGGCTTTTTTCAGATTTTCGAAAAAATCCGAATCCGGCCCGAGTTCAACCCCGCGGATTTCCCCACCCGCGATGATCACACTGTACATATGAATCGGGTACGTGGGGGTGGGCGCCAGGACCACGTCACCCGGTCCTACCATGGCCAGGGCCAAATGCGCCAAGCCTTCTTTCACCCCCAGGGTCACAATCGCTTCCGTTTCCGGGTCGAGACTGACCTCGTAATTTCGTTGATACCAATCGCAGATAGCATGACGCAATTTTGTAATACCCCGTGAGGCCGAATAGCGATGATTGCGCCCGAGTCGTGCGGTCTCAATCAATTTGTCCACGATATGACGGGGTGTGGGCTGGTCGGGATTGCCCATGCCTAGATCAATGATGTCTTCTCCCCGCTTCCGGGCTTGAAGTTTTAACTCTTGAACCTGAGAGAAGACGTATCCTGGGAGTCGTTGAATTCGGTAAAAAGGTTCCATTGTTTGTGTAAAATGACGAATCGTCCTTGATGGTTTTGGAAGGGAATGGATAGATAATTGTACGATTTGATAGAGTTTTTATTCTAGATGAGGTGACACGACCAGTCAATTTTAGAGAATGGGAATTTTCAGGTATTTTATCCAATTCACTCTACCTCCACAAAATTTCCAATTATTGCGGGAAGATTTTCCCTTTTGCCATAATGAGGTCTCATTGGCTCTTCACTCACCCGGCCTTTAAAGGACTTTCATGGCACGACTCGGCGTGAATATCGACCATGTGGCGACCCTTCGCCAAGCTCGTGGGGGACATGAACCGGACCCCATTATTGCCGCTTCATTGGTCCACCTTGCAGGCGCCGAAGGCATTGTGGTGCACCTCCGGGAGGACCGGCGGCATATTCAGGATCGGGATCTGACCATTTTGCGTGAAACCGTGCAGACGCATCTCAACTTAGAAATGGCCGCAGACGAGACCGTAGCCAAAATTGCCTTGAACATTAAACCCGATCTGGTGACGCTCGTGCCCGAACGGCGCCAAGAACTCACCACAGAGGGTGGGTTGGACGTGATCCAGCATCGTGACCGTATTCATGCCATGGTGCAAGTACTCCATGAAGGCGGCATTCCCGTCAGTCTTTTCATTGATCCTGATATCAATCAGCTTCGTGCCGCCCACAAAATCCAGGCAGATTGCGTGGAACTCCATACCGGCCGTTACGCCAATACCCGCCGTCAGCAGGAGGAAGATGCTGAGCTTGACGCGTTGGTGCAAACCGCCAAACTTGCGTCGAAATTAGGATTGCATGTGAGTGCGGGACATGGACTGAATTACCGAAATATCAAGCGGCTGACCAGCATTTCTGAAATTAAAGAATTCAACATTGGTCATAGCATTATTGCTCATGCAATATTTGTTGGACTTGAACGAGCAGTCCGTGACATGAAACACCTCCTGGATTAACATCTACGAGTACACACAGGATCTCTTCAGCGGGATACTGCGAATGATCTAGCAGGCTGTTGAAAAACTCAAAATTCTTCTGAGAGCTTATCGGGATCAAAATTTTACGATCTTCCATGAGCGAAGCAGGATGTTCAAAAAGGCGCGTCCAGCAAAGCCGCAGCCGCTTGGACGGGCGGAGCGTACAGAGAGAAGTACGTGAGCACGGCCAAGGGGCGAGAACGCCGCTGGCGGACTTTTTCAACACCCTGCCAGAAATACTCACGAGTCAATTCAAGAACGGTGCAGACCTCGCATATCGTCCTGACCCGACGAAGTATGACTTGCTGTTACTCAGACCTTAACTAACCATTTCTCCTTGCTCCTGTGATCTACCTATGTGGGTTGTGACCGCTGAACAGATGCAAACGCTTGATCGGCGGACGATCCAGGAAGCCAAGGTTCCCGGCATAACCTTGATGGAGCGGGCTGGAGCCGGTGCGATGACCCAGCTTACAGAAGCCTTGGGTTTCGCTAAAGGCAAAAAGGCCGTCATTCTTTGTGGCAAGGGCAATAATGGTGGAGATGGCCTGGTTGTGGCCAGGCTCCTGGCCAAAAAAGGGGCTAAGGTGAAGGTCGTTTTGATGGCTCCGCTCCGGGACCTCAGTCCCGATGCGAAGGTTATGTATCGGCGGCTTAGCAAGATCATCAAACCATCTCTGTTTACCGTTAATCCCTCGGAGGAGTCCCTGCATTCCCTCACCCAAGACGCTGACCTTCTTGTCGATGCGCTCCTTGGTACGGGCCTCTCTTCTTTCGTTCGCCCCCCCTACTCCTTCGCCATTGAAGCGATAAATGCCTCGCAAGGCTTTACCGTGGCCATCGATATTCCGTCCGGATTGGACAGCAATACCGGGGCCATACTGGGAATCGCAGTTCAGGCCGATCTCACCGTGACGTTCGGATGCCCGAAACTCGGCCTGTACCTGAGTTCAGCCATTGACAATGTTGGAAACATTCGAGTCATCGATATTGGTATTCCCAAGGATTTTGTGTCGGATCTGAACACCCAGATTCATCTTTTGTCTCAGGAGATGATTCGCTCCCTCATTCCTCTTCGCCCTCCGTCCTCACATAAGGGGACCTTTGGACATGCAGGGATTGTTGGTGGCTCCCAGGGAAAGACGGGGGCTCCGGCTATGGCTGCCCTAGGGGCACTTCGTATTGGAACCGGACTCGTGACCGTAGCTCCCCCTCAAAGCGTTTCGCCCATTTTGGAGTCAAAGCTTCTGGAAGTGATGACAGAGCCCATGCCGGAATCGTCCCAACACCTGTTAGGAATGGAGGCCCATCCAGTTCTTTCTGCTTTTGCCGCCACAAAATCGGCCCTGGCTTTCGGACCTGGCATGGGCATCTCTCCTGAAACAACCGAGGTCTTGCGTCAACTCCTTCCTCAACTGGAAGCACCCTGCGTTCTGGATGCGGATGCTCTCAATGGGTTAGCGCAAGACTGCCAAATATTTTCATCCATGAAACAACCGCCTATTCTGACCCCACATCCTGGAGAGATGGCCAGGCTACTCGCAGCCTCATCCACAAAACAAGTCAATGAGGATCGCATCGGCGTAAGTAGAGAGTTTGCCATGCAACATCAGGTAATCTTGGTACTGAAGGGTGCTCGAACCATCATCGCTGAACCCCGGGGACAGGTGGCCATTTGTCCAACTGGCAATCCTGGAATGGCTTCCGCGGGAATGGGCGATGTCCTGACCGGAATAATTACCGGTTTATTAGCTCAGGGCTTGAGCGGTTGGGATGCGGCCAGGGCTGGCGTCTACCTGCATGGATTGGCAGGTGATCTGGCTGCCGCCACCATCGGTGAACCAGGGCTGATCGCCGGGGATGTGCTGACCGCTATTCCTCATGCCTTGACTCATATTTTGTCTCATTCGTAGGAGCTTCCGATCCTGAATCCCTCTCACGCCACGCCTCAGACCTCAAGCAACGATGGCCTTCGACTACGGATGACATCTGCCCAGGAAACCATAAAATTCGGTGAACGGTTAGGACAACTGTTAACCGGAGGAGACGTGCTGGCGCTAACCGGGGACCTGGGAGTAGGAAAAACCGTTCTCACGTGTGGAATTGCGCTGGGGCTAGGGATTCCAATGGATCAAGTCAGCAGTCCCACGTTTACCCTTATTCAGGAATATTCAGGCGCTATTCCGCTTATTCATGTGGATTTATATCGTCTTGATGGGCCATCCGACATCTCCACATTAGGGTTAGAGGAATATTTTACTTCAAACACCATTGTCCTCATTGAATGGGCTGAACGATTCCCTCAGATATTACCCGCCGACCACATGACCATTTGCTTGGAATATGGAGAAGTGGAAGACATCCGCCTATTCACCGTATCTGGAAGTGGCCCCAGGAGTATCCGTATAGTGGCCAACATACAAGGAAATTTTCCAAAGCCACATTGACTCAACTTATCGCCACCGCCTACAACTGAACCGCCATTGTCTTACGGGAATCCGGTCCGAATACCATGAAAAATAAGGGCCGGCATTGACCCATAACTGAAATGGCCAGCCTGCTCATTTTCAACGATTTATCTTTCACCCAACAATAAGAAAAACAAAACGGCTCATCAGATGAAAAACCAAGAACTCTCCCCGCTCATGCGCCAATTTCAGGATGTGAAGGCTCAACATTCTGATGCCATTGTATTTTTTCGTGTTGGGGATTTTTATGAAATGTTTTTTGAGGACGCCGAAGTAGCCTCGAAACTCCTTGGCATCGTATTAACCGCACGAGGCAAGGCCAAAGGGGAGGGCATCCCTCTTTGCGGAGTCCCCTATCACACTTCAACCGGATATATCGCAAAACTCTTGAAAGCCGGGAAAATAGTCGCCTTATGCGAACAAGTCGAAGACCCCAAACTTGCCAAAGGGCTCGTTCGTCGTGAAGTCGTTCGGGTCTATACCCCTGGAACCTTATACGATCATGAGTTGCTTCCTTCGCGAGAGGCCAATTTTTTGTGCGGGCTGTGTTACACCCCGATATCCAACCAGGGGAATACCACGCTAGGCAATCGCTTTGGACTGGCCTCCATGGATCTCTCAACCGGGGAATTTTGGATTTCAGAATCCTGGATGAAGCATTCCCTGCAAGAAATCGTTGATGAACTCGTGCGCCTTGAGCCCAAAGAAGTCATCTTTCCTGCTCCCCTTCAGGAGGAAATGACATCCGCATTCCAATCCCTGCCTATTGCCCGCATCGTGCCCCGTGATGCCACGACCTTTGATCTTGAGTCCAGCAGGACGATCCTCACCAGAACCTTTCAGGTCAATCAAATTGAAGACCTCCAGCTCCATGGCCTCCGATCCGGCCTTCAGGCCGCCGGTGGCCTTTTACAGTATCTGGCTGAAACCCAGCCAACACTCGCACATGGCCATATACGACGCCCCTTGATTCGACTCCTCGAACATGAAATGCAATTGGATCAGGCCACCCTGCGTAATCTAGAAGTTCTCAAGCCCGTATCCGAACAGCGCCAAAGCCCTACCTTGCTCACGACATTGGACAAGACCAAAACACCAATGGGGACAAGGCTTTTGCGGCAGTGGATCGTCCGTCCATTGACCCAGGTCCCGGCCATTCACTTGCGCCAGGAAGCGGTAAAGGAATTGGTTCTTAATCTTGGGAGTCGCATGACGATTCGTGACCATCTGAAAACGGTGCAAGACCTGGAGCGACTGAATAGCCGAATTGTACTGGAAGTGGCCAATCCTCGGGACCTTATCAATCTTCATCGCTCTCTGGAAGATTTGCTTGTGCTTCAGCAACTCTTACCGTCTCTCCAGTCTCCCATGCTGAAAAACATCCAGGAGGCCTGGGATCCCCTCCTGGATGTCTCCTCCTGGATTGCCGACACCATCATTCCTAATCCACCCCTGTCCGTGAAGGAGGGAGGCATAATTCAAGCGGGGGTGAATGCGGAACTGGATGAATTACGAGTCCTGGCCAAGGAAGGAACTCGTTTACTGACCGAAATGGAGGCTCGAGAACGCATCAGGACCGGCATCGACTCTCTCAAGGTGAAATTCAATCAAGTCTTTGGCTATTACATTGAAGTGACAAAAGCGAATTTATCGCGAGTCCCTGGCGATTACCACCGGAAACAAACCCTGGTCAACGCCGAACGGTTTACCACGGGTGAACTGGAGGATCTCGAAGGTCGGCTTTCCAGTGCGGACCAAAAAATGAAAAACCTGGAAAGCCAATTATTTGGACAGATCCGTCTCCGTGTCGCATCTGCCACCACCAGAATTCAGGGAATGGCGGAACAATTGGCTACCCTGGACGTTTTGACAGGGCTGGCGGAAGCGGCAAGCATCAACCGGTATCACCAGCCAACAGTCCATGAGGGAGGAACGATTCAAATCACGGACGGTCGCCATCCGGTCATTGAACACATCCGGCAAAGTGAAGGATTTATTCCCAACGATACAACGCTAGACTTGGACACCAACAGACTCTTGTTAATAACCGGTCCCAATATGGCTGGAAAGAGCACATACTTGCGGCAGGTTGCCCTTATTGTGCTTATGGCTCAGATGGGAAGCTTTGTGCCTGCTGAGTCAGCACGAATAGGAATTGTTGACCGTATTTTCACCAGAGTAGGAGCAGCCGATGACCTCAGTGCCGGTCAAAGCACCTTTATGGTGGAAATGAGTGAAACAGCCAGAATTTTGGACACGGCAACTTCGCAAAGCTTATTGTTGCTTGATGAAGTAGGAAGGGGAACCAGCACCTATGATGGACTGAGTATCGCCTGGGCACTGGCCGAATATATCCTAGACCGTGGACATCTCGGAGCACGGACTCTTTTTGCCACCCATTACCATGAAATGACCCAATTAGAGACAATCAGAGAAGGGATCAAAAACTACACGGTTCTTGTTCAGGAAAAAGGGCAAGATGTCTTGTTTCTAAGAAAAATCATCCAGGGAAAGGCTGATCGAAGCTACGGAATACAAGTCGCCAAACTGGCAGGGATACCAAAACCAGTCCTTGATCGGGCAAGAAATATTCTAGCCCAACTTGAACAGGATGCTTCATCTAATCATGTGTCACTCTCTGATGAGTCAGTGGATACTCCTCCTCTCGAACAGGTCTCGCCAAAGCCCCATATTATTTTAGATGAAGTCAAACAGATGGATCTCTTTTCGATGACTCCGCTTGAAGCCCTGAATAGGCTAGCTGATCTGAAAGCTCGTTTGAATGAGCACAATCCCTGATAATTTGGAAAAATACCCCACCCCAAAAAAAAAGGGCCTGCGTTGCACGCAGGCCCTTTTACAAAACATTTAACCTAGAGAAAAAGGTTATCGTCTTTCTTAATGCTTTCCACCCATTTCCTTGTGCGGTTCTACCTTCTCAAACTTAGCCATGGCTGGATCATATATCTCGCCAGTCCCTTGGTCCGAGTTGGGAATTAGTCCCACAACGGCTTTGCCGTCTGGAATTAATACGTCATATAACATTTTGCGTTGATCAGGCCAATAATCAACCCGCATGGCATCCAAAATAGGCGTGGTACGAAGAGTAGAGATGCTTCTTGGCTTCTCCGGAGTTCCAGCGTTTTCCTGAAGGGACTTAACCGAAGAAATCACTCTGTGATTTTGCTCGATTTCCTGGACGACAATTTCCACCAAGCCATAATTTGATGGTTTGGTGTCCGTCATCACAGCTTGACTCGAAGAGTCTTTCCCTGCTGCAACGAGTGTATTCCAGACCTCATCGCTCCCTGGATACATCTTGACGTTTTTTCCAGGATAATATTTTTGCCAGTAATAGCCGCTTTCCGCATTCCCACCAAACACGGCGACGTTGATCCACACCGCTTTATCGTATGGATCGACAACAGCGACACGCCCCTGGAGGGTCGTCGGCTTGCTTAAATCACCCCACTCAAATCGCTCTTGAAATGCTTCGATCGCCATCGCGCTGGAGGTCATTGCCCCAACTAGCGCTACGGCTCCAACAAGGGCCAACCCTTTCTTTTTAGCACCTTTCATAATGGCTTCCCTCCTCGAGTAAAGTTTTAACTCTCAATCATGATTTATCTGACAAAAGTTTATTCTGCCTCTAACAATTTAAATCCCGTAATCGTAC
>BQIZ01000078.1 GCA_021604365.1 Nitrospirales bacterium
TGGTCAAAATTTAAAACCTGATACCCTATATTGAAGTCCCCTGAGAGCTGGCGGGTAGGGGCTATACTGAAGCCCGTATATGCCCCGTAACCGAAACTATTCTGTTGCTTATTCGTATTATAATCATTGTTGACTATTCGAACGCCAAGGAGCGCGCGGGTTGAGTGGGTTAAAGCAACAGATACGCTCAGATTGGCACCAGCACGCTGCCGGTCCCGCGGGGCAGCCTGCCCATTATTGGTGTAATTTATATCATCAAAATTCGTGCGAAGACGGATACCAGCCTTTTGCCCTGAGAATTCAACTTGGCCTATAACGTGATTCACATTCCATTTGGTAATATCCTCTTGTTGAGTATCCACTTCCGACCCTCTCGGGTCAAACCCTTCTAAATGCCCTCCCTGCAAGTCTATTGCTAGACCGCCCGGATAATTCAAGCTGACGTGGCCAAGAGCATCTTGGGCCAGGGCGTTGTTTTCAGTAAATTTTGCGTAGAGAAATTGGGCAGCACGATAGTCAAGAAGGACAGAATGCTTACCTCCGCCAAACGGCATGAACGCCTGAATTCCAGGCGCGATAGCTGTAAGAAAGTCACTTTTCGTATTTGTGTCTCGTCTGAACACATTGTCGGTATACACTTCCGATACCCCTAAAAACGGGCGGAGTTGGACCGGACCGGCTTTAATACCATCCCCTAAACCATTTCCCGTCATATATTCACGAAAAAGCCCCCCCCGATTCAGAATAGGCCGGTGAGACCCAGTAAAATAAAATAGTCCCATATCAGAAACAAGTTGAGCCCGTCCCCCGACCGGGAAAAATACCTCGCAGGCAACCAGAACTGTCAGAATAAGAGCAACCGGCCATTTCCGCTCGCGCAGTGTGGCAAATGGAGAAAGACGCACTGCTCTTGTTTTTTGACATACGGAATTAATCATTACAATTACCTTATTATTTTCAATTCGATGGAAGTGCGGGGGGGTGGAGTCAGAAGAATACTCTAAAGTTTTGGGCATGACTAACTCTTAGTTATGGTGCCCTCATCAGACTGTTAAGTCAATTGCAAGATGAGTTCCCTGATAAGGGATGGACCCTACCATAGGAACCCGCACAAGAAACAGTCCTTCTACCTTACAGCATAAGTAGAGTATAAGGTTTTTTTCGTAGACCGTTTCTCTAGAATGGGAATGAATACCTAAATTACAGGATAAAGTCGATCAAAGGAGAGGAAAACAAATAAAACTCTACCGGGAAAACTTCAGTTTTAGGTACAGGGATAATGCAGGACTTCATGTGAATTTTCTTGAGAACAGCTACAAGAAATTAACAGGAGTGCGACCTGAGGAAATCGCAAAATATTCATGCGATTGTAAGTCACCGACCCTGTCCTCAGATTCATTATTTAACGAAACCCGGAGAGGAATTCTTTTCAAAGGTGCCATTCTCAGAACATCCTCGTTCTGCGAATTTTCTTAGAGGTAGGGAGCCTTCATTATCGCGGAGCCCTATTACAAATCCCGGGTGAAAACGGCTTACGACATTTCCGTTGATGCACCCCATCCACATACAATCTATCTGTAACCATTTTTCGCAGAGGACGATGTTGAATTTCAAAAAACCTTTACATCCTTAGGAGGAGCAGGACGCGCATTTACGATAGGCAAAGTAACACTCACTTGATTCGAAAACGGGCTTTCAGTTTTACGAGTCCGATCGTAAGCTTTTACCGCAAAATAATACGTTTGACCGGGATTCAGGCTTGTCACCGTAAAAATGGCCTGAGCTCCGACGTCTTGAGTCTCCGTATAATTGCCGCTTGAAGTCCCGTAGGCGACAATGAATCCACCATATTCTGCGGAAGGAGGATTCCAGGCCAGGGTGACTTCTCCTGCCACTGCATTGGAGGAAATAAGACAAAGAAAAAAAACAATGATCCATAATGCATTAAATGAGGATCGAAAGGAATGGGTATGGGGAAAGGTTATTCGAGAGAAACCTTGATCGTGTGACATACGAGATCTCCTTTATGCATGTAAGTCATGCCGAGCGAAGCCACTCCGCTCATGATCAAGGAGACTCTGTGGCTTGCCTGGCAACCTGGCAACCCTATCTCAAACTCCGAGACGTAGGCCCATAGCTTTGCGTCCCACCCTTTCAGATGGTTTGCCTTTTTCAGGTTATGACCGTTTTTAATACTGGATGCTTCATCGGAACATTTGCCAGATCCTTGAATGCGAGGAAGGGGGACTGTCAATTTCTTAAGAATTTAGGAAAGGGGCCGAACCTTAATAACAAAAAATAAGAAAAATGAATAGTGTGATTCATGACTCAATCCTATGATTGAACAGACGCAATAATCTAATGAGCCTCTAACCTAATGTTGCCCAGCCCGAAATCCAAGAAGTTTGGCCAGTTACTGAAAATCTCCACATGGGTCGGTCCATAAGGATTCAGTGAAGAAAGAAATTTTTCCACTCAAGAAACTACCAGGTACGTTACAATTACCAAACATGGACATGTCTGTTAATTTTCCGTCGTTCGCTTCGATCAAAATCAAGCTTTCGTACGAAATCAACATCTCACAGAAATTGAGCCATCCCTTCCAAGGCATCGCTCTGCTCAGAAGTACCACCAAGCATTCCACCTATGGAGTCTCGGAATCTACCACATCAATGAACTTCAAACGTTCTATGTATGCTACTCTCCTCTACTTCTTGAATTAGAATGGGCAGATCAAGCTTCAATTCCATGGGAATGCCTATGATGGTTTGAAGTTGAAATTTCTCTTACCATCCAAACAATTGCGATATGACAAGATAGACCCAGGCAGCACCAAAGATATATGTGATTTCACTCTCACCGATTCGATGGTAGAACAGACGATATCCCAGAATCGGCACAATGGCTAAGATCAGCGCAGAAAAAAAGTGCCCAACCACATCGCCAAAAATCGCACTAATCTCGGAATGCCCAGGTACCGCAAGCAAAATGCTGCCTCCAAGCATAGCTGCCCACCACCATTTCACATTGACCATCAACATATTCACGCTCCCATACAAGGGAAAATGTTTGTCATTACCAAATCATGCATCCCCAATCAAAATAATCTCAATGAAGAATGGCTCAACACAATATGACCGTATAGAAACAGATCAACGTGCATGAGCAATCTGGCAGAGGCAGGGGCCCCTTGAATAAACTTTCCTAGGCTCCACATCCAAAACCGCTACCCAAACCCGCGGCATATGGGGTCATGTGCGTCTCGCACGTCAAGGAGCTTACATTAAGAGAAGACCCTTTATGTTCATCACTTTAGTTCGGCTAGGGCACAGAATTGTAAACCTCTTTGTACAATTCGCCTAATGTTGAATTTCCCAGTTGGTTGAAGCACTTCCCGGAAAGCCAATCGACATGACGGTGAGCCCATTCATCATCCACACCGCCACCGTACCCGTCTGCTTGTTACGCCAAATTATATCTGCGCGCCCATCCCCATTGACATCACTGGTGCTAGCAATCTCCCACCCTTGAGGCACCACGCCAAAAAACCCCGGCAAACTGAGAGTCACCCCATTCATCAACCAAATTGCAACCTCCCCGTTACTCGTTTTACGCCAAACCAAATCCCCCATCCCGTCATCATTCACATCACCAACCCCTGCAATCTGCCAATCCGTGGAGACCCCTCCGGTGAAACCTATTGACAGGACCGTGAGCCCTTGCATTAGCCACACTTCCACTACCCCGGTAAGGTTATTCCGCCAAATAAGATCCGCTTTTCCATCGGCATTCATATCTCCCGTTCCCGCGATTTGCCACTCCAACGGCACCGCACCCAAGTGGCCGGAAGAAGCAATCGTGGAGCCACTCATTAACCAAATCGTCACTTCTCCACTACTCGTGTTCCGCCAAACGAGGTCCGCCCTCCCATCGCCGTTGACATCACCCACACTCGCGATTTGCCAATCCATAGAGACACTACCCGGAAAACCCACCGACATAACAGTGAGACCATTCATCAGCCACACCGCTACCGTTCCTGTATCGGTGTGACGCCAAATAACATCTGCTTTCCCATCCTCATTGACATCTCCATTACCGGCAACCTGCCATTTCGACGACACCACGCCCAATGAACCGGAGGAAGCAATCGTAGGACCGTTCATCAGCCAAATCGCAACAGCCCACGTACTCGTGTTGCGCCAGACGAGGTCTGCCTTTTCGTCTCCGTTGACATCATTCCGAATTGGGAAACTCACGCCAGCTTCAAATATCCATCCTAAATCCTGCAACAGAGGTTGAGCTAACCCAAGATCATGAATCGCCCTTCCGGAAGCTATTCCGGGCTCCATAAGCTGATCAGGCTTAATCGTATTCGTGAAATGAGACACGGACGAACCCAATTCAACCGGGTTCGGGGCGTACATTTGCACATGTGTGTTTGTTCGTCCGGCCGTCAGTGTCCCAGATGCCCCTTGAAGGTTGGCACCAACAAAATGAAGATTCTGCCGAGAAACATTCGCAGCTTGCCGTTGCATGTCGGTCATTGAAAGATAATCGGCCGGACTGGCTCCATGATGCTCTAACCAGCGCATAAAAGCATCATTGCCACCAAGGAATTTCTCTCCAGTCAGGACATCGACAAGTGACAAAAAACCAAGGCCATGAATTATTTCATGAAGTACCACGGTAACAAAATCAAATTGTCCAGATGGGGGGTTGGCATCCAGCCCAAAATACCAATTCGTGAAATTTGCACTGAACGTGGCACTTATATCACTTGTAGTCAGATCCAGATCCTGTTGTGCAAGCTTATTGGCAAGAGATTGGACATACCAGGTATTCGCCACAGGAGCATTGGGAAAATTCCGATGGACGGTATTAGGGCCAGCCGATCCCAGTATTCCTGCTCCTAAGGAATCAATTCGAGCATCGACTCGAATGCCCACCGTACTCACCAGCCCCTGCGCTAAAATATTTGCAGCATACTCAAAGGCTTTTAACCTGGCCTGTCCAAGCGTTGGGGCGGTATTCCCACCCACTGAAGTAAAAGGCGCAGGATCGTTAAATCCCTCACCAGGGCTATCTTTATTCACAATAACAATGGTGGCTGCGTCGGTCTCAGCCAGGAGGCCAAGGCAGCCAAAGAGTAAGACAACCAAAAACACAGCCACACACAGGCTGAAGGGAATCGGCAACTGAGAGCAAGAGGGGTCTCTCAGCATATTAGCATTAGGATAATTCATGAATTGAAAGGGTTTTCTTTGAAAATTTTCAGGGTTTTAAGGGTTGTAAGTCCCCAGATTCATGGTGATGAACCGCATGGTCAGCTCCGTCTGGCACCTTCAAGATTGACTGAAACCGGCCTTCAACATTGACCATTGTGCCACCGCCTGCATCTGGCACATCCCGTAAACCCTCCTTACTCATACGGCTCTCGGGAATCGAGCCCAATGGAAGGGGGCGTAGCGTTCCATCGGGCTCTTCAATCCGCATGGGTGCTTTAGCTCCCTTACGATGCTCAAGAAGCATTTCTTTCTCCTTTCCACCATCTGCTTCAATAATGACCTCTGCGTGCAGGAGAGGATCACTACTCAGCATTATCCAAAACATGACACATAGTGGCGTCACAAATTTCATTTCATTTCCTCCATTCAACAACGTCCTTTTTTCTCTCTGAGGAAAAATTCAGAGAAAGCCCCATCAAAAAAAATTATTCTGGCATTTCTATTTAATCTAATATTCCGTTTCGGCTATGACAACCAAAAAACAAAATCCATGGTGTTTCCTTTAAAAAGTATGTCATATTTTCCGGCCAACGAGCTACAATTAAAAGGCTGCCAATCATGGTGAAGGGCGGCATAGCCTTTCGGGGGAAGTTTCCCCCACACTCTGTTTGCCCGGACCGAGGGAGCAAGTATAGGCCAATGAGAAGGAACGCACCACGGAGCGGGAGAGTCAAGTACCTGCCTTACGGCTGTCTGAAGACTTATGCCCGTGGGGAGATTCAAGGCTGGCTTCAAGATCTTCCGGAAAAGGAGGTCCCGGAATTCTTAGGGCGAGAGAAGAGCGCAAGCAAGGCCGTGGCCGACGAACAGTTCGGCTATCGCGCGGATACCCCTTGTTGGGGCCCATGATGAGCAGCGATTTTCAGTCGGAGAGAAATGAATTGGAAATTGAAATGCAACACCCGAGAAACGAGCCAAAACTTATCGTGAGTGCAAACGCCACCGTTTCCGCTTTTCATCCGGCTCACCCTCTACCACCAGTTGGATCAGGCCTTCCTTATGAAGCAACCGCAACATTTCCCCACAGGTGTGATCCAATTCCCCGGTGCCCATATTATGCAACCCTGCCCGCCGGGCAATTTCTTCCTGAATAACGCCCATTCCTCCGGACTCTGCATCCGGGTGCCCACGAAGAACCTCTAGTATATGATTCTTCAATCCATTAATTAGCTCGGCGCCCCGTTGATGAAGATTCATAGCGTCCCCTCTTAATTGAAAATTCTTTGAAATGTGAGATTGGGTTTTCCCGATCCGACGCCACCCCCCCCCCTACTCCGTTCGAACCTGGTCGGTCCCTTTGCCGTTTAATTTTCTCAGGAATACACAATCAATTCAACAATAGGCACCGGCATCCCGTTTTTGAGGCCAAAAGGAAACCTAAGGATTTCGTGGTAGAAATCAGAATTGACGAAGATTGTTGGTGCTAATTTTTAGAATTAAGAACGGATTATTGAGTAGGGGTTGTGTCGATTGCTTTTATTTGTGGAGATAATGGGGCAAGCTTGGAATTTTTCAAACCAAGAGGTTGATCAAAAGCGATACGTTTCCTGTAAAAGCCTGGCTGGTCCGGCACCTCTTCAACAACGAATAAGGACGTGTCGCAATTGTCGATCGCCAACAGATTTGTTGTGAATATGGGGTAGGAAGTCTTGAAAGAAACTTCTTTCAAACCTTCATACCTTGTGGCCGGTACAATACCCATCACATCTAATGTCTCAAAGTCCCCTGAATCGAATTTCACCGAGGCTTCACGTCCGATAAGTTCCCCTGATGGAAATGAATCTATAATACACTCACCGCAAGAAACTCCACCAAATTCAAACTGGGATTGATGCATGAGCAGCATCACGCAAAGAACAATGGTTCCTCGCTGGACCACGATGTCATCCGCTTTAAATATCAAGTTGTTCTTGCTGAGGATGGCCAATAAGTCATTCATAAGATCATCATCAGTGAATGCAGCGTTGCAATATAAAGTATCCAGAATATAATCAAACGCTAAGCCTGAGTAATGTCGGATATTTGAACTTATTAGGACAGCACTTTTCGCTTGCTTGTTTTCCTTAAACAGAATCTCAAAATGGTTTTTGAGCTGTTTCGGTGTTAATTGGAACTTCTGCCAAAGCGAATCGGGCTTACACTCATCAATCTGTAGGATTATGAGCCGCTTTATGTAAAGGGGAAACCCTCTTAACCAGTCCGGCTTTCTTTCGGGCCATGCGAATTCAAGGAGGAATTTTAAGTGAAAATAGAATCTCTCAAGGGCTTGGTGGAGGATGCCACGATCTCTAATGTTGTTGTGGGCAACAAAATGCGCCACTTCTTGAAACACACGGTGACCTGACGAATATTCGCGCAATTTCATAAACAAGGTTTCGACATCATTTTCGTCAAAGCATCCTGACAGGATTCGGTCGAGCGCCTTCTGGGCTTTCGCCTTCTCGCTTTCCTTCATGCCGACACGTAATAATTTCATTTCTAATGAAGTGTTCAGCCGTGCTGCTGACCTTGGACCTTGACTTGTGGATACCTAGGGTCTATTTCCCCTTGGCAACTGCCCTTCCTCTCCAATTCAGTTAAATACTCAACAGATTCTTCACATAATCAGTGAGTCTTTTTCCCTGAAGCGGGACGACTGTCTTTAACTCCCTGGCCACTGTCAGCCAATTGCGAGGACAGGAATCCATCCTCATGACCATGTTTATGGACACCATTCACCCGAACATTGCATGGGTGCGGGACGGTCTTTTACAAAAACATGCTAATTCCGAGTTTGGGGACCCATCTACACCATCAGAATGATGTATCTGAGATCAATGAACAATGTGTAGATATTTGAGAAAAAAGAGGAAAGTTTTTGGCTGGGGGACCAGGGATCGAACCTGGGCAGCCAGCTCCAGAAACTGGCGTCCTACCGCTAGACGATCCCCCAACCTAGGAGTGAGCTTAATTCACCTCTCGGAACCAGTCAAGAGACTGCATAAAAACAATTTATGAAGGATGGCTTTGGGGATTCATCGTTCGCTCAACACCGGCACGGATTCGTTGGAGCGACCTTTCTTTCCCTAGTAACGCCATTACCTCATAAATACCAGGGCTGACAGTCCGACCGGTCAAAGCCACGCGTAACGGTTGCGCGACCTTGCCCATTTTGAGCCCCTGCCGCTCGATAATGCCATGTAGAATACCCTCAAGCGCCTCCTTGGAAAAGTCTGGCTCGGCCTCAACCTGATCAGCAAACGCCTGAAGGCTCGGGGCAATTGACAGGGTGAGATGCTTTTTCGCGGCATCCTCATCCATGGTCATAGGCTCTGACAAATAGGGAACGGCACCTTGAACAACGTCTAAAAGCGTTTCTGATCGCTCTCGCAAGGGTGGAATCAAGGCCTCCCCCCCCCCGGGAATTCTGGCCAAGGCAGCATCGTCATAGCCTGCATTTTGCAAAAATGGCATGAGGGCGTCGGCCACATGCCTGGGGTGGCTGTTCCTAATGTACTGCGCATTCACCCACCGTAGTTTTTCAGGGTTGAAAACGGCTGCTGAGGCTTGCACCTGCTTGAAATCAAAAAAATCGACCATTTCCTGAATCGAAAAAATTTCCTGATCTCCATGAGACCATCCCAGTCGGACCAGATAATTAATAAGGGCTTCAGGCAAATACCCCATCTCCTTATATGCCAACACTGAGGTGGCCCCATGGCGTTTGGAGAGACGCGCTTTATCCGATCCCAAAATCATGGGTAGATGGGCAAACTCAGGCACCGAAAACCCCATAGCAGAAAAGAGCGGCACTTGTCTCGGAGTATTATTGACATGATCGTCCCCCCGAATGACATGCGTAATGTTCATGAGCCCGTCATCCACCACCACAGAAAAATTATAGGTAGGATAGCCATTTGACCTGAGTATGATGAGATCGTCCATAACCGTGTTATCAAACACAATCTGGCCTTTAATGAGATCATTGACGAGGGTCTGCCCTTCCTGGGGAGTGAGAAACCGAAGAGCCGCAGGTTCGGCAGGGTCGGAAATTCCTCGATGTCGACACCGCCCGTCATATTTGATGGATTCGCCTTTAGCCTGAGCTTCCTTCCTTCTCGCGTCTAATTCCTCAGGCGTACAGATGCACCAGTAGGCTAACTTTCTCTTCAAGAGATCCATTGCCCGTTCACGATACACCTCCAATCGGTCTGTCTGCCGGAAAGGCCCCTCATCCCAATTCAACCCGGTCCATTTCAGGCCATCCAGGATAACCTGAATGGCATCATCCGTAGAACGGTCCCGATCGGTGTCCTCAATACGGAGGATAAAGGTTCCACCCTCATGACGAGCGAATAACCAATTAAACAATGCTGTCCGCACTCCGCCAATATGGAGGAAACCAGTCGGACTGGGCGCAAAGCGAACTCGAACCTCACTCATTTCCTATCACCGACCTTTCTCATATTGACCCATGCACATGTTGAAGGAAACAACTCCTTATAAGAGACCATATTTGTAGAGGCACCACGCTCGGCCTTCCACTCATCTTTCCCATGAAAATCAGAGACAGAGCCCTACCAGGAAATCCTCACTCCGCATGCAGGACGACCTCCTCAGAAATATCTTTCATTCTCCCTCTCCGGCCCGTTGCTTTACCATGCCACCCGACTCATGTAAAGAACTGAATTGACACGGCCCACTCACTTGCCTTTCCCGTTGCCGGCCCTTAAAATTTCGTCATGGTCATCAATGACATTCTCAGGAGGCAGGACGCATGATTCGAATTATACGCGAGGGTTCCGCAAAATACCCCTGGATTCTCAAGTTTCTCATCCTGGGCATCGCTGTCACTTTTGTCATTGGCATGGGTTGGTATGGGTACGATTCCACTCAAGGTAACGCCGTGGCAACCGTTGGCCCCTATAAGGTCTCCAAGGATGAATATCTCCGGACAAAGCAAGGTTACTTCCGATTCTATCGGGACCAACTCAAACAGGAAGACGTAAAAGAAGAGACTATCCAGCAACTCGCCCTCGAGGGATTGATCACCACAAAATCCTGGCAATTACTGGCGGATGAAATGCACTTGGCTGTCTCGGCTCAAGAACTCCACGATGCGATTGTGAATCAAAAAGACTTCCAAAAAGATGGCGTCTTCGACACAGAATACTACCAGCGAATTCTGGCGGCAAACCGTATGAAACCTCATCAATATGAGGAGCAACGCCGAAACGAATTGCTGGCGGAAAAAGCGAGACTGCTCGTCTCGGAAGCAACGACACTCACCCCGACAGAAATGAAAGAAGTCAAAGAACTCGCTGACCGACAGACACTTGACGGGGCTGAGCCCGACCTCACGGTCTTAGAACAGATTCGCCTTCAATTCCTCATGCAAAAGAAACAGCGGGCCATGCAGGCATTCCAAACTGCGCTTCGCGCTCGTGGAGATGTCACAATTCACCAGGAACTGTTGTAAGAGGCAGCCTTCGGCCCTATCCTGCAAATCTAGGTCTGTCTGGAGTCCTCCCTTTGTCTCAGCCGGGGATTTTATGCGTAGATACATGCCTCCTAACTCATTCGTCCTTACCAACAAGCCCTCCGCCCCACGCGTAAGATGGCACCTGCAGGGAAAATCACTCCTGGATTACCTCACTATTTCTGCCAACGACATTATTCATGAATGAGCATGGCATCCCCGTAACTGTAGAACCGATAGCGTTCGCGTACCGCATGCGCATACGCCTCCTTGACTTCCCCCAATCCCGCAAACGCCGAAACCAGCATTAAAAGAGTGGTTTCGGGAAAATGAAAATTGGTCAGAAGCGCATCAATGACCCGGAATTGGAATCCTGGCAGGATAAAGAGGCGGGTCTCACCTGAACAGGGCCTGAGCTCGCCGGTCTCATCCAGGGCTGACTCCAGACTTCGTGCCACGGTAGTCCCGACAGCGACAATTCTCCCGCCATGGTTCCGAACTTCACGAATTTTCCTCGCGGTCTCCTCCGACACCTCGAACCATTCCGGATGCATGATATGACGCTCCACATCCGTCGTCTTGACGGGCTGAAAGGTTCCAGGTCCAACATGCAGGGTAACCGTGGCTGTTTCGATCCCCTTCTCCGCCAGTTGCGTGATCAATTCAGGCGTAAAATGCAATCCGGCAGTTGGCGCAGCAATAGCCCCCTCCACCTGGGCAAATACGGTTTGATAATCTTCTTGATCGCCTGGGGAAGGTTGACGTTTCAAATACGGAGGAAGCGGAATTTCCCCATGGGCAAGTAACCATGTTCGCAAGGCACCTGGGCCCAGCCAACGAATCACTGTTCGACCTGACTCTTTTTCCACAACCTGTGCACGCGCGGAACCTTCACATTCCACAACCTGACCGACTCCAACTCTTCCCTGAATGAGGACTTCTGCATGGTCCTCACCAATTTCTTTGACAATCAGTAATTCTACCCGCCCCCCACTTGGCACCTTCTTTGCCCAGAGGCGTGCGGGAATGACTTTGGTATTATTGACCACAAGTAAATCCCCAGGTCGTAATGTTTTTGGGAGATCTTTGACTTGCCGATCGGTGATATTTCCGGTTGATCGGGTCAGCACCAACAATCGGGCATGATCCCGGGGATGAACCGGATATTTAGCAACTAGGGTCTGGTCAAAGGGAAAGTTGAATTGGGAAAGATCCATGACCAGGAAAGGAAAGAAGACAACAGAGTTAGTCGGTCGCAGTAAGGAGCACGCGATCAAGAGGAAGAAGTATTGTGTGGGGATAATAATGCCGGATAATCGATTGGTAGTCATACCCTAATTCGGCCATCTCCCGCATGCCCCACTGACACATCCCCACGGCATGTCCCGCCCCATGACCCACCACGACCACTTCCTGCCCTAATGATTCGATGGAAAATTGGGTGCTGAAAATTTTGGAGTATCCGACCACACGTCGCAAATCCTGCCCTCGCAGGATAATTTCTCCACGAGAATGAAGCAGGCGCACACGATCGACTCGCCCGGATGGCGTGAAGGTATAGGGTGTGAACGTTGCAATTTTGCCAACGTCATACCCTTCTTTGACCAATTGCTGCTCCAGAAAGTCGAAGGAAAATGATGTACGCCAATCATACCGTGGGGCTTGCTCGTCAAACGGACAGTCAACTCCTTTGAGATAAGGAAGGTCCAATGCCCACACATATAAGGCATCCTCGGTGGGACCAGCCGCCGTCGACGAATAGGCCGCGAATATTGGGCGATTTTCATACGTCACCACTTGGCCTCTGGTAGCCGCAACAGCCTGAAGCACGGATTCAGCTCGTACGGAATGGCCATGATAGACTTGATCTTGCACACCAGCGACCACATCAAACGATTGCAATTGGTTTTCAATTTTCTTATACAACACATAGGTTCTGGCTGCAACGGCTTGTGCTTTCAATGCTTCCAATGGCCACTTGGCCCCGACTTCACCCGAGACTACGCCTGCGACATACTCTTCAAGATTAATCCAGTTAATCAAAGCTAATCCGGACGGGTTCGATTGAATTTCAAGTGGTCCGCGTACTACCCATTCCGGCGCTGAGTTGCTAGACGTAGACGTTTCCCTCTTCGTCTCCACTCTAACCTGGTAGGTGCCCGCTGATCCCTCAACCCACAGATGTGAATCCGCCACGGGACGGTCATTGAGCAGCAGACCAACACCTTGCATTCGAATAGTCACTCGCCCTGAAATATGGAATCTTTTCCCAGAGGCCAGGCGGAGGAAAAATGAATCCGACGATTGGATGGACAGGACCTGGGCAGCATCGACAAGACCCACGCGAATAGCCGGTTCAGCAGCCTCAACCACCGGAGGGAACAACATGACCCAACTGACAAGCAGCAGCACAATGCCAATGCGATGCTCCACACACACCATAACTCTTGCCTACCGCCTGAGGAAAAAATAAATCATCACACTTACGACCACACTGATAATGATGCTGCTCGCAAGAGGAAAGTAAAACGTCACATGATCCCGTTTGATAATAAAATCGCCGGGCAACCGGCCAAGCCATCCCAATCCGCCCTCAGGATTCGACCATCTACCCAGTGCAAGGAAAAGAAGACCCAGCACCATGAGAATGCCACCCATCAGGATCAGGGCTTTTCCCATTCCACTCATCATGCCGATTCTCACACATTATCGAATAAGTTCCTCAGCGATTTGTACGGCGTTGAGCGCAGCACCTTTTCGCAAATTATCTGCCACAATCCACACATTCAGGCCATTGGGCACCGATTCATCTTCCCTCACTCGCCCTACAAATACCGCATCGGTCCCCGCCACGTCGATCGGCAGAGGATATAAATTTCGACCGGGATCATCGTAGACCTGAATACCTGGAGCGGCAGCCAGTATCGCTCGAGCATCATTGGCACTCAGTTTTTGCTCAGTTTCAATATTCACGGATTCCGCATGGCAGATAAAGACCGGGACCCTGACTGTCGTCGCTGTAATCGGGAAAGACGATTCACCCAGGATCTTTCGGGTTTCGTTGACCATTTTCATTTCTTCTTTGGTGTATCCATTCGGCAGAAAATCATCAATATGCGGCAAACAATTAAAGGCAATCTGATGAGGGTAGACCGACACTTTGGCTTCCCCGAAACTGAGTAGTTGACGAGACTGTTCAACTAATTCTTCCATCGCATCCTTTCCGGTTCCGGACACGGATTGAAGCGTCGTGACAATAATCCGTTTTATTCGGACTGCATCATGCAGCGGCTTCAAGGCCACGACCATTTGAATGGTGGAACAGTTGGGATTGGCAATCAGTCCCTGATGCCCCGAAAGGGCATGGACATTCACCTCGGGCACCACGAGTGGGACCTCGGGATCCATTCTCCACGCGGAACTATTGTCTACCACCACGGCTCCCGCCTTGACAGCTATCGGACCGAATTCTTTGCTGACACCGGCTCCTGCCGAAAACAAGGCCACATCAACACCCTCGAACGAGTTGGGTTCAAGCACCTTCACAAGAAGGGTTTGACCGCAAAATGTCACCTCATGGCCTTCAGACCGGGACGAAGCCAGCGGTATTAACTCCCCGACAGGAAAATCCCGTTCTTCCAAGACCTGGATCATTTCTGTTCCAACAGCACCGGTTGCTCCAACTACCGCAATCGTATAGGCCGATTTTTTCTTCATCATGTCAGGCTCACTCCCTCAAGAAAAACACGGATGGCACGAAATACGTATATCCTATCAGTTCAAAATCCTTGACTCAAAAATGACGAAAGGGAAACCCAAGGCAGGCGAGCAACCAGAGGTAGAAAATCTTGGCACTCCCGTGATGGCCTCGGAGACTTTTTCAGAAAGGAATAAAACGGATGCAGTGATTAAAGGTGTCGGCAATGGCAATATTGCCCAAAGCGTCAACTGCCACGCCAAACGGAAAACTGAGGCTACTATCCGAAGCCTGGCCTCCATCTCCAGTCCATGTCGATTGACCATTGCCGGCGACAAGGGTCATTTCCTTTTTCCCGACATCCCACTTCCGGATTAAGTGATGATCGGAATCCGTAATAAGCACATGTCCTTGTGGTGTGATCGCAATGCCATAGGGCCTGGCCAACGCCTGAGACTGTTCATTCACCCCCCGCTCGTAGCGAAACTCGGCACCATCCCCTACAACCGTGGACAGAAGCCCCGTGTTGTGGTCCATCATTCGTATACGGCTATTAAACGTATCAGCGATATAAAGATTTCCATCGTGATCGAGTGCCAACCCGCTCGGTCCCGCAAGCGCGGATTCCACGGCAGGCATGCCATCCCCGGTATATCCGGAATCTCCCGTGCCTGCGATAGTCGTGATCACACCTGATTCCAAATCCAGCATACGGATGCGATTATTACTCTGATCGGCAATATAGAGGCGTGCACCATCCACGACTAATGCCACCGGTTCATTCAACGAGGCGGAAATCCCCGGACCACCGTCCCCCGTCCACCTCGACTGACCGTTCCCGGCCACGGTCTGGATAAACCCCGTCTTGGAATCTACCCGTCGAATGCGATGGTTCCACGTGTCCGCAATAAAGAGGGTCCCTGCCGCGTCAACGGCAACGGAGGAGGGAAAGTTTAATTGTGCACTCGTGGCCAAGTCCCCATCTCCGGCAAACCGATCTTTGCCAATCCCCTTTCCGACGATGTAGCGAACCGTTCCACTCAGATCAGGCGTTTGAGAGTAGGCTTGGCCAGGAATCTCTTCCACATCCGCAAGAGGATCAATCTCTTCCTCTACCTGAGAAATTGGAGATGGAATCGGAGCTTCTGGATTTCCCTCACCGGAGCGGCGGGTCCCAACACACCCGGCTACCGTTTCGATGACACCAGTCGAATGGATCAGTCGGCGAATGACGTGATTTTCAGAATCGGCAATCAGGAGGTTGCCTTCAGCGTCAAAGCACACATTCTTGGGTTCATTCAAAACTGCTTGGGTCCCTAGTTGTCCGTCGCCCTCATATCCAGGTTCCCCCGTTCCCGCTATCGTGACAATCTGCCCACTCTTCCCTTGCCCAATCATCCGTTTAATGTCCTAACTGTTTTAGGATGTGATCACCCATTTCAGTGGTTCCAACCAGCGTACTCCCCTGACTTTCAATATCTTTCGTGCGATATCCCAGCTCAAGAGTCTCCTGAATGGCCGATTCAATCATCTCGGCCTCCTTCGTCAACTCGAACGAATAGCACAACATCATGGCTGCGGAAGCAATGGTCCCAATAGGATTTGCGAGGTTTTTTCCGGCAATATCCGGGGCGCTCCCATGGATAGGCTCAAACATTCCCACTGTTGCTCCGACGCTGGCAGAAGGAAGCATGCCTATCGATCCTGTCAACATCGCCGCCTCATCACTCAGGATATCCCCAAACAAATTTGTCGTCACAACCACGTCGAATTGCTTGGGATAGCGAACGAGTTGCATGGCACAGTTGTCCACATACATATGACGCAATTCCACATCCGGGTAGCTCTGATGCACGTTAATCACTTCTCGGCGCCAAAGCTCGGATGACTCCAGCACGTTGGCCTTATCGATAGAGTGGACAAGGCTACGCCGCCTCCGGGCTGCCTGAAAAGCCACATCAGCGATGCGTCGGATTTCCGACGTCGTGTAGGCTTCAGTATTGAATCCCCGGTGTCCTGTCGCCGTTTGTTCAATGCCTTTCGGTTTGCCAAAGTAAATCCCACCGGTCAATTCCCGAACAACCAGAATATCAATGCCCTCGACGACTTCCGGTTTTAGACTGGACGACCCGATTAACGCTGAATACATTTTTGCCGGGCGAAGGTTAGCGAAAAGTCCCAGCTGCTCCCGCAACCCGAGCAAGGCGCGTTCCGGGCGACGCTCATATTCAAGACCCTCCCACTTCGGTCCACCCACAGCTCCCAAGAGAACAGCATCACTCGATTGAGCCAAATTCAGAGTCTCGGCCGGCAATGGAAAGCCTGTCGCGTCAATCGCCTCCCCCCCAACCTGCCCATAGGTAAAGGTAAATTGATGCCCACATTTCTGACCAATGGCCTCAAGAACCCGAATCGCTTGTGGCATGATTTCCGGTCCGATTCCATCACCCGGTAATACGGC
>BQIZ01000079.1 GCA_021604365.1 Nitrospirales bacterium
TTCTGTTCTCGCAAGTGCTCCATCGCTTCGACATGTTTGGTCACAGGTTGATTGCCGCAGCCTGACCCCAAAGCTTGAGCAGTTTCTGGCCGGTCGTCCTGAGACACCGTTTTTAGCTCTTGATCTTGAGCAGGTATGACACAAGTATCTTGAGCTTCAAGGAGAATTTCCTCATGCAGCGATTCATTATGCCGTGAAAGCTAATCCCGCCCCGGAAATCATTCAACTGTTAGCGACGCTGGGCTCACGCTTTGATATTGCGAGCCGGTATGAACTGGATTTGTGTTTGTCGCTCGGGGTGCCGGCCACTTGGCTGTCGTATGGCAACACGGTCAAAAAAGAGGTGGATATTGCGTATGCTTTTGCCTGTGGGGTTAGACTCTTTGCTTTTGATAGTGTGGCCGAACTCGAAAAATTGGGAAGACAGGCGCCGGGTGTCGGACTGCAATTTCGAGTCCTGAGCCAAGGACAAACGCGGATTGGCCTCTTTCTAGAAAATTCGGTTGTGACCTGGCCATGGCGTATGAATTACTCATCAAATGTTGTGATCTCGGGTTGAAACCGCTGGGAGTGGCGTTCCATGTGGGGTCTCAACAAACCGATCCGCTGCAATGGGTCGAGTTCATGCAACAGGCAGCGGAATTGTATGGCCATTTGAGACGACAGGGTCTTGAGCTGGAATGGATTAATATTGGCGGCGGATTTCCGCCTACCTACCAAACGACCCTTCGGCCATTTTCGCACTACGCCCAAACCATTCAACAGGCTCTACAGCAATCATTTGGTGTCACTCCTCCTCAACTGATGATTGAACCCGGTCGGGTTCTGGTGGCGGATGCGGGAGTGATCCAGACCGAAGTTATCCTTGTGGCTCACAAATCCCGAGAAGATGTTCGGCGATGGGTGTACCTCGATATCGGAAAGTTTGGCGGTTTGGCTGAAACGATGGATGAATGTATAACGTATCGCCTACGCACCTTCCGTCAGGGTCCAACGGGGCCGGTGATATTGGCTGGCCCCACCTGTGACAGCGCAGACGTGTTATATGAAAAAACCTCCTATGAGTTGCCCATGGATTTGGCGATCGGTGATCGAATCGAAGTCTTAAGCGCCGGCGCCTATACTAGCAGCTATGCGTCTGTGGGGTTTAATGGATTTCCACCCTTGCGGACCACTGTCTCTAGCGGGTAGACCGGTCATGGCATCTTGTGCCCGCTTTACTGCTTATTGCATTGTAGAGGCCGTTGATTTATTCCCCTGGGTTTCCTACAGTATTTTCTGACTCAAATAACGCGGCAGGGCGGGGCGGTCATATTCCAAGGTCAGAGTGAATTGGACCAGGGCCTTCCCGGTGAACCAGGAAATTTATGCCCATTTTAGGCATAGAGGAGAGAAGCGTTTATCTAAATCGTTCCTTTTTTAATACATTAGATAGGATACTAGGGATTTTTTTATGAATAACTAGGAATTTCCCTAGTTGTACATGAGGTGAGAACTCTTATTTACTCTCTTAAGGAGCCCTGAAGTTTTGGTGTGATGATCATTGACCTATAGGATAGAGGAAATGGATAGAAACCATGGAGGGTTCTATGTCCAATACACGGTGGTCGAAGGCGATGTGGGAAGAATTTTTGAGCAGGATTTTTTCCGGCGATCATGTCTCGTTTGTTCCGCATAAAATCTTTCGTTGGGATGAAAATGGAATCTATCGAGATTGTTTTTTCCCTGTTCCCTGTCAACACCTTTTAGGTGGAGAGCATCTGATTGGGCGGGCCACCAATGAGGTTTTACCTAAAGATTCAGCCAGAAGTTTGAAAAAAGCTCTGACAAAAACACTAAAAACTCAACGGCCGCAAGATGTTCAATTGGTTTTTCCTACATTGGGAAAGACGGTTGTTGCTGTGGTCCGGCTTTTTCCTTATGAGTCTGATGTATTGGGTTTCATTACGGATCATTACCTAGATGGTTCTCCCGTGATCTCGGTTTCCCCTCAAGATCCCTCCGTGGCTTTTCTCAAAGGCTCCTCGGTCTATACCCTGTAATTCATGTGGGAGAGATTTTCTGAAAATTTCTCCCGATGATCGGGTTGTCAATTGGTGGGAATTCTCTGCGGTTATCTTGACAGGGCTGCTGCATCTTGTATTCAAAAGTCTTGGTGCAAAGGGACTGTTCATAGCCCTGGCCAGCATCAGTTGGATGAGCTATGTTGTCTGGCTGGTTCGGCAAGATCCAACGAGGTGGAAGAGTTGGGGATTTCGCACCGACAATCTTCGACAAGCCTTCATTTGGCCATCAGTGTTATTTGCCGGGTCGTGGTTAGCCATGGTCTGGTATGCCATAGTGAACGGTCGAGTGCTTTGGCAAGACCACATGCTGTTTCTGTTGTTCCTGTATCCGTTGTGGGGAATCCTCCAACAGTTTCTTGTGCAGGCCTTGGGTGTCGATAATCTCATCAAAATTTTTCCTCAGCATGGCCTGTGGTTGGTCCTTCCCATTGGAGTGATTCTGTTTGCCGTGGTTCATTTCCCCGATTGGTGGCTGATGCTGGGCACCGGCCTTATGGCCTGCTTTTTTATCCCGTTCTATATCCGTGATGGGAACCTTTGGCCGCTGGGGCTCTATCATGGCTGGCTGGGCACGTTTTTTTATCTCTGGGTTCTTAACCGAGACCCCTGGGTATCCGTTTTCGGAAAATAGCTCGCGACCCCTTGACGAGTTTGATGAGAGGGGAGTAGAAAAAGAACCACTGTTGACGATGTAAAGGGAGATGTATAGCTATGGAAAGTAATCCGCTCATAATTTCTGATCAAGAACGGTTGCAGCTTTTGTATGAACGGTTTCGGGATGTGTGTTTGGTGGAAAAGGAAGTGTGGACGGAAATCTATATGCCCCGGCAAACGGAGAAGGGCATGGTGCTCACCAATCAACATGAATGCTATGAAGTAATAATCGACGATCAAGCCATTGAAGATGCACTGGAGGCCAATATTCCATTAGGGTCGAAGGCGTTGGGCGCCGCGATTCAGGAGTATAAAGACCATATTACGTTTCAAAAAAAGTAATCCGTTCATTTGATCAAGGTGAATCAAACCTTGATGGTTAGCGCCATAATTATTCCCCGATCTTCCTCAGCCTTGATATCAAGGTCCTGCAGGGCGTAACCGGCTTAAGCCGGTCCTCTTTCGGAATTCTTTAGTTTGAGGATTGAAAAATATTGAAGCGTTCCCCCCCCCTCTGCTTTTTTGGGCAGAGGGGGAGCAATGGTGATGACCCTGAAGCGAACGGCGCCTTTTTTAGCCCTGGAATGTTCTGTAATTAGGGAGGGATTGATTAGGTTGCCGCAATCGCTTCTTTCGCAGGAGTTGTGACTTTTGCTGCAGCCGGCGGTACTTTTTTGGCTTTTTCGGTATCCTGATAGGCTTTGTCTTGGGCCATCCAATCATGCCTGAGTTTTTCTGATATGACCTTTGTATTTTCAAGCATTTCAGGGATCTTTGCTAGGGTTTTATCATGGGCTTCCATGGCATCACCTATGGCGTTCGAGCTGTATTGATCGAATTGCACGCGAATAATCTCCACGTTCGGAAGAATATCCGAAAACCGAGCGGTATAGGTTTTCCCCTTCGCCGTTAAGCTTGTTCCGTCTTCTTCCACCAGGGCCTCGGTGCCTGCCGGTACATTCTTTCCGGTAAATTTGTGTAGCTTCCCGTGATCCCCAATGGCATAGCGTGTTATTTCGGTTCCCATGTGACGCACCCCTTGTTGTGTGTTGATGATAATACCCTCAGACTAGACAGACGGGGTATAGGTGTATTTGGAGTCGCGGTACAAACAAAGACACCATACATTCCGATATGTCTCGGTTGAAATGATTATGAAGGCTCCAGGGCTAGAGAGCAATGGGTCAGGTATTAAAAAAGGTGAGTTGGACCTTCCGTCAAGGGCGTTTGCGCCAGGAAGCAAACTGGGTTAGGAAAATGCCTTTAGGGGGTCACTTGCAGTATGTGGTGATGTCAGACCACTCGGATTCAAACGGGAAAGCTCGATAGGTCGTGGAGACAGGTGGCAGCAAGGACTTCAGGTGGGCAAGCCGGTCTTGGGTCTCTGGATGGGTCGAAAGATAGCGAAAGACGGCGTTCCCAGGTTGTTCTTTTCCAAGTTTGGCGAAAAAGGTAATCATCCCCTCGGGATTAATCTTCGACTGCTGTAATAATTGGAATCCCTGCTCATCGGCCTGGTCTTCGGCGTCACGGCTATAGGACAGGGTCTGAAGAGTTTGGGCGGCTTGGAGAGCATAGGCCACCATGCCGCTGGCATCTCCGCTGAGGGCGGCGATGACGAAAGCCATCGACACATGTCTGACGATAAGGTGCATGGTGTGTCGAAGCAGAACGTGTTGAATTTCATGAGCCAGGACTCCCGCGAATTCTTCGGGAGAAGCGGTGTCTTGCAGGAGACCCCGAAAGACCAGGATATACCCGCCCGGGGCCGCCATGGCGTTGACGACGGGGCTATCCACCACGGTCACCTGAAATTGATAGGGGAGTCGGTTGATGGAATTGGTCAGGGCCGTCAATATTGATTCGACCGCGTGGATCAGTTTCGGATTCTGGCAAACCTGTTTTCCGGCTGTGACTTCCTGTTGAACAAATTGTCCCAACTGGATTTCCCAGGAAATCGGAATGGCGGCGGTGATTGGCTGGGCCAATAAGGGAATCCCCCAGATAAAAATGCCATACACGATGGGGATGCTGGCGAGTGCGGCAAGCACCGTCCAGTACATGCGTGTACGTCGCGTGCGGGGATGATGGAAATGCTTGGTTTCCGATCCGCCATGCTCATGAATCGCCAGCAGAATATTGGGGCCGGGGATGACCAGGGTTTCGCCAATTCCTGTCCCTCGCTCGAATCGTACTTCTTCTCCGGAGTAGCGCCCCTGGGTTTGTCGAAGTTCATGGTAGTTCCATGTCGTGTGTGTGTGGTCAGGAAAGTGAAGCCTCAGGCCGACGGCTGTCACGGAGATGGTGACATGCTGTGGAACTGGCGATTGGCCGTCATAATAAGACCCTTTCCATTCTGTGGGGTATGCCATGATCGAGGTGGTTCAGCCTAATAAATTCATAATTTGTCGATGGATGTTGAGAGGTGAAATGTGGGGAAGGTCGAACACTGACACGCACAAAGGCCAAATTAGCCTAAATCAAAACCAGCGTCAAAATATCCCGCAAGCTCTTCTCCGGTGGGCGAAGCATCCAAGGCTTCCTGTTCGATCCGTTGAAAATCTAAAGGGCCTTGAAGGGTGAGATGATAGTACAAAAATTGAAGATTCCTGACCTGGACCCAGGGCCAGGCTAATCCAAACGTAAGAATGAGCATGAGGAAGTTCGTCATCCGCAATTCCACTAAATTCCAGGTGGAGGCAGAAAACTGAAAATGCGCATCTCCAAAATCTGAATGATTCCATTGGTACCGTTGTTTGGCAACCTGCAGATAAAACCACGGTAGCAGCAGTATGAGCATCCCGGTGAAGAAGATGGAATTGAACAAGAGGTCTCGCCAACCATCGGATGGCCATTGGGCGAAGACTGACAGGCCTTTGGGTCCGGCGCTGGTCCCGATGAGGGTGATCACAATCAGCATGCTGAGGGCAAGGGCTTTCGCATAGATTTTCAAGAGTCCGCTTCCCGTTCCGAAATAAGTGAATGGGCGATTACCAAAGTATGTGTGAGTGACGAGAAATTTCCGTCTGGCATTTTCGAAAAACGGATAATAGATGCCGGCGGTCAACAAGGTCAGTACCGTTCCCAGGATCCATATTTTCATATATGCTTTCACGTGCCCCCGGAAGGAGAAACGAATTGTTCCCAGAGAAGTTCGACTCAAGCGATAACGATGCGATCCGACCACAGCGACAGGAATGAAACACAGGGCCATGATCGCTGCAAGGGCATTGGGAATCCAGGTCGGAATCTGGTCCCATATGAGGGGAACGAGACTCAGAAAAGCATAGGGAAGACCAAAAACTAAAAATGCTTTTGACCAGCCCTTCAATAATTCTTGCGGAGTCCCATGATAGGAGAAGCGAGTGTGAGCAAAACTGGTTTGGCTGCTCAGAAATTGGCGAATACGCACTCTTCCCCAAAAAGAATACAGGCCAAGAGTCAGTAATGTGAAAAAGGTATTGACAATGAAAATGCCAAAGAGGGTTCGCCCACGCCCCCAAAAAATGGGGTGGTGGATGGGAAACAAATCGGAATCGTCCGACTCGTTGTCTATGTCCGAAGGGGGAATTGCGTGAAGGGGCTCGGTCGGTTTTCTCTGAGCAGAGCCTAAATATGCTAAATCAGAGCCATGTTCAGTCGATCGGCCAGTCCTATTAGGGATCAACGGGTTCTGAGATTCTGATGGGGTCAAGGAACGGTCTGTGGCGAGTGGTGGTTCATTGGAGTTATTCACGGGTTCCTGTAGTGGTGAATGACGTGCAACCCCACAATGCGAACAGGTCTTGTGACCATTTCTGACCGTCCCGCATGTTGTACAGAACAAAGCGGGCGTCAGTTCCATCGTTCAAACGCCACCTTCCTGATCGGGCTCATCAGTGCCGGTCTCTGGAGATACAGGGTTTCACGTATCTGTCTCTATCGGTCTTATTTGATACAATCCTAAACATAATTTCCCAACTTAATTATCGTGGGAAGTCGAGGAAGGATTCATGCAGAAAAGTATAGTCCAAATGATGATGATCGTCATAAATATTGTTGGGGTGTTGGGGTGTGCAGGTCTCTCACATCAGACTCCTCAAGATGAAGTGCGTTCTCTGGAACCCTTTCATCCACCTCGACACCTTCAAGAACTTGCCGGGGTATGGGCCTATGCAGACGATACCGGGTCCAATACCATTACGTTAAATGAGGCGGGGAAAGGCCATTATGATTGGGAGGATGGCTGGTTTGAAACCCATGAACTGAAGGATGGGGTGTGGAAAGGCAAATGGATGCAAGCCGGTAACGATCGGGAGGGAGGGTTTGAGCTGAAGTGGTTAGATGATTCGCCGGTCGCTCGGGGACGTTGGTGGTATACTCGCATTGGCCAGGATCACAACCCTCTTGAACCTGGGGGTACCTTTACCATGCAACGGATATCTTCTTTCCTCACAGGTGGGAAGTAGTCTCGTCGGTCACTTTCAGAAAGAGAGAAGAATCAAGGGTGGAGAGAAGAGCACCTCTGGAAGCTTAGCGACTGCCCATGACGGTTTTCTGTTCACTCCCTGCAGGATGGGCGGGCGGAGGGTTTTTTGGTCTCTCACGAATATCCGGCGCCTTCAGCAGGACAGCATCTAAGGCCTCTTCAATCGTTTCCACGAATATGACGGACAACTCAGATCGCACAGCGTCAGGCACATCTTTCAGATCCTTTTCGTTAGCTCTAGGAAGGACAATGTGGCGCAACCCGACCCTATGTGCGGCCAGAATCTTTTCTTTGATCCCGCCCACAGGCAGGACCAATCCCGTCAACCCAATTTCTCCGGTCATCGCCGTATCGTTCCTAACCGGGATTTTCAGTAGGAGTGAAGCCAGAGCACTTGCCATGGTCACACCGGCGGATGGCCCATCTTTGGGAATGGCACCCTCCGGTACATGAATATGCATTCCGCTTTGTTTAAACACCGCTATGTCCAGGCCTAGCGATTCGGCGCGCGACCAGAGATAGCTTCGAGCCGCTTGGGCTGATTCCTGCATCACATCGCCAATGTGGCCCGTAATGGTGAGGTCGCTCCCTCCCGGGAGAAGGGCACTTTCTACATAGAGGACATCCCCGCCGGTTTCTGTCCAGGCCATTCCCGTGGCCACCCCCAGGGGCAATGTTGTTCTGGCTTCCTCAGGCATAAATCGCTCGATGCCCAACCATTCCGGAAGGTCCACTTGGGTGATCGTGAGAGATTCTTCCGGCTGGTCCGGCGATTGTTCTGTCAGCTTCAGAGCCACTTTGCGAGTTAACCGTCCCAACATTTGTTCCAATTGGCGAACGCCGGCCTCCCGGGTATATCGTTTGATGATATGGGGAATCACCTGTTCCTCTAAAGTCAGAGGTTTGGACTCCAAGCCGGCTTCTTTTAAGCGACGAGGCCACAAATAACGATTGGCAATTTCAAGTTTTTCCTGCTGACTGTAGCCTCCCAGACGTATGATTTCCATGCGATCCAAGAGAGGACGGGAGATCGTGTCCAGAGAGTTAGCCGTGGTGATGAACATTACCTTAGAGAGATCAAAGGGCAAATCCAAGTAATTGTCCCGGAAGGTATGGTTCTGCTCAGGGTCAAGAATTTCTAACAAGGCTGAGGCGGGATCTCCTCGAAAATCCTGTCCGACCTTATCGACCTCGTCCAGCATCAGGATCGGATTTTTTGCTCCGGCACGTCGGAGAGCTTGTATCAGACGGCCTGGCATGGCCCCGACATAGGTCCGCCGATGTCCACGCAATTCAGCTTCATCATGGAGACCCCCTAAACTCAGGCGTTCGAACTTTCTTTCCAGGGCGCGGGCAATGGATTGACCCAAGCTGGTTTTCCCCACTCCCGGAGGTCCCACCAAACACAGGATGGGAGCCTTCGCAGACGGATTCAACTTCAACACCGCCAGGTGCTCAAGGATGCGTTCTTTGACATCCTGAATGCCGTAATGATCTTCATCTAAAATCGTCCGAACATGAGTCAAATCCAGGTGGTCTTCTGTGAGGGTGTTCCAGGGTAATTCCAGAACCAATTCCAAATAGCTGCGAATGACTTGATGGTCAGGAGAGGCGGGAGGCAGCTTGACCAGGCGCTTCAGTTCTCTGGTGGCTTCGGTTTTTACGATATCCGGAAGGTCGGCCTTCTCGATACGAGCTTTTAATTCTCCCACTTCCCCATCTTCGGGTTGGGTCTCCAAATCTCCGAGTTCTTGTTGAATTTCTTTTAACTGTTGTCGCAGGAAATACTCCCGTTGGGATTTCCCAATTTCCGCCTGGGCCTGGCTCGCGATTTCATGGCGAATTTTGAGGATATGGAGTTCATGTGCCAACGCGCCGTATACCTGACGAAGCACTTCCTTGGCATCGGATTGCTCCAGAAGTCCCTGTAATCGTTCCATATTGAGGTTGAGGAGGGATACGAGACGATAGGCCACCGAAAGGGGGTTTTTTTCTGCTCGAAGTACTGCCACCAATTCCACCACGCCTTGGGTCGTCAATAATTCCGGTAATTGGCCAATGAGTTCCACCAGTTCACGATGCAAGGCTTCCAGTTCCAGGTCGGATTCAAGAGAGAGAGCCAGTTGCCGTGTTCGAACGATCATATGGGGTTCGGCTTGTTCCTGCTTGAGTAGGACGACGCGTTCGATGCCCTGTGCGAGAACCTGGAGATGGCCGTCCGGAGTTTTCCCCATTTGCTTGATAACGGCTTTTGTGCCAATGCGATACAGGTCATCGAACCCGGGTTCTTCCTTTTCAGAATCACGCTGAGTGGCGAACACCAAGGCTTTGTCTTCCGAATTCATCGCGGCTTCCACCGCCGCGATCGAGCGGGGTCGGCCAATCGTAAAGGGAACAAGGGTATCGGGGAACAAGACCGTTCGTTTGACAGGGACGAGCGGGAGGGAAACGATGAGTGTATTCTCGGGTTCTGGGGGAGTATCCATTTGTTGTCCTTACCGTTCTTCAGGAATATAGCAACATTATACTGATTCTCCCCAACAAGATACGCATTTTTTTCGTTGAGTCAAATTGATTGGCACGACTTACCCGTTTTGCTATGCGGGAGGTAGTTAAAAAACCGTTCATGAGCGAAATCGAAAACCTGCACCTATGTTGGTGATCAACCTTCAGGTTCAAAATGATCGGTGGAATCTCCATGCGTTCCATCTGAACGTCTCAGTGCTATGAGTATTGAGGACCCTGATAAACCAGTATGGGCTGTGTGAGATTTACGAATTTTCAATTATTCCCGAAAAAATTGAAAAAGATCCAAATTTCTTGACAGGTTTCTGGGGGAATCTTAACATGGTAAGTAAATACTTACTATAATGGAAGGTGAAGATGCGGTTAGCACAGAAACGAATAGCCGGTCCGGTTCGGAAGGCCAAAATCATTCAGTCAGCCGCCTCCCTGTTTGCCAAAAAAGGGTTTAGCGGGACGAAGACCCGGGAGATTGCCCAGAGGGCAGGAGTAAGCGAAGCCCTTATTTTTAAACATTTTCCCAGTAAAGAGGATTTGTATGCGGCCATTCTTGCAAAGGAATCTCCCGTGCCGGGATTACTCTCCAAAGTAAAAAGTCTCGCTGGGGAACAAAAAGATGTTGAGGTGTTTTCCGTGATTGCCCGGACGGTGGTCGGAGGGGCTCCGGATTCCGATTTGATGAGGCTGATTTTGTTTAGCGCACTGGAAAACCATGAGATGTCGGATATGTTTTTCCACAATCACATCAGGGTGTTTTACGATTTTTTGGCCGGGTATATTCAACAACGCATAGACGATGGGGCCTTTCAGCCGGTTCAGCCCCTCATCGCTGCACGCGCCTTTATGGGCATGCTGATTTATCATCGGTTGTTGACGGTCCTATTTCAGGCTCAACTCCCTCAGCCTGCTGAAGACATTTCCCAAACCTTTGTGAACATTATGATGAACGGACTTAAAATTCCTTCACCGGAAGGAGCCTTCCGCATGTCAGACCAAATAAAAAAACCCCGGAAGCGGACGGCACGGAAGGTATGAATTACGTTGCACTGAAAATGTTGTTTGGCGATCGACCCAAATACCTCATGTTGCTGGCAGGGCTCACATTTTCCACGATGCTCATTGTTCAGCAGGGGTCCATTTTCTGGGGGTTGATGACCTGGTCGCAATCGGGCATCACCAATGTGAATGCTCCTGTGTGGGTCACCGATTCCAATATCAATCAAGTCGAAGAGATTAAACCGCTGGCCGATACGACGGTGAATGTGGTTCGAAGTGTTTCCGGGGTGGAATGGGCGGTTCCTCTTTATAAGGGAGTTCAGCGTGCGAGGCTGCGGGATGGAAACTATGAACAAATAGCTTTGGTCGGAATTGAATCCAGTACCTTAATCGGTCGACCCGGTAAGGTATTGGATGGCAACATTGAAGAGTTGCGGTCTCCTGACGCGGTCGCGATCGATCAATTAGGGGTGGAGCGGTTAGGGGGACCCGAGAACATTCATCTCGGTACCACGTTTGAGATCAATGATCATCGTGTCAGGGTCGTGGCAATCGTGCAGACCCAAAAAAGTTTTCAAAACTTTCCCTTCGTTTACACTACCTATGAACGAGCCTTGGGTGTGACACCCGAAGAACGGCGGAAATTGTCGTATGTGCTTGCCAGTCCGGTGAGTGGAGTCAGTCCCGAGGAATTAGCCAGGCGAATTCATGAGCAAACCGGGTTGGGAGCATTTACTGAAGACCAGTTTGGATGGAAAACCATTCGATGGATTCTTCAAAACACCGGTATTGGCGTGAATTTTGGTACCACCGTCTTATTAGGGTTTATTGTGGGGATGGCGATTTCCGGACAAACCTTTTACCTATTTACGGTCGAAAATTTGCCGCAGTTCGGCGCGCTGAAAGCGATTGGGGCCAGCACGGGTATGCTGGCGCGCATGATCCTCCTGCAAAGTTTTACCGTCGGATCGATTGGATATGGAGTCGGTGTGGGATTGGCCACATTGTTTGGATTGACCGCTGCAGGCGGAGGGCGGCTGCCATTTAAAGAAACATGGCCTCTTCTCGTGGGAGTGGCCGTGGCGCTCCTGTTGATCTGTGCGGTATCGAGCGTGATTAGCATTCGAAAATTGGCCAAACTGGAACCGGCGATTGTGTTTCGGGGGTAGCGCCGTGAGCCGGAACCCGCCATCGACCCTCAACCATGAAACGGCTCACTGGCTGGTGCAGGCCAGGGGCGTGGTGAAATCGTTTGGGGAAGGAGAGACCCGGATCCCAGTCCTAAAGGGAGTGGATTTACATGTCGGCCGTGGAGAAGTCTTGTTGCTGGTGGGGCCTTCGGGTAGCGGGAAAACGACGCTCTTATCGGTGATTGCAGGTATTTTAGAAAGCGATGAGGGAGAGGTGAGAATTTTAGGAGAATCCATTCTGGAATTGTCCGCGTCGGAAAAAACGAAATTTCGCTTGGATCATCTCGGATTTATTTTCCAGCAATATCATCTCTTGCCCACTCTTACCGCTGTCGAAAATGCGGCTGTCCCGTTATTGATTCGCGGAGTAGCCAAACACGATGCCCTGGCTCAAGCGGAGAAGGTCCTTGGGAGCATGGGCATGGGAGCGCGCTTGGCGGCATTGCCAACCCGACTGTCGGGAGGGGAGCAGCAGCGTGTGGCGATTGCCCGAGCGTTGGTGAGTGATCCCCAGTTATTGCTGTGTGACGAACCGACGGCGAACCTGGATGGAGAGACGGGACACCGCATTGTCCAGCAATTACATGATATCGGGAAACAGCATGATCGGGGGGTGATTATCGTGACGCACGATACCCGGATATTTGAATTTGGCGATCGCATTGTCCATATGGAAGATGGACGAGTGGACCAGATCCAAGAAGGGCAGGAGACACCCGTTTAAATGGTACTGCGGCGGTTGAGTTTTTGGATCGCAGTGGGGGGCATCATTTTGACGATTGCGACGTTGTGGGGCGCTAATAAGAAAGTGGCTCCGCCTCCACCGATGGAAGCTCCTCCTCAGAATCCGTATCCAGTCACCGTGGCCGCAGCAGGCATCATTGAGGCTGTGAACGAAAACGTCAGAATCGCGCCTCCGGTCTCAGGTCTGGTGACGAAGGTGTATGTCACGGTGGCGGATCATGTTGAGCAGGGAGATCCGTTGTTTCAGTTGGATGATCGGGAGTTGCGAGCACAACTGCAAACCAGGACCGATTCGCTCCCGTCTGCAGCGGCGCGGATCGCCGAGCAGGAGATCCGGCTCCGGGATGTTCAGGACCAATTGAAGCGGCTTCAGTCGGTCACGGACCGTCGAGCGGTCAGTGAAGATGATGTGAAGAGGAAATGGCATGAAGCGGAAGGTGCCAAGCGGGCGTTGATTCGGGCAAGGGCTGATTTCCATTTGGCAAAAACGGAACGGGATGAAGTGCAGGCGATATTAAACCGTCTCACGGTTCGGGCACCGCGTGCGGCGACGATTCTTCAGGTCAACGTTCGAGCCGGGGAATATGCCACGGTGAATGCCATTGAGCCGCTCATCATATTAGGGGATACGGAAACCTTACAGGTGCGGGCTGATATCGATGAGGTCAACGCGCCGTTGATGGTGCCCGGAAGTCCGGCGGTGGCCTACCTTAAAGGGTTTACGGATAAGGCCATTCCTCTTACCTTCGACCGTATTGAGCCCTACATTGTGCCCAAACGTTCCCTGTCCGGGGACAATCGGGAACGGGTCGACACCAGGGTGCTTCAGGTGATTTATCGATTTGAACGGCCTTCTTTCCCGGTCTATGTCGGCCAACAGGTCGATGTTTATATCGAGCGCCCTGTCGAACCGGTTTCGGGTCAGGACCATAACCGATCTGAGAACGGAACTCCGCCATCCAATATCTCCCGTCCGTTGTCAGAGACAGAAGAGACTCCGTAATGAGAAACGTATGATCGCCACGAAACATCTACCCATACTGCTTATGATCCTTTTTTTGCCGGGATGTCTGGTGGGGCCGGACTATCAGCAGCCGGATCTCAATGTCCCGGAAGACTGGAACAGGATGACCCTGGAAGGCTCATCCTCTCCGCTTCCCATCACGGTCGGCCAAGTGCCGGAGGCTGAGTGGTGGCGAATGTTTGGCAACGATGAATTGAATGGATTGATTGAACAGGCCTTGGATCGAAACCATGATCTCCGACAAGCCGCGTTTCGGGTGCTGGAAGCGCACGCGATTGCCTATGGGTCAGGAGCTGGGCTCTATCCCAATGTGTCGTTGAATGGATCTTATAGCCGGATTCGTCGATCGGAAAGCATTTTGGTCGGTCCCACAGGAGGGGCGCCTGAAGGATTCGCGCCACCGGGAGCCAAATTTGATATTTGGCGTGCGGACATCGACCTTCGATGGGAACTGGATTTATGGGGTCGCATTCGACGCGGAAAGGAGGCCTTTACCGCAGAAGCGCTGGGGAGCGAAATGAATCGCCGCGGTCTGTTGTTGAGCCTGGTGGGTGAGGTGGGAGATTCTTATTTCCGGCTTCGTGAACTGGACGAACAAGTGGAAATTGCGGAACGGAACCTGGCGCTTCAACAAGACTCACTGTCGATCATCCGGAGCCGTGCGCAGGCCGGTCTGGTATCCGACCTGGATGTGAAACGAGAGGAAACCCTTGTGGCTCAAACGGCCTCGCAAATTCCCGAATTTCGGCGTCAACGGGCTGTGCAACTGCATCAACTCGAAGTGTTGACCGGGGCCAATCCTGGTACGCTGGTGTTGTCCTCCAAACCCCTTCGGACCGTGATGGCGCAACCCACGATCCCAGTCGGTCTGCCTTCAGATCTCTTGCAACGGCGCCCGGATATTTTGGAAAAGGAAGAAACCTTAAAAGCCGCCAATGCTCGAATTGGAGAAGCCCGCGCTTACTTTTTTCCCAGTGTGGCCATCACGGGAAACGGAGGGTTTCTCACCAGCGAATTCGATCAATGGTTCAAATGGGGCAGCCGCAACATGGCGATCGGTCCCTCGGTGACCCTTCCGATCTTTGAAGGCTATACCAATTTGGCCAGATTAGAGGTGGCGGAAAACCGGTATCAGCAAATGTTGGAAGACTACCAGCAAACCATTCTGAATGCGTTTAGGGAAGTGGCTGATGTGCTGGTTGCTCTGCAAACGCGCAAAGAGCAACTGGTCAGTCAACACCAACATGTGGCAGCGGCCCGGGAATCGCTGGAGCTAGCGGACATCCGGTATCGCAAGGGATTGGTCAGCTATATCGACGTCATAGATGCTCAGCGCATCGTGCTCGATGCGGAATTGGGCGTGGTCCAAACCGAGCGGGCACGTCTCACGGCTATGGTGGATCTATTTAAAGCCGTAGGCGGCGGTTGGGAGCAGGAACACCTGGCACAAGTCATCCACGAGAAGCCCTGACCGGTAGAGACGTCCCGTTGGGACGTCTATGAATGGTGATGTGTGCGGAATTCTACGGGGACCTCAGTGAACCCTCATTATCGGAGTTCTTCTATTCGCCTTCCCTGGTGGGATTATTCCCAGGCGGGATGGTATTTTGTGCCTGTTTGTACGAAAGATCGACGTTGTGTGTTGGGAGAAATTGTTGAGGGAAAGGTGGTCCTTTCACCAGCAGGCCTGGTTGTTGAAGAGGAGTGGCGGCGAACGGCAATGATCAGGGAGCATGTTAGCTTTGACGAGTTCGTCATCATGCCCAATCATCTGCATGGGATTTTGGTGTTCACCGGCGGAGCAGAAAAGACGTCCCACCGGGACGTCACTACAAAGGCAAATTTAAAACCCGATTCTCTGGGATCCATCATTGGCCAATTTAAATCCGTGGGTACCAAACGGATTCGTGGGTCGGGGGTTGGGCCATTTGGCTGGCAGACACGTTTTTATGAGCATATTATTCGGGATGAGTCATCGCTAGGAACCATTCGCCAATATATGGTGGACAATCCGGCGAAGTGGGAATTGGATGCTGACAATCCCAAGAATTTTTGACCCATCGAAGAAGACGTTCCACCTGAAGATGGGTACACCCTGGAAAAATCATGTCTTTAATCATTAGGACCTCTTGTAGAGACGTCCCGGTGGGACGTCTACAAGGGTTGATGTGTCACGAAAGCCAAGGGTATCAGTGAACTTGACTAAATGAATAAGTCCATTTAGGAATAAGGATTATGGCCATTGTCACCATTCATCAAGCCAAGACCCATTTTTCGCAGCTGATTCAACGAGCCTTAGCCGGTGAGGAAATTATTGTGGCCAAGGGGAAGAAGCCAGCCGCAAAAATTGTCCCTATTCCTGCATTCAAAAAAGAGCGAACCTTGGGAGGCGGCAAAGGAATCGTGAAGTACATTGCTCCCAACTTTGATGAATCGCTCGAAGAACTCAAGGATGTAAAGTTTTGAGGCATTTAATCGATTCACCGTAATTGGTAACTGTTTTACCAAATGGATCCAGAAAAACTCATTCTTCTCACCAAAGACGAGACCATTCGTCAATACCCTGTCAAAACCGCTTGGTAAGGTATGGTGCGAAAAGTTGATGCTGAGTAAGCAGACACTCCCAGACAACATCCTTCCGGTCAATTAGTCGGAATCTATGTAACCTGAAAACCCCATTTGGTCGGTTCGCACCCTTTCGACACGTCCGCTTCGTAGGCTGCTCAGGACAAACGGATTTTTCATCAATGTGGTTAATGGTTCAAAAACCGTGTTCTCGCAACCCAAGACGACGGGTCACCGACCCATCGCTACCAAAGCGAAATGAATTCTGTTGGTCCTTTTGTGTAGAGACGTCCCGGCGGGACGTCTATCATGGATAGTCAAACGACTCACGACATTACCCTCCAAACTGCAGAAGGTGTGTCGTGGAAAGCGACCCGCCGTGGGCTGAAGACGACGTTCCACCGGCTACGAAG
>BQIZ01000080.1 GCA_021604365.1 Nitrospirales bacterium
ATTTTTGTGGGTTCGGGAATTTCGACGCAGACTTGGTCGAAAAATTTTCGTTCTTCCTCGGAGAGTTTTTTGAGCGTCTCGGTGATTTTTTGTTCGTGGGGTTTTTTTTGCTGATTGAATTCACCCTCATCAATGATAAGATTTGTTTTTTGGGAATATCGCCCAAGCCAATGAGGTAGACGGTTTTGTAGGATAAAGTTAACTTGAGGATGGTCCCGCTTATAAACCAAAAGACCTAATAAAGATTGTCGAAGACCGGTAGTCCTTGTCTTCAATTCAGGAAGTTCGGCGGTATCAAAAAATGCCTTTGGGCGTAAAGATACGTAGGCTGCAACGGTTTCGAATGTTTCGTTACTCACATTCTGTAAGCTCAGCCAGGTTTGGATCAGTTCCACTCGACCAGTTTGAGGGAAATCATCGTCCATGCAGGCCAAAAAAATAGCGGATGCAATGATATCCGCCACAATATTAAATCCCCGCACCGGATCTAAAATGCGGTCAAGTTGTTCAGCAGTATTGGCATTTGGATTTTTGTAGACCGTTTTGAGTTCATGAGTGACAAGTAGGCTAAGGGCGAATGGCAAAGTCTCTCGTTGGAATTGATAGGTTCCACTGTCATTGGAAGTGATGGTTAAAAATCGCCCCTCTTCAATTTCCGTCAGATCGTTATAGTGTTTACGTCCACCGAAACGACGAATGGCTCCCGAGTGATCTATCCAATTGTCGCGGTCGAATGGCTTGTTCGGGTGATTAAGCCAGGTGCGTGCATGGGATCGTAGAAGATTTTCGAAATCCTGAATATTATGGCCTATGAGATCGCCACGTTCCTCTAACCGTTGTTTCCAATGCTCTAACAGAAGCCGTTCAACGGTAAGTTCATTGGCTTGAACGGAAAGCCGGTTTACTAGATTCAAAGCAACCGAGCAGGTTCGTGGATTACGGACAAACTCACGCACAGGAGTTGGGAGATCTGTTGGCGTTACGCCAACCCGGGCAAGAATGGATTCCAGCTCCTCATCAGTATACCCAGTCACGAAAACCATTTTTACCGTTAATGAATCCTGTTTATTGGAGTTGTTTCGTAATCGTGGAACGATGTCGCGATTCCAGAATGCCTCCCGAGAAGTTGCTACCACGAGACCGCCCAGGGCGTGCACTTCGAGAACCAGTGATTTAAGAATGTCAGCCCAAGGCTTGTCTGGATTTTCATTAAGTCCGTCCAATACCACAACAAACCGAAGTCTTTCCTCAATGCCTTGTCCTCGCCATCGCTCCAATCGACGATACCATTTACCAATGGCTGTTTCGTCTGAATGCTCATCTTGCTGGGCAAGAAGCTTCGCTAGGCTTTTAAGAGGTTCGGAGGGATCGAGCTTCTCGCACCGACGACCTGCCACAAAAATTAGAATTGGAGGTTCGGGGATGGCAGCCCACCACTGTGCGACTAACCATGTTTTTCCGATTCCTTCAACCCCAAGCACCGCGATTAAGATGTGCTTTTGAGGGTCGATGCCCATTGCATTAGCAAAAGACTGAATAATTCTACTGCGTGGAATTGCTGGTTCAGAGGGATCGGAGATAGTGATGAATTGTCCGAATGTTTTTTGAGAAATTTCACGTTTCCTGAACCTTATATCCACCCATTTCCTAGTATGTTGGCGAAGTGCATCCAACCCTATCTCAGCCGAGTTTAGCGATTGCCGCAAATTATTTTTCTGGTTCTGGAAGCTTGGAGCGTTAGAGATTGAATGGAGGGTGCTAGGAGCGATTGGGTTGCCTCCAGCATTTTTTTTAATCCACTCCAGCGTTTTGTCCTGTGTGGATGCGAGAAGTACCGCTAGCGGGGGTAAGGGATGAGGTGTCCAATCCAGGACTAACAGGCTCACTCCATGGGTTTCGAGGATTTCCGAAAGCTGTCTGACAGTGACGTCACCCACGTTGCATGTTGCCCCGAGAATCCAAAGATCCACCTTATTCTCCAAATGATGTCCGGCAAGGAGAGCCTTTCCTGCAAGCTTCTCAAGACTGAGATCGTCTTTGTAACGCTTAGCCTCCATTGCTATGGCGAAGGGGTTATTTTCAGTACTGGCATCTCGGCCAAACTGCGATCCTGCCTTGGCGAGCCGGAACACAAGTCCTGTGAAGTCAGCAAGAGATGTGGCCACGAGCCCTTCAAAACCGTCCTCCCCAGTTGACTTTAGTTTAAGTAGTTTTTGCCGGAGCTTTTCGAGAGACTTATCCAAATTAGTCACCGTCAACACCTCATAATATTGGTGGTGCATAAAACGCCTATGTTTTTGACAAATCTCATTGTCCTGAAATATTGCATAATCTGGTTGCTCCCTGTGAATATACTTTGTTGAGTGGAATATCGGTAGATAGGGTTCAATAGGAGAATGAAAGCAATTTTAATAGATGGAAGATATGAATAGTACGGTAATGGTATTCATTCCGTGAAATATAGTACAGGAGAAAAATGGAGGAAATTTATTGAGAGGGAAACCATCAATAGTCTGGTATTTCTTACAGAGGATAAATCAGATAGCTGAAAAAATGAATGAGGAAAGATGATTTTGTTTATTGGCTTTTTTAAAGCCAATTAGGCCTCTAGTAGACTTGATTGTAATTCGAGGGTATTCTAAAAAGAATGGTTTCCGCCTAACGAATTGAATGATTAAGCTTCTTGCCAGACTACTTCGCGTTCTGAATTCCGAGACCGAGCCGGGCCAACTCTCGTTGGGATTGTGTTTTGCCATGATCGTTGGGCTTACCCCGCTTCTGAGCTTGCACAATCTCTTTGTGCTCCTGTTGGTATTTATCCTGCGTGTGAATCTATCGGCTTTTCTGTTGGGGCTGGCGCTGTTTACCGGGATGGCTTATCTCCTTGAACCGCTCTTTCATCTGCTGGGGTTGACCGTTCTGACCGCTCCATCGCTGGAAGGGTTTTGGACCTCCCTTTATCAATCGGTGTGGTGGCGATTAGAGCATTTCAATAATTCTATTGTGATGGGCAGCCTGGTGTTTTCTGTGTCTATGTTTGTCCCTGTTCTTCTGCTTTCGAACATCTTGATTCGTCGCTATCGACAACATGTCCTGGTCTGGGTACAAAAAACCCGGATTATGCAAATGTTTAAAGCCAGCAAGTTATATCAGACCTATGAAACCTTTTCGTCATGGAGGCCTGGCTGATGACGAAATGGATTCGGTGGTGGGGGCTAGGGGTGTTTGTCGTGTTTGCAGGCATTTTTGGTTGCGTGTGGATATTTTTGGTGGATGGATGGGTGAAAAATTTGATCGAAGGGGCAGGGACCAAAGCCGTGGGAGCTCAGGTAGAGCTGGATGCGGCTGACCTCAGCCTGTTTCCCGCCGGGCTCTCGTTGACCAGACTGCAAGTGACGAATCCCAGGAAGCCCATGACCAATGCGGTGGAAGTGGCCAACGTGACGATGGGTTTAGATGGACTGAATCTCCTACGGCGAAAAGTCATTGTGGAAGAAATGGCTTTGGAAGGTGTTCGTTTGGGCACTCTCAGAACCACATCCGGCGCCGTCAAGCTAACCCCGGACGTGCCTTCTGAAGCGGAGCCCGGGATGTTTTCTCTTGCGCTTCCGGCTCTTGAAGTGCCTGACGTGAAAAATATTTTAGAGAAGGAAAATTTGGAAACGATCCGGTTGATTGAGGCATTGAAAGGGGATGTTGAGCGGGAAAAAGAGGCATGGGAGGCAAGGTTGAAAGAGTTGCCGGGGAAAGCACAGTTGGCCGAATACAAAGAACGGGTGAAAAGTCTGAAAAAGGCTGCAAAAGGCGGACTGGAAGGCGTTTTAGGCGGAGTGGGGGAAGGGCAGGCATTGAAACAGGATATTGAGCAGGAAATTGAATCACTCATAGGGGCGAAGAAAGAGTTCGAGGAGAAGTTGGCATTACTACGCACACGCTTCGATCAGGTGAAAACCGCACCGCAACGGGATATTCAACATCTCAAGGCCAAATACAATTTATCTCCAAAAGGGTTGGCTCATGTGAGTCAAACATTATTGGGACCTCAGATTGGATCATGGGTTCATCAGGGAGCGGCCTGGTATGAACGAGCGAAGCCGTTCCTGGAAGGGGGCCTCGCAGGGGGAGGAGAAGATGGCCCTCAGGTGTCCAAGCCTTTACGTGGGAAGGGTGTGGATGTGCATTTTCAGGAAGTGCATCCGCTTCCCGATTTCCTGATTCGTCTGACGAAGGTATCGATCAGTTTAGGGGCAGGTGATTTGGCCGGGACTATTCATAATATCACCACCGACCAACCGACATTGGGACAACCCATAACGTTGGCTTTTTCCGGAGACCGGTTGAAGGGGGTACAGTCTGTTTCGTTGGAAGGGATGCTCAACCATGTGGTGCCCGCCGATTCCAAGGATCATCTGATAGTGCAGGCGAAAGGGTATGAACTGGATAATCTCGTATTATCCAAAGATGATAAATGGCCCGTCACACTGGCTAGCGGGGTGAGTGATGTCAACTTAAACGCGGATCTCAAGGAACAGGGGTTAACGGTTCATGGCATAGGGAATTTCCACAGTCTTCAATTTTCGGCAGGAAAAGATGGTGATACCAATCCTTTAACCAAATCCCTCAGCTCTGCCGTGGTGGGTGTATCTGAGTTTTCTGTTCAGGCTAATGTGACGGGGACTTTGGAACAGCAAGAAGTCACGGTATCTTCCGATCTGGATGGTATTCTTCAAGATGCGGCCGGCAAAATGGTGAATGAATTGGCTGCAAAATTTGGCACTGAACTTCAATCGGCTATCTCGGCGAAGATTGCCGAACCGATGCAACAACTCCAAAATAATTTGGTCGGGTTTGAAGAAATTGCCGGTCAAATAACCGAGCGGGTCACGCAGCATGATGCTGTGCTCAAAAGTCTTCTTGAAAAAAGCCTTCCTATCAAAGGATTAAAGGATCTTCCCGGAGGACTCAAGCTACCCTTTTAACCGATACGTGAAACGTGTGCTATGTTTCACAAAGCTTGTTGTAGGCGTCGAGGGCCGCTACTTTGTAGCATTCCGCTAGCGTGGGATAATTGAAGACTGTCGTGAGGAAGTATTCGAGCCCACGTTCGGTGTGAAGGATGGCCTGTCCGATGTGAATGAGTTCTGTGGCTCCGGTTCCGATCACATGTACGCCCAACAACCGGTGATCGTTTCGATGAAATAACAGTTTCAACATGCCGTTCAAATCTCCCATGATTGTGCCACGAGCGATTTCGCGGAAACGGGCGACTCCCACTTCATACGGAACTTTTTCGAGCGTCAGTTGTTCCTCTGTGGCTCCCACCATCGAAATTTCCGGAATGGCATAAATACCAACAGGGAACAGGCTTGTCATGGGGTTGGCTTCCAGACCAAAGGCATAGCAGGCCGCTAAACGGCCTTGCTCGGAAGATGTGGCCGCCAGGCTTGGAAAGCCGATGACATCGCCCGCGGCCAGGATATGCGGGACAGTCGTGCGATATTGCGAATCGACTTGCAGACGGCCACGGGCATCCACCGTCAATCCGGCCTTCTCGAGTTGGAGTGTCGATGTGGCTCCCGTTCGTCCGACGGAATAAAGGACCAGGCCTGAGACCAGTCGTTTCCCGGAGGCCAAATGAATCACGACTTTTGAGGATGGTGTGCTCGCGACTTCTAATTTTTCGACAGTTTCACCCAGGCGAAAAGTCACCTGGTGGTTTCGCATCTGATAAATAAGCTCATCGATAATTTCGCCATCCAGAAATTCCAACGGTCGGATTCGTGAATCCACAAGGGTGACTTCGACGCCAAGTGCACCTAACATTGAGGCATATTCAATGCCGATGATCCCGGCTCCAACTACGGTCATGGTTCGTGGAAGCTGTTGCAGGTGGATGATGCCATCACTGTCAAAAATATACTGGCCGTCAATGGGAATATTGGGAGGAGGTGTCGGAATGGTTCCCACGGCAATCAGAATGTGAGTACTCGACAGGGTTTGTGACTGGTTGTCGGTGTGAACCAACAGGGTGTGGGGATCCACAAAGGAGGCTTCTCCTTGTAAGAATTCCACATCATTTCTTCGTAATTGATCGTTGATCACCTCACCTTCGATGCGAACGACTTCTGCCACGCGAGTGATCAGTTGCTCGGCCGTGGGTCGTGTTTTCGCGGTTTCCGGTAAACGACCCCAATGTTGTTGGGGTCCGGTAAAGGACAAGACGGCTTCCCGAAAGGTTTTACTGGGAATGGTTCCGGTCTCCAAACAGGTACCGCCGACGGCACGCTTCTTTTCAATGACCGCCACGCGTTTTCCTATTTTGGCGGCTTGAATCGCCGCCCGTTGTCCCGCTGGTCCGCTACCGATACAAATGAGGTCGTATTGAAATTGAGAGGGTGTAGTGATTGAGGAACTCATGAGGATAAGACGAAGCAGGATGCCGTTATGGATGCTCCCTCAGAGCATAACGTGAGAAAAGAGGGAAGTACAGATGAAATTTATCACTGATTCAACTGCCTCACGATTCTCCAGAAATTGTATGAGGAGTCTGTGAGTAATCTCGTGGAGAGATAGCCTGCGTCAAACGTGCTTTCATCAACATTCTCCGAGAAAAGACATATCCTCAACAAGGGGTGCTGGTTGTCAGCCTTCCACTTCTCCCGTCGGTTTTCCCGATGGGGAAGGAGAATCGGTGTATGAATCGGCGAGGCGATTTTCAAGATCGGGGAGCTCGTGTGAGCGTGTGAATAATGATTTCCGGAAAGCAGAACAGCCGGATGGGAAACAAAGAGGTGCCGACTCCTCGAGAGGTGTACCCGCGCATGCATTGATATTCCCATGGGCCTGCCTTGTAGGCCCTGGGGCAGCGGCAATGGGTAATGATGGGTTTGCTTCCTGGAAGGCAGATTTGTCCTCCGTGTGAGTGGCCGCAGAGGTACAGATCCATTCCGGCAGTCGAGGCCTCAGGAATAATCTCCGGGGAATGGACTAAGAGAATTCGGACGGCGTCGGTGGGCGCGAGGCGTATGGCTTTATCCAGGTCGCCCGTTTCGTAATAATGGACATCATCTAATCCGAGGAGCCAAATCGCATCCGACCCCTTTTCCAGGGATTGCGCTTCATTAAGCAGCATTCGGATTCCACACCGCTCGAGCCCAGGCACCATTTCGAGCCAATCATGATTCCCCAAAATGCCCGTGACCCCGTAAGGAGCCTTGAGGGTCTTCACCAATTCCTCCATGAGGATCAACGTCTTGTCATAATGGCCATAGGTGAGAAAGCGAAAATCACCGGTCATGACGCAAAGGTCGTACTGCAGTCTGGACATGGCGGCTTGGAGCGCATGGCCTTTATCGATCATCCCCTCAATATGGAGATCTGACAAATGCACAATGCGAAATCCCTCAAAGGATTCTGGCAGGTGAGGAATCGGGACGGTGTGTTCGACAATTCGGTATTGTGACGTATTCTTCACAGCTAAGGGCCAAATACCGGTTGTTTTCAAGAGAGTCTTGATAAGCCAGGCAACGGCTGGAAATTCCTCCATGTGAATATGGAGGTGATAACCTTTTAACAGGAGAGCCGAATAGTGGGCCTGCATTTCCATGCGCTGGCCTGCATGATCAGGCCCGATACGGTCCACTAATTTGGCAAAGGCTTCTTGGTCGTGGTGATGGGTCATGTGCTTGTCAGCCAAGTGGGATCAGAGGTAGCATAAACATTATGCAACGATTAGATCTCATTAATCCTGAGTTGCCCGATATCCAATTTGTCCTCATGGTATTGGCATTATGTACGTCAGATCTCGAAACGATGAATGCCCCACATTCTGTGAGAGAGACTGTCTTCAATCGGTGTTGGGCATTAATGCATGAAAGCCCTCCGCCTGTGAAGGCGCAAGAGCGGGTCCTGGATTTGACCCTTAGTGATGAAATCACTCTGGAGGCCTTGGTCCATGTCATCCGACAGACCTTTGAGGAGCAGGGTTTTGTTGAATTGACCTGGGATCATCCACCAAGTGAACCGACACGCGACTCAACTCCCGAAGCCCGTCCTTTGGTTGACCGGTTACAGCAGTGGGAACCTCCTCCAGACAATTCGAATCCTCCAGCATCTTCAAACTAATTCTCTATCCTCACAGGCGAAGATCCTTCCTGCTCAGCGAAGGATCAACCTTTGGGCCTTGGGGCGCAATAAATAAAAGCAGTTGCCTGAGGAACAAAAATAATGGGTCTGCGAAACGTGAACCTCGTGAAACCTAATGGGGGGGAATGAACAACTGCCTGGAGAAGAAGCGAATAATTCAAAAGGAGATTATCCTGTGGGGTTTTGGTCGCGTAAACCCGTTTACGGAGTTTCTGCAGGTCATGAGTTGACCATTTTCACCTGTTTGGGCGTGGACTGAGAAGAGCCAAAAGTTCCCAGGCTCCTGAATTTGGCCTCTCGTTGTTGTCGGAGTGCTGCCGGCGACAATTTCTGTAATTGCAAGAAATGGGTATCAAGTGCCTGCGAGATACGGTCGGCCATGGTTTTTGGATCTCGATGGGCACCTCCCATTGGTTCGGGTATGACCTCCTCGATAATATTAAGGTTGCGTAACTCGGGTCCCGTCATTCGTAAGGCGGTAGCGGCATCGGCAGATTTTGAGGCGTCTCCCCACAGAATTGCGGCACAGCCTTCTGGAGAAATCACCGAATAAATGGCATGTTCGAGCATCAGAACCCGATCTGCCACCCCCAGGGCCAACGCTCCACCACTACCGCCTTCTCCTGTGACCACAGCCAGAATCGGCACCTGCAATCTGGACATTTCCAATAAATTTCTGGCGATGGCTTCGGCTTGGCCCCGCTGCTCCGCATCAACGCCGGGGTATGCTCCTGGAGTATCGATAAAGGTAATAATGGGTCGGTTGAAGCGTTCTGCTAATTTCATGAGACGCAACGCTTTTCGGTAACCTTCTGGTTTGGCCATTCCAAAATTCCGGCGCATGCGTTCCTTTAATGATTTTCCTTTTTCATGACCGATCGCCATGATTGAGCGGCCCTTCCATGTGGCAAACCCCCCCATAATCGCGCGGTCGTCGCCGAACAGGCGATCACCATGGAGTTCCATAAAACCTTCCGTCATGTGTTCCAGGTAATCAGAAATCGAAGGGCGCTGTGGGTGTCTGGCGATTTGGCTATGTTGCCAGGGCGAGAGATTGGCAAAGATCTCACGCTCGAGATTTGCCAGTTGTTCGGTTGATTTGACGATGGCCTCCTGAACCGACACCTTTTTAGATTTTGATTTCACCAACTTGGCAATGCGTTCTTCAAGTTCTTTCAGGGGTTTTTCAAAGTCCAGGTATTCACGCACGGACAGGCTCCTTGGTAGAGGGAAATTATTGGAAGGTGACCGTGGATGTGCCGAGGAGATGTTCCACTTCTTCTAAAAACTCCGGAGACGGAGAAATGCCGATGTCCGACAATCCTGACATGCTGGCTGTCAGATCGGGATGCAAGTGAAACGCCAACGAAATTGGGGTCGGACCACGGTGACGTTCGAATATGTCTTTTAAGTCTAGCAGATTGTGGGGGAGAACGTCCTGTTCGTGGACCTGGAGCGTCACATGCTTCACCGTTTCATTTTCTAATTGGGAGAGCGATTCGATTTTGGTGGCCTTGATGCGGGCGCCGTTATCCATCAGGTCAACGGTTCCCGAAATCCGAACGACCGATTCCGGTCCCAATAATTCTTCGTGTTGCTTAAAGGTTTCGGGGAAAATAATGGCTTCAACGGTCCCATGCAAATCTTCCAATTGGGCATAGGCCATCCTGTTGCCTTTTTTCGTCGTGGTAATTTTGAGGCTTGAAATGACCCCGCAGACTTTGACCTCTCGTCCGTCGCCGACGTCGCGAATAGTCTGGGTCGAGCAGGTAGAAAAATGAGTGATCCCCACGTTGTGGCGGTTGAGTGGATGTGCAGTAATATAAAAACCGGTCAGCTCTCTTTCATATTTGAGTAAGTCATTCTGAGACCATTCGGGAATCTGTGGAATGACGAAACCAAAACCGTCTTGCTTTGGCGTTGCCGGTTCCGGAGCCAATATTTCAAACAGACTGGTTTGGCCTTCCCGTTTATTGCGTTGAATCGTGGAGGCATGCTCAAGGGCTTCATCCAGGACCTGAAACATGCTGGCGCGCGTGAGACCCATAGAATCAAAGGCCCCGACCTTAATGAGTCCTTCCAACACCCGTTTGTTGACCTTCTGCGAATCAATGCGGCAACAAAAATCAATAAAGGAGGAAAATGAGCCTTCCGTGTCTCGGGATTCTAAAATCACGTCCACGGCGTTTCCGCCGACGTTTTTTATCGCCACTAACCCGAATCGGATACCCTCAGGTACCACACTGAAGTTTTTTAAACTTTGATTGGCATCGGGTGGCAGAATGTGTACTCCCAATTCACGACATTCCGAAAAATACCCAACCATCTTGTCAGTATTTCCCATTTCAGATGTCAGCAAGGCCGCCATAAATTCAGTGGGAAAGTGGGCTTTCAAGTAAGCGGTCTGGTATGTCACGACCGCATAGGCGGCGGAATGTGATTTATTGAACCCGTATCCAGCGAAAAAGGCCATTTGATCGAATAATTTTTCGGAGATTTTTTCCGAAATTCCCTTGCCTTTGGCTCCCGAGACAAACAATGCCTTTTGTTTGGCCATTTCCTCATGTTTTTTCTTGCCCATCGCCCGGCGGAGTAAGTCGGCTTGCCCCAGTGAAAATCCGGCTAACTGGTTGGCGACGGCCATAACCTGTTCCTGGTAGACGATCACCCCATAGGTTTCTTTGAGAATGGGTTCCAATTGCGGGGGATCATAGACAATTTGGGAGGCATCGCGTTTTCGTTTAATGAAATCGTCCACCATGCCGCTTTCTAATGGGCCAGGGCGATAGAGTGCGAGAATGGCGATCAGGTCCTCAAATGTTTCCGGTTGGATTTTGACCAACAAGTTTCGCATGCCGGAACTTTCCAGCTGGAAAATCCCTGAGGTTTTTCCGGAACTGAGGAGCTCAAACGTCTGGAGATCATTCAAGGTTAGATTGTTAATATCCAAGGGAGACTCAGTTGGAAGCTTGGCATTGACCATTCGAACCGCGTCATGAATCATCGTCAGGGTTTTGAGACCCAGAAAATCAAATTTCACCAACCCGACTTTTTCCAGATCGGTCATGGTGTATTGGGTGACAATTTCGTCGTTACTTGTTTTGTAGAGGGGCACATGATCCATGAGAGGTTTTTGCGAAATGACCACACCGGCGGCATGAGTCGAGGCATGCCGAGCCAAGCCTTCCAGGGCCATCGCCGTATCCATGAGTTCCTTCATCTTGGTATCTTGATCGACAAGTTCTTGCAGACGAGGTTCCAGTTTCAGAGAATCCTGGAGGGTGATGTTGAGTTGGGTGGGAACCAACTTCGCGACCCGGTCAACTTCCGCATAGGGGAAATCCATGACTCTACCCACATCCCGAATGGCCGCTTTGGCGCCTAGCGTGCCAAAGGTAATGATTTGACACACATGCTCCTCACCGTATTTCTCAATGACATAGTTGATGACTTCGCCACGGCGGTCCATGCAAAAATCCATGTCGATATCCGGCATGGTGACACGTTCGGGATTGAGAAACCGTTCAAAGAGCAGGTTGTAGGTGAGGGGATCGAGGTCCGTAATTCGCAGAGCGTATGCCACGAGGCTGCCGGCTGCCGATCCTCGTCCGGGGCCGACCGGAATTTTTCGGGATCTGGCGAAATTGATGATATCCCACACAACCAAAAAGTATCCGGCATACCCCATGGCATTGAGCACGGCGAGTTCGGTGTGGAGTCGCTGCTGGTAGACCTCGGGGGCTATGGCCGTCGGGCGTTCCCGTAAACGGGCTCGAAGGCCTTCTTCTGAAAGATGCTGAAGGTAGGAGTCATGTGATTGACCCTCAGGCACGTGATAATCAGGCAGATACGTGGTTCCGAACTCCAATTGAAGATCGCACTGCTCGGCCACCTGGGTCGTATTCAAGACTGCACGGTCAAATTCTGAAAATTCCGCAATCATTTCTTCTGTGGACTTCACATATAACTGGTCTGTGTCAAACTTCATCCGGTTGGGATCTTTGAGCGTTTTTCCCGTTTGAAGGCACAGCATGATCTCATGCGGACGCGCATCTCGTTTATTGAGATAATGACAATCGTTGGTGCCCACCAGCGGGATGCCAAGCTTCTTATGAATCTCCAGTAATCCCCGATTCGCCACGAGTTGATGATCCAGGCCGTTGGCCTGCACTTCCAGGTAATAGCGGTCTTTTCCAAAGATGGACCGATACTCATCGGCCACCCGGAGAGCCCCTTCCATATCCTGGTGGTTAATGAGCTGAGGCACCTCACCGCTCAAACACCCCGAAAGGGCAATGAGACCTTCCTGATGTTCCTGTAATAATTCCTTGTCCATGCGAGGCTTGTAATAAAAGCCTTCAAGATAGGCTTTGCTGGAGAGTTTAATCAGGTTGTGATAGCCAACTTGATTGGTCGCAAGAAGAATCAGATGAAAATACTCGTTATGCGCAAGGTGTCCTGACCGCTGGGTACGGTTGCCTGGAGCCATATAGGCTTCACACCCGATAATCGGTTTCACCTCATGAGCTTTGGCTTTTTGATAAAAATCAATGGCACCAAAGAGATTGCCATGGTCGGTCATGGCGACGGCGGGCATGCCGAAATTCTTCACCTGTTGGAACAGGGGTGTGAGTTGGTTGGCCCCGTCGAGGAGGCTATACTGGGTGTGAAGATGGAGATGAACGAATTGTGCCGACACTCTGATCCTTCCGAAAAAAAAATTCTAATGAGCACTTTGAGTGAAGTCAAATGAAATCACCATCTGAAAAATAACGCGGTGTCTCGTTTCTGAATTTTTTGAGAATTGCAAGAAAAAAAGACAAAATTATGAGGAGAATTAAGGATAAAGTAATCCAGAAAAAATGGGCACAAGTATGTGGATAAATCGGCAGGATTCGATTGAAAGGCAAGAGAGAGAATGCGTTAAGCAGATTGCTTATTTGGTGGGCATTGTATGGAACGATGAAACCCCTACCACGGGTTGGGTCATAAGGATGTTCAGAAAAATATCTGATTCAAGAGTAAAATTTTTTGCATCATTCGTTCTCGACCATTTGGGGACTGTTGAATATTGTAAAAATTTTGCTATTTCATTCGCTTCTGAGGCATCGAGGCTCCCCAGAGAAAAATAGTGGAGTGTTCAAACAGGTCGGTCCAGTCCTGCCCTGAGGCTTCTCGAAGGAAAGGCCGCAGCCGCTTGGACGAGCGGAGCGGACGAAGGAGTATGTGAGCACGGCCAAGCAGCGACCTGCCTGCACGCTTGTGCGCCGAAGCCGGCTTCAGCCTACGTAGCTATTTCGGCGAAGGAGGCCCGGCGAAGGCAGGAACGCCGTTGGCGGCATTTTTTAATGTTCCCCTTTGTCGTGCAGACATACTGGCATGCGCGCACGCTTTGCGGAAAAGTTGTGGGGGAAACCAAGGATGAATATAGTATGGACAACAAGAGAGAGCGAATCTGAAGCGTGCGCTTTTTAGGTAAAAGGAGTGAGAGGACATGATTCTAACCACCACGCACAATGTTGAAGGCCATCAGATTAAAGACTATTTAGGTGTGGTCGCAGGAGAGGCCATCTTGGGGACAAATTTTTTCAAAGATTTGTTTGCCAATATTCGTGATATTGTCGGAGGCCGATCGGGGGCCTACGAAAAGGAATTGCGACGCGCGCGTGAGATCGCCTTTCAGGAAATTCAGGAAGAAGCCTTGAGGGTAGGAGCCAATGCCATTGTTGGAATTGATTTGGATTACGAGGTTATGGGAGAAACCGGGAGCATGCTCATGGTGAGTATAAGCGGGACTGCCGTGAGGGTTGAGTGACCGAATGGGTGACGAAGGAAGAATTTCGCACCTACATAAACTCGAAAGGTTGAACTTGAATATCCAGATCAACGAAGTTGAGAAAGGAATTCAATTTTAAATAATTTTCCCTAAATAAAAACATTGACCAAAATGAAGTTGGGCCGATAAACTATGTAAGTTGAATGAAACAGAAATTGTAATTTCTTACGTCTGAAACAATCTTTAATAAAGGAGGACCTCCATGAAGGCAAAGAAGGGCGTCGTTGATTTTCTGAATAAAGTTCTCACCAATGAACTCACCGCGATCAATCAATATTTTCTACACGGCGAAATGTGTGGAAATTGGGGGTACGAACAATTACATAACGAAATTAGAAAACATTCAATTGATGAGATGAAGCATGCGGAAGAGATTATTGAGCATCTTCTCTATTTAGAGGGTGTTCCGAATATGCAGCGGTTGGGAACGATTAAAATTGGGGAAACGGTTCCTGAGCAATTTAAATCAGATTTGGCTCTTGAGCATGAGGCGGTTCTTCTTCTCGCTGAGGCCATTGCCCATTGTACCACTGTGGGAGATTTCACGACACGGGCAAAACTCGAAGGTATCATCAAAAGTGAAGAAGAGCACATCGACTGGATAGAAACCCAATTGGAAACAATTAAGCAGGTGGGAGTGGAAAATTATCTCAGCCAACATATGCATGAAGAGTAGCCGTTTCTTGTTCGCAAACTTGACAGGGCTTTCCGGGATTGCCGATGCATCCTGGAAAGCCCTTTTTCATGGAAGGATTGAGGATTAGCTCTATCCTGCCCTGCATAGAAGGCCGGTTGTGGAGTCTGGTGAATGCGCAATGCGCGATCATGGTCCTGCCCGTTATGTCAGAAAAAACCACGTCAGCCCACCCATGAACATCCGTGGAGTGCCGGGGACAAAGTGAATATCGGCAACACCTCCGGCGGGTTCTCCGGGAAGACGGGACTCATAATAAAACTGGGCCTGACGCCAATCGGTATCGGTCAAATTGCGGATGCTCAAAAATGCCTCCAAGCGTCCGGTTGGTGGCGCAAGAGGGATTTTGTAGCGAAGAACCAGATCGAAAATCGTAAATGGTTCCAATTTCACGCTGTCATCTTCCGTGCCGGCACGGCTTCCCACGGTCAACATTTGCAACATTCCCGATAGTCCAATCGGGAAGCGGGCTGTGACGGATGAAAACGCCGTGAACCGCGGCGCCAAAGGGACGGCATCCCCCGTTTTTCGGAACTCGGCATGCGTATACGTAACATCTCCTCGAATGGTGAGCCAATCCAGCGGGGTGATTCGAGAGCTGAATTCTGTTCCCAGGCGACGCGTCTTTCCTCGCGGTTCCGTGGTCCCTTCATCCCCCACGAATACCAATTCAGATCCCAGATCCAGCAGCCAAAATGTGGCGAGAAATTCGGACCAGGTCCACGGGCGGCTCCTGATACCGATTTCATAGCCAATAGCTCTGGTTAAGCTGTTAGTCGACGGATTTTCCACGGCATCACGCGCATCATTGCTGTGAAAACCGGTTCCAACATTCAAGAAGAATTCCGTCTGGTACCAGGGACCAAAAACGAGATTGGCTTTTCCGCTGGCGATGGCATTCGAGGCTGTCCCGTTTGGTCTTTCTGAGCAGTCTGCCCCGCAACGATCTTTCACATTATACGTGAAGACATCAACACGGCCCCCTCCCACAAATCGCATCCAGGGATGGAATTGAAGGTCCAACTTCAGATAGGGAGAATAGGAGGCCTCGAATATGTCTGATTCCTGTGTGATCGCCAGGGACGAACGTTTCTGTTGCGTGCCCAAACGCACCTGAATTTGATCAAATCGTGTCTGAAGTCCTGCCGTCATGGCGCCTTCATAATCGAGCAGGCGAAAAATCTGCCGATAACCGATATCACTTCCGGTCAACCATCGTCGGTCGGTCTGTTCAATGCCGTCACCATTTACTGGATCATTAAGATAAAACGTGAAGTTGCTGAACAGGGACAGGTAATAATATTGAGCCCACAGATTGGCGAATA
>BQIZ01000081.1 GCA_021604365.1 Nitrospirales bacterium
CCTGCTCCCAACTTTCACCTTGTTTGTCAGCCCAACCTGTGGGCCAGACAATTGAAAAATGGTCAGGATGAGGGTGGGGAATCGAAAGCGGCAAAGGGATCTGAGTTCTCCGAATTGAACGCGCACAATGAAGAAGCCTCGAAAGAGACAAAAGAGAAAGGGGCAGCTCCAATAGGAAAGACGGCCGCAGCAGGCAAAGATGGGGTCTCGGTGCGTCAGAATTTTGTCTATACCAAAACCTTCTCCTAAAACAAAATTCCGGCTCTTCCCGCAGTCCGTGGTTACCCTCATCTCCTACCACCCCCAACGGATATAACAGGGACTGGGTCTTTTGGTTGGCGACCGCCGAAAAACGCTCCTTATTCCCAGTCGCTCCCTCCGCCCCCAATGCACGATTTTTTTGTAATTCACTGTAGAAATCTCCCGAATTCTTTCTAGTTGGTTTGCCATCTGTCCGTAAAGTCAGGGTTTTCCCTGCTTAATAAACCGACTATTCCTCATTCTTCCGGAAGATCCAATCCCGAGGGATATGCTGAATCGGATTGTCTTTGTCTCTTCACCAGCCTTGAGAATTTTTCCCGAGAGTTTCGACCCTCCTGTCTTACCTGCCTTGTTTTGGTAATGAAAAGAGATCGGATTTGTCTCCCCCGTGTTGAGAGTTGGCGTGGCTCATGGTAGCGTGGGGGAACGGTCTTCTGAACGGAAAACAACACACAGGTTGCAAGAGAGGTATGGGGAGAGGCCTGGAGCATCCTTTCACGAAGTTCTATGTGCTGATTAACGGAAACCAAAGAAACCGAGTTTGGTTCTTGGAGAAGCGATTACTTTGAAATTCTGGCATTAATTTTTCGGAAAGCTTGTTAATTATGTCGTCACTTGACCAACATTCTTCCATCGACTTTATCAGAGCAAGGGTTTCTTCAGATCTGGAATGCCAGGCTATTCCCAAACAAGTGCATACCCGTTTTCCTCCCGAGCCCAATGGGCATTTACATATTGGCCATGCGAAATCCATTTGTCTGAATTTTGGCATTGCCCAGGAATTCGGTGGTCTGTGTAATCTTCGTTTCGATGATACGAATCCGACCAAAGAGAACATGGAATATGTCTCCTCAATTCAGGAAGATGTCCGGTGGTTAGGCTTTGATTGGAGCGATCGCCTCTTTTTTGCCTCAGACTATTTTGAGCAGTTGTATCAATTTGCGGTGCGACTGATTCAAACCGGCCATGCCTATGTTGATAGTTTAACGGCCGAGGAGATCCGGGTTTATCGCGGGACTCTGACGGAACCGGGGAGGGAAAGCCCACACCGGAACCGCACCATTGAAGAAAATTTGGCCTTGTTTACTCGGATGCGGGCGGGAGAATTTGAGGATGGGGTGTATGTGTTGCGGGCCAAAATTGATATGACCTCCCCAAATATTAATCTGCGGGATCCTGCCTTGTATCGCATCCGACATGCCACGCACTACCGAACAGGGGATGACTGGTGCATCTATCCGACCTATGACTTTGCTCATCCGCTTTCCGATTCCTTGGAGGGCATTACTCATTCGTTATGTACCCTGGAGTTTGAGGATCACCGACCATTATATGATTGGCTCCTCCAGGTGTGTGAAGTGTCGTGCTATCCCCAGCAAATTGAATTCGCCCGTTTGAATCTCGGGCATACCCTGATGAGTAAACGCAAGCTTCACCAGTTGGTTGAGGAGAAGCATGTGGACGGGTGGGGGGATCCCAGGTTGCCCACCTTGAAAGGTCTTCGGCGTCGGGGCTACACCCCTGAGGCGATTCGAAATTTTTGTGAGCGGGTGGGGGTGGCGAAACGTGACAGTGTGATTGAAATGGCTCTGTTGGAGCATGCCATTCGGGAAGATTTGAACCGGTCAGCGCCACGGGTGATGGCGGTGTTGCATCCGCTAAAAGTCATTATTGACAATTATCCGGTTGGGCAGGTTGAGCCTTTAGAGGCCGTCAATAATCCTGAGGATCCCAGCCAAGGCAAACGGGAAATATCTTTTTCTCGTGAACTGTACATTGAACAAGACGATTTCCGTGAAGATCCACCTAAGAAGTTTTTTCGATTATCTCCCGGACAGGAAGTGCGCCTTCGCTATGCCTATATTGTTCGATGTGTCGGTGTTGAGAAAGATCCAGAGACCGGGGAAGTCACGGCTCTACGATGTACCTACGATCCCGATACAAAAAGTGGCCGGAGTCAATCAAGTCGAAAGGTGAAAGGGACTCTTCACTGGGTCTCAGCACAGCATGCCCTTCCTGCCCAAGTGCGACTGTATGAGGCCTTGTTGACTCACACAAACCCCGGTTCGGAGGGGGACCCTCAGGACCTACACCAGTTACTCAATCCACATTCCCTGACGGTGCTTTCTGATTGTCAGGTCGAACCCGGTCTTAGAGGAGCGCCAGCAGGGAGTCGTTTCCAGTTTGAGCGGCAGGGATATTTTTGCCTGGATCAGGACTCTACTCAGGAACGGTTAGTGTTTAACCGGACGGTGCCTCTTCGAGATACCTGGGCGAAAATTGATAAGAAGTGAAAGTTCATTGAGCAGGAATTCAACCCCGATGTATGGGGATTTTGAAAATAGCCAGCAATTGGGTCTCCTCGTCCGGTGTTGAAAATCTCCATGCCCCTACCGGGATATCCAAGGTCAATGGGCCGATTTGTATTCGTTTGAGGTCGAGAACTTTGAGCGGCGTATGAAATTTTGGATCTTTTAGGGCATGAAAGATTCGACGGAGATGCCGGTTTTTCCCTTCCCTTAAGACGACCTCTAGCTGTGTTTTGGGTCCGACTTCTCTTTTTTTGGTAATCCTGTGTACTTTTAATGGTCCGATGGAAGTGGAAACTCCCTGTAACACCTGAGATATGTCGTTGTCTGAAATTCTTCCCCTGATCTCAACCGCATAGGTTTTTTCGCATCCGCCTGGCTCAGTGAGGCGGTCAACCATTGTTCCATTTTGAGTGAAGAGCAGGAGGCCACGGGAGTCTTTGTCCAGTCGGCCGATTGGTACCCATCCTTCCTGCAAGAAAAAAGGCGGTAGGACATGATAGACCGTTTTTCTCTCCCTCTCATCCTTTCGAGTGACCAGATACCCTTTGGGTTTGTGGAAAAGGATGACGGTGGTCCCTGCCGGACGAGGAGACTTTGCTTCTGTGACCGACCTCTCAAAGTCAGACATGGTTGGTTTTTTGTTTGTAATGATAGCTATGAAGGAATTCGAGATCATTGATGGTTCTTGGCCTAGGGAGCTCACATGTTCTGCCTATTTGTGTTCTAACGTATTGATTTATTGAGAGAAGTGTTTTCATGGATTGTTTTTGTTTTTCTGATCCGATCCAGTCTGAACCGATGAGGAGTGTGCCAATTGCCCGTGATCCATTTTTTATAAACGTATTCTGGATTTTGGTGTTTTACAGGAAAAATAGATGAAAGTTAAGGAATGGAAAATCCTGCCCATTGTTTTGTAGAATTTTTGGAGTTATCTTCTTTAAAGAAGGGTATGTTTTTTTAGCTATCTAGTAAAGACCTGTAAAAACTCTGCCGATACAGAGGGTATTGGCAGGAATGAAGAACCGCTATCCTGAGGGGTCTTCAACATGTTAGGGAAAATTTGTTTTGTCTTGGCCATGGTTGCTTTAGCTTGTTGTGTGACGGTCCTCTCCTGGTTTGGATGGGTCCATGGAGTGTCTTGGTCAAGGCGCAAAACCTGTTCTCCTCATCATGAGTAAAACTCTCTCAGCTCGTCCTCCGACACCTGCCTCTATTGTTCGTGCCGTAGTTTGAGAATTGACACCATTCTTTCTTGACCGGGTTATCAGTAATCCTGAGTGGCTGCGGGTTTGAGGGTGGTTGCTGGAATGTTGTGTAAGCCGGGACTGACGGTCTTTGGCTGTCTTCGTACCGGCAGGTAAGTACCTAATATCCGGCGTTCTACCATTGAATGCTCCCGAACAGGAGGTCCTGCGTCATGGCTAACAGTAAACGAACGCCAAAAGAAATACACGGGCATACCCAAAGGCCAGGGACCGTTCCCAACTGGCAGGTTGAGGATACCTATCCCTGCTCCCAGAGTTTAAACGATACATTTTGGCGGTGGGAATTTCTCCGTCGGCGTTCAGATTATCGGAAGGATTGGGAGCAACATTATTTGCAAACATATGATTTTGATCTGTCCTGTGCCAAAGATCCTCAGTATCCCACCCGGTATCGAAAAAAAGTGTTTACGCCCGATCATCCGGCATTTAAAGCCAGAATGCCGAATTCATTAGAAAAATATCATCTCAGTGGGCTTCCGAATCCCGCCATTGCGAAACCCTGGATGTTGTCCTTTGATTCGAATTACGGTCGGATCTATTTCGGACAGGGACCGGATTGGCTGGGGGGAGGTGAAGAGGTCAGCTTGTGCTTGTCGGAATGGCGTATGGCGGCCGTGTTTGATCTGAAGAAGCCCTTGTCGGGTCAAATTGAAAAAGTCAAGGCCGATCTTATGGAATGGCAAAAACATCAAGTGGGTCGAAGTCTCGAACGGCGAAAATGTCGTGATGAATGGCCAATGTATCTACGCGTCTTGGATGCGGTGGATCTGGGGGTGCCATTTCAGGAAATCGGACGAACCTTATTCAATATTCACGATGATGAAGAATGTGAAGCGCGAGCCAATCAATTGTATAAACGTGCCTGTCAAATCAGTGTGCATTTTCCTGTGTAAGGTGTTCAAGGTTAAGGGAGCCCGTCAGAGTATGGTCATGGTCATTGAATCAGCTGTGGAGTGGTGAAATCTGAAAATTTCAGAATGTACATGGGGGAAGGAACCGTACGATGAGCAAATTAATTGAAGCCTTGAATCGTCTACAGTCCGTGAGAACAGAAGAGGGTCTGTCTTCCTCCCCCTCCTCGCGCGATGGCTCACGTTCGACGGAGTCGGAATGTGTGCAACAACATCGCCCAGATTTGAAGCCATCGCCAAAGAAAAACATTCACTCCGAGGAGGGTCCACGATTTAATCTGGCTCTTCGCGAATGGTTGGGCATCCTTCACCATGAATATCTTGGGAGTTTCGTCCGTGAGGGGGGTGGAGCGGTCAAATTTGCTGTGTTCACGGGTGAAGACGCATTGAAAACCTGCCAAAAGGAATTAGAGGGACTGGCCCAACGTGATGGATATGTATTGGCAAAAGTCGACGCGCGATTCACAAAAGCCCACATGGTCGAGCGACTGTTTCAAAAAATTGCGAAACAAATCGATTGGGATGAGCTCGCCTATCGGTTTGTCCGACGGCTTCTTGAAGAGCATGGGCATCAAATTCCTTCAGACCGACAAGAATTCTCGTTGCGGCAGGTTGCGATGTTAAATGAACGGAAGGAGCCGATGCTTCGCCGGGATATTCAAACGTGGATGGAAAAATCGATTGAAGGCGATTCCGGCCTGTGCCGAGAATTTCGCATGGCGATGATTCGGTTGTGCATGGCTCAGTTGGATGCCGGCGATTCTGATCGTGTCTTGGCCACAGCCGTGAAAGAGTGGTTGTGTGGAGACCTTCGACTTGTAACTGGAGTCAAAAAGGCTCTCATCTATCAAAAAATCTCGCGTCACAATGCACGGTACATGCTATCTTCTTTGACACGCTGGCTTCGATTAACTGGACAGGGAGGCCTCCTTCTCTCCCTCGATATCTCTCGGTATTTTGTGAAAAAGGATGCATTGCCGACTGATGGCTCTTTATCATTTTCTCCCTCAGCCACGATGGATTTATATGAATTGCTTCGTCAATTTATTGATTCCGCTGATGAGATGGAAGGGTTGCTAATGGTCGTCTTGTCCCCACAAGAGTTTCTGACCGATTCCCGCCGTGGCGTGGATCGGTACGAGGCGTTGAAGTTGCGAGTGTGGGATGACGTTCGTCCGAAACACCGCCAGAATCCATTGGCGTCGTTGGTTCGGATTCAAGATAAACATGAGTCGGTCTCTGAAGGAGAGACCGATTCTTTTACCTGGACGCCGAGAAGAATGGCGCCTGATGGAGAAGCCCGTCGTGTCATTGAAGGTCTGCGGGCTGGGGTTCCGAACCGGCATGTGGTGACGACGCTCGGATGTCTTCAGCCTGAGGTGGAGGGACGTTTTCGTCGGTTATTAGAAGCCACACAGCAAAATATTACGACAGGTCCGTGCCCTCGTGGCATGGTGATCGAGGGCGAGTTTGGCAGTGGGAAGTCGCATATTTTGGAGTATCTCCAAAATCTGGCGTTGGATGCCAATTTCATCTGCAGCAGGATTGTGATCAGTAAGGAGACGCCCCTGTATCACCCTGTCCGGCTGTATTATTCCGCGATCGAGGCTGCCGTGATCCCTGATAAGCGAGGGGAAGTGTTTTCGGAGATCGCGGGTCAATGTGATGTCTGGGCACCGCGCTATAAGGAACTTGTAACGTGGGTGAATAATCCGGAGAGTCAGATTGATGCCAGGTTTGCGGCGACGTTGATGCTGTATGAACGATTGAGTTCCGATATGGAGTTGGGTCACCGAATGACTCGATTTTGGACGGGAGACCCCATCGGGGTAGGCGATTTAAAAAAATACCTGCAAGAGGCCGGGTTTGGAGAGCGGTATGCGTTTGGAAAGATATCGGCTGCAGAGTTGGCGCTTCAGCGTTTTCAGTTTGCTGCTCGTCTGATGCAAGCCGCAGGATATGCCGGATGGATTTTGCTGGTCGATGAAGCCGAGTTGATTGGCCGATATTCGGTGAATCAGCGGGCGAAATCCTATGCCGAAGTGGCACGCCTCATGAATTTAGATGGCGGTCCTACTCTACCGGGATTGGGTGCGGTGCTGGCATTAACCAATGATTTTCGAGAAGAGGTCTTAGAAAAAAAAGGTGACAAAGTCAAACTCGTGGAGAAACTTCGAGCCAAGAATACAGAGGCCGAGCGGATGTTAGCCGACAAGGCGGAGAAAGGCATGGGCTTATTGGAGTCCCAGCGTATTCCCCTCGGCCAACCACCGAACGACATTATTCAAGAAGCCTATCAGACGATTCGATCGCTTCACCTGAAAGGGCATGGGTGGCATATGTGGGAAAATGCCACAAATGATCCCGCCCAAATAGTTCCAGGAACCAGTATGCGGAAATACGTGAAGAGTTGGGTGACGCATTGGGATTCACTTCGTTTTCATCCCGGAGAAAAGTGTGAAATAGAAGCCTCGACATGGAAGCCGTCTTGTGTCGATCAAGAAGACCTTCGGGAAGAGAGAATCTCGGAGAATTGCCCGGAGGAAAGCCATGCGGGCCGTTTTGCTTCAGATCCCGATTCGGACACGGGGGAAACGTCTGAAGACCAAGAATTCGTTGCCCATGGGGGAGTTGTGCCTGATTCTTCTACCAGTCTTCCTCAGTCCCCGTTGTAAGGTTCCGGCCTTTTGGCGGAACTCCTCGCTTTCATGATATTGTAGAATCTTCACGAAAGGGTCGCTCCCTTTCGTGAATGACCTCCTGCTGTACTTTCCCAAGCAATGAGCTATATGTAGTTGTGTATGATCGGATTCGCATTTCGTTTTCTCTCAGCTTTCCTGCCCATGCCAGACTCTCTGCAAACATGGTTATTTTGAAACACGCGTCGTTTCGTGGTTGCTAGCTCCCGGGGTTCCCTTACTTCTTCTTCTCCGTTTCACGTGATTTTCCGCATGTGGTGGCCATTGGCCACGAGTTGGATGCTCATGGGCTTCGAGTTTCCACTGGTGACGGCTACGGTTTCCCGCCTTGTTGATCCCGAGATCCATTTAGCGGCTTATGGTGGGGTAGTTTTTCCTCTCTCCCTGATGATCGAAGCCCCGGTCATTATGATTCTGGTTGCGTCAACGGCATTATGTAAGGATTGGTCGGCCTACCGGCTTATTCGCAACTTCATTGTGGGCTTGGGAAGTTTTCTGACAGTCATTCATATTGTGGTGGCCTTTACCCCGGTGTACGGGATAATCGTACAAGACGTGTTGGATGTTCCTGATATTATTGTGGAACCTGCCAGAATCGGTCTTCAATGCATGACGCCATGGACGCTCTCAATAGCGGTGAGAAGGTTTTTTCAGGGAGTGGTCATTCGGGGAGGGCAGACCCGCCTGATCGGTCTGGGAACATTAATTCGATTATTTGTAAGTAGCGCGGTTCTACTTGGAGGGTTAGCCGTCTCCAGCTTTCCCGGGATTGTCGTTGCAACCGTTGCGATGTCCTCTGGGGCGATGGTCGAGGCGGGTTTTATTCTTATTTTTGTGCGTCCAATCCTTCGAAATCTTAAGGCGAGCCCGGCGCAGTCTTCGCCTCTCACGTTGAGGCAGCTAGGCATTTTTTATTGGCCACTTGCCTTTACTCCCCTGATTTCCCTCGCGAATTTACCGATTCTGAGTGCAGCCATCAGTCGGATGCCGCACGCTATAGAGTCATTGGCTGTATGGCCGGTATTGGGAGGGCTCTCGTTTGTCTTTCGAAGTGGAGGATTGGCAATGCAGGAAGTGGTTGTCTCCCTGTGTGACCGGCCACACTTTCTGGTTCCTTTGAAGAGATTTGTGGCAATGATTTCAATGTGTACGAGCGGAATGCTTTTCATTATTGCCGCGACTCCCCTCTCTACCCTCTGGTTTGAATGGGGGGCGGCTTTGACGCCTGAGCTGACCATGTTGGCCTCGACAGCGCTCTGGCTTATGGTTATTTTTCCTGCCATGAGCCCATGGGAAAGTTTTTTTCAGGGCCAATTCGTGCAACGTGGAATGACAGCCTTTATTACTCAAGCTGTCTGTTTGTATTTGACTGGAAGTTCCCTCTTCTTGCTGGTCGGAGTTCTTTATGGGCAAGTGACTGGATTATATGTGGGATTAGCCGCGATGCTTACCGGCTTAGGAGTTCAACTGTGGTGGCTATGGAGGAACAGTCGACGATTTGAGGACCCCTCATCAAATACTTAAAAAATTACCGTGGGGGTGTCTCAGTTTGTTCTAGGTCCCGTCAGATTGTTTCAAGGGTCATCAGAGAGTGGATGGGGAACATTGAATGCTAATCCCTGCATATTGAATGTTTCGACCTTCATGTCGGACACGATACTATTTCGGAGTTTAATTTGTAAGTATTTGTTTTTATGAGTTAATAATTACATTAGGCCATTTAAATTGAGAAGGAACGTAAATTGCTCGTTAATTGGATGAGAATATTGCGTTTTATTCTATGGTAACGGGTATTACCATTTTATCTGTGAAAAACTTATGGTTAAATCAATGAATAGGATTTTGGTGATTGATGATGATATTCAGGTGAGAGAGTCACTTTCTCTCTCTTTGGAATCAGCCGGGTATACGGTTATGGCCGCAGGGACCTGTCAGGAAGGTCTTCAAAATCATGAAAATTTCCAAGCGTCCCTGATTATTGTGGATGTGGTGGCCATGGAAGAGAGGGTAGACGAACCCACTGGGCTTGTTTCTGGCCCATCTCCAAGTATTCCGATGATTACTTTGACGGGAAATATTCCCACACCTGGTGGAACGGTGAAAGGCCCTCACCAACTATTCCAGCCGATCTGCACCCTGCAAAAACCCTTTACTGTAGATGAGCTTCTCCAAACCGTGAAAAGGGCTTTGGTACATTAAGTCGGTACTTCACCTGTTTCTGCTCCATTTTCATAACAGTCATTTCTCCATTTGGCTCAACTCAATCTTTGAGTAAGATGAGGTTGGGTGGTTAATCGTTGGGGGGTTCGAAATGTCCTGGAGGTCTCGACCCCCATGGGACAGTGGTGGGGCGTATCTGTTTGAAGAGACTTTGGAGATTGACCTGAGCGGCGCGAATTAATTTGGGATCACCGTGGTGGAGCAGGCTGGTGAGTAGGACGAAGACGTCCTGGTGGTCACGGCTTGTTTGGATCAGTCGTTGAAACAGAGGATCGGGAGAAGACAGGTTCGGAAGTTCCAGATTATCCTCGTCCGGGTCATTCCATAATCGCAGAAGGGTCCGGGGATCATGATGAAGCCAGGCATCAGGCACATTCAACGATTGGGCAAGCAATGTCATAATGGATAACGGTGGGTCCCAGTTTCCATTTTGGAAATCCTGTAAGTTCGCCAGGGGCACTCCCGTTTGTTGGCTAAGGTCGGCCAGAGAGAGTCCTCTTGTTTGACACCACTGCCCCAAATGTTGATGAATGGACATGATTTGATCATAGGAAAATGTTGATTAGCCTGTCCATCCTCTATTTTTGCCAAACCCGAACGTGCTTCACTTACTACAGTTGTGAGAATCACTATGAGGAAGCCACCAGTGACTCAAAAGTCATCCAAGGAATTAGAGATATCCTACTGGATTAGTCCAAGTCCAGTTGGCCGGCTTCTATTGGTGGGAAGCCCAGATGGGTTGCATGCCCTGCAGTTTCAAGATGGAGCTCACCCCCTAGACATCCTGCCAACCTGGACAAAATCGCGTGAGCCATTTCATGCCGCACTGGAGCAACTGAAGGAATACTTTGACGGTTCCCGGACACAGTTTCAGATAGCATTGAAGCTCCAAGGGACCTCCTTCCAACGGCATGTGTGGAAAGCTCTCCAGGGCATTCCCTATGGTCGCACGGTTTCGTATGGTGAAATTGCCAGGCAGGTGGGCAGCCCGAAAGGCTCACGAGCCGTGGGGGCTGCCAATGGCCAAAACCCTGTCTCCATTATCGTGCCATGCCACCGGGTGATCGGATCTAGTGGCAAGCTGGTGGGCTACGGGGGCGGGTTACCCATAAAAACCGCCCTCCTGGCATTAGAACAGTCGAGGCATTAAAACGTCTGCCATTTTCGCCGGTCCCCACCTCAAGTCTGGAACAGTAGATTTGACCGCACGCGAATCCTTTGTCCCATTATTTTGTCCAATTGGTTACTGGAATGCCGGTGTGAAATCGGTCCCACAGTAAAGCAGTGGGACCTCACCGACGTTCACGCGGGTCACATTATCCCCATGAACCTCTTTTTCAACCGTTTATTTTGATTGAATCACTTCATTGGCGGTCGACGGTTACGAGGAATAAAAGGATGGAGGCTTTTGGGTGGGGACAACGGCGGAATGGGTTTGGGCAGTGGCTGCTTGGATATCCTTGACGTATCGAGTTAACGATTCATGGATGACAGGAAAGGCCAGATGCTCCCAGGGGATGTCGGCCAAGGTCACCAGTTGGACATCCAGGCTTTCCGGGCCGGGTTTAAAGTTCAGATTTTGTAAATGTGCCCGGTAGACCACGTAGACCTGGGAAACATGTGGAAGGCTAAAAATACCCAATAAGCTATGAATGGTGATTTCGGCATGCGCTTCCTCCAGGGTTTCCCGGGCTGCGGCCTCTTCGGTGCTCTCACCTAATTCCATAAATCCAGCCGGAAAAGTCCAGAGCCCTAATCGTGGCTCAATGGCGCGTCGGCATAAGAGAATTCGATCTTCCCATTCGGGAATACTGCCCGCCACGATTTTGGGATTTTCATAGTGGATGATATGGCAGGATGGACAGACGGCTCTGAGAAGGGTTTCGCCTAAAGGAATTTTTTCTTCAACGACGGTTCCGCATTGAGCACAGTATTTGATGTTGTTGGGCAAGGTGATAGGTCTGAAATTAGATGAACAGGTTGTTGAACGAGATGTTTGAGCGTGGTTCACGATTTGAAAGACCTGGATTGCGTGGGCCTTTCTTTATCATACTCTGTCTCGCCTGTAATTCAATGCCATGCTTTAGAATGGACCCCTTCCATTATGGGGAGCATATCTCAGTCACGTTTTGAAGGGAAGGGGCTCATTTCCCAGCCTGGATTGTGAATCTTCGTATTCCTTTGGTAAGGTTGGCATCTGCATGTGTCTTCTTGCAACCCTGACAAATCCTGGATCGCGTAAGAACTGATTGGAGCGAATGGCATGAGTACGAATGATCGGCAAATTATTTTTTCATTGGTGGGTGTGGGACGCATTCATCCCCCGAAAAAACAGGTCTTGAAAGATATCTACCTCTCATTTTTTTACGGGGCCAAAATCGGAGTGTTGGGATTGAATGGATCGGGAAAGAGTACGCTTCTCAGGATTATTGCCGGCCTGGATGCCAATTATATCGGGAACATTACCTTCTCGAAGGGATATTCCATAGGCCTTTTCGAGCAGGAGCCGTATTTGGAGCCTGGTAAAACAGTGAAGGAAGTCGTTGAAGAAGGGCGGGCCGAGGTTGTCAAGCTGCTCCGGGATTACGAAGAGATCAGTCAAGCTTTTTCGGGAGATGTGAGTCCTGAGGAGATGGAAAAGTTACTTGAGCGGCAGGGGAGACTGCAAGAGCAAATCGAGGCAGTCAATGGGTGGGAATTGGAGCATCAATTAGAGATCGCCATGGATGCCCTCCGCTGCCCACCACCGGATACTAAGGTTGACCTCTTGTCCGGCGGCGAACGTCGCAGAGTGGCTTTGTGTCGATTGTTGATCCAAGAACCAGATATCTTGCTGCTTGACGAGCCCACCAATCATTTAGATGCGGAGACAGTGGGGTGGTTGGAGCAGCATCTTCAGGAATATAAGGGCACGGTGATTGCGGTGACCCATGACCGGTATTTTTTAGATAATGTGGCTGGTTGGATTCTCGAGTTGGACCGTGGGCAAGGTATTCCATTCCAGGGCAACTATTCTTCATGGTTAGAGCAGAAACAGGCCAGACTGGCCCAGGAAGAAAAGTCCGAGTCGAAACGACAGAAAACTCTGGAGAGGGAACTGGAATGGATTCGCATGTCTCCCAAAGGCCGTCAGGCTAAGGGGAAAGCCCGTGTGACGAAGTATGAACAGTTGGTGAGTGAAGAGCAGAGTCAACAAACTGACGATTTGGAAATTTATATTCCTTCCGGTCCACGGCTTGGGGATGTCGTGGTGGAAGCCTCCAATCTCTCAAAGAGCTATGGGGATTGTCTGCTGTTTGATAATCTCTCGTTTTCTTTGCCCAAAGGCGGGATCGTTGGTGTGATTGGGCCAAATGGGGCGGGAAAGTCCACCCTGTTTAAAATCATTGCCGGGATGGTTAAACCGGATACGGGTGATCTGATTTTGGGTGAAACGGTGACACTGGGCTATGTCGATCAGAATCGCGAGATTGATGGCAATTTGAACGTCTGGGAATGTATTTCTGATGGAAAAGAAACCGTCGCATTAGGGAAAATGGAAGTGAATTCGCGTGGCTATGTGTCACGGTTTAATTTTTCCGGGTCTGATCAACAAAAAATGGTTAAGGATTTATCCGGTGGAGAACGCAACCGGGTGCATTTAGCCCGCACCCTGAAGGAGGGTGCGAACTTGTTATTGCTGGATGAGCCGACGAACGATCTGGATGTCAATACTCTACGTGCTTTAGAGGAGGGCTTGAATCATTTCGGGGGGTGTGCGGTGATCAGCAGTCATGACCGATGGTTTCTGGATCGTGTGGCCACCCATATTTTAGCCTTTGAAGGGAACAGCCAGGTGAGTTGGTATGAAGGCAATTACAGTGAATATGAGGCTAATCGCAAAAAGCGACTGGGGAAGGCTGCTGAACGTCCCCATCAAATCAGATACAGAAAACTGACCAAATCCTGATGGATTGAGGATGCCAAAAGAACCTGTTCATATGCCATCTTCCTCAGAGAAGGCTCCTCCAGTTGCAAGATCGAGCGGGAAGCCTAGTTCCGTCATGATTGCCAGAGTGATAGGGATTCTGTGTGTTGCGGTAGGGTTTATATTGGGTATTCAAGGATTAGAACATCCTGGCTCTCCCATGCTTCCGACCGCCTTAGGGATGATTGTGACAGGCTTAGTCGCCCAAGTGTTCGCTTTAGTGAAAGCTTGTTTTGCGGGTTCACAGGGCAAGGGGTGATGACTGAAACCTCTGGGGGCGTGTCGCCTCATCGTTTTGATGTGAATCTATTTATTCCATGTGTGGTCCTCATGCTCTGCCTTGGACTCGTTGCCTGTTCTCACTGGCGTGATAGCTATTTCGACGATGGCGTGGGGGTGTTAACGCAGTCGGATATCCAAGCGAAGTTGGGGAAACCTCATATGGTCAAAGATCCATTGCTTTCGGACCAGACCACTTGGACCTACAGATTTGCCATGTCTGAAAGTGAATTGGATCCGTCTGGAGTAAAAGCCTTAGGCAAGCAGGCTGGAAGCCTGATGGGTGGGGCTCAAGGCGGCCCACGTGAAAAGGTGTTTTGTTTTATGTATATTTTGACCTTTGATAAAGAGGGGATCCTGCGTCATTGGGAGCGGGAGGTCTGTCCAATTCCCCAACCACCCGATCCATTTCAAAATAGCCTTTCCGGGTAAGCTCGGTCCTATGTATGGTAAGTGAGTAATAAATCCTTAAGAGGTGATGTCATTCCTTTTACAGGAGAATTGATGGGATCAATCGTATGAGCGTGCATAAAAGCGGAGCCTTTCTTCAACAATGTTTCTCCGTACACCCGCTGTGTCTGAATGTTAAACTTGTTTCTCCCCCGCAAATTGTCGGGGTGCTTTGTACGAATTGTCAGATGCGCCATCGTTTGACGCTTCCCGAAGCGTCGGGATCCTCAGAAGAGACTATCGGAATTGATCGCCATGACCTTGTTCGGCTTCAAGAATGTGTTCAGAGCCATCCCAAAGAAGTCAGGGTCAGCTTGGTTCATATCGAACAGTCTGCCGTAGAATTCAGATGTGGATCCTGTCATTGCAGCTATGCGTTGAATGTGGCCCTATTTGAAACCCATCAATCCTGACTGATCTTTTTCTAGAATTTGTTCCCGTCCCTTTTTAACTTCTTGTTGGTTGCCCCACAGCTGTTATCCAATGAGGAGCTTTCTGAGAAGGGTCGAATGGAAGCAAGTCCGGATTGGGGATATTCAACAAATCTATCCGTTGCCTCCCCTCTCGGGCGCAATTCCGAGGACCTATGTCCTTCTGACTTTTTGTCGTCTCAGGACGTCTGCCATTCTGACCGTAGACCGAATCCTTACAAAGTCCTGCTCAATAGAAATGAGGCATCAGGAACCCTAAGACGGCCTTGCCAGATCAGAAATTGCCAGAGGAAGGGAAGACAAGGAATGGATCAGTCACGGGCAGCGCCACACTAGTGTGGCTCTGCCTCAGTTTTTTTGGGGCTAGCGGTTGGGTTGTGGTGTGAAGCGAAGATAGGGTTTCACCGCACGATGACCTTTCGGAAATAGCGCGGGGATTTCTGCATCCGTCACAGCCGGCGTGATGATACAGTCTTCTCCGTCCTTCCAATTTGCCGGGGTGGCAACTTTATGCTTGGCCGTTAGTTGCAGTGAGTCAATCACACGAAGAATTTCATTGAAATTTCTGCCAGTTGAGGCCGGATAGGTCAGGGTTAATTTGACTTTTTTATCTGGTCCGATCACGAACACCGAGCGAACGGTCATATTGTCGAGGGCATTGGGATGAATCATGTCATAGAGGTTCGCGACCTTTTTTTCTGGATCGGCAATAATGGGATAACCCACCGTGCAGTGTTGAGTTTCATTAATGTCCTTGACCCACCCATTATGAGAGTCGAGCGGATCCACGCTGATAGCCAACACTTTCACGTTTCGTTTTTTAAACTCCTCCGTCATGTTCGCCATTGTTCCCAATTCCGTGGTGCAAACCGGGGTGAAATCCTTGGGGTGCGAAAAGAGTATGCCCCATCCGTTCCCAAGCCATTCATGGAAATTCACGGTGCCTTGCGTCGTTTCTGCTGTAAAATTAGGTGCTTCATCTCCAAGACGTATTGCCATATTATTTCTCTCCCATTATGAATAAAGTGAGTAATATATCTCTGCGGTAGAAAACCCGCGAGAAAATTGGTTGGCTCCTATTGGGAATTTCCTCAAAAAATTCAGAGGCATTTTAGTGTAAGACAGTTCCCGTTATATGGTCAACTTGGGTCGAAATGCTCTAAG
>BQIZ01000082.1 GCA_021604365.1 Nitrospirales bacterium
TCGCCAGAATTATTCTCGAATAAACTTGGCTGCATAACTTCGGATGTCGTGTCCATTTAACACATGAAATCGTCGTAGACGAGCTACCGTTTGACCTGAAAACCGGTGCAAAGGAATGGGGAGGAGCTTCCGCCCGAAACGATTGGCAATTTTCCTCCAGACTGAAGTCAGCGGAACCGGAGAGACGACAGCTACAAAGGGTTCCTGTGAATAGGCGCAGGCTCCGGCAAGCAACCGTTCCTCAAGCGACGTCGCAAAATCAAATGCGGGGTTTTCCCATATATCAGGAATGAGGCGAGGTGGATATAGGAAAAGCGCTCCGCCATAGCATGCCTCCCCGATTCCCGGTCCGACCAGGTTTGTCGTAAAGGGGGTCGCGTAAAAACTGAGGGTGGATTCTTCTTGATGTTCGGCATACCAGGTCGTTTGCCAGGAAAACGTCTGAGGATCAGCCGGCACCTCAAAGAAAAACACCAACGCTTCAATAGTTCCGCGCACAGGAGGAACCACTTTAACATGAACATCGCGCACGGACCGGTTCGGGGAAATAGCCCATTGGCGCAAGGTCGCCCGCAGGTCAATTCCATCTTCTAGTGAGTTGGTAAATCGTTCAATTCTTCCCAAATCCGCACCCAAGATCTGTCGACTATGCTGACGAACATGCGCCGCAAACGATTCAATGCGCTGATCTTCCGGAGGCCAGGAACACTGCCGGTAAGGATTCCATTGTTGTGCCCAAGATTGTGTTTTCGGCCTTGGAGGATCGGGCCTGAGGGTGACACGGCGCCAAACTAGGGGATCTCCTTGCAAACGATTCACAGCCGGGAGAATGTTTCCATCAGGATCCTGAAGTTCGCCGATTCCCAGTAACACGGCAGGCCTAGTATCCAGTACGGATGGTTGAGTTTGGTAGTCATAGGTTTTGGCGGTTTCCAATAATCTGAGGGCAAATTCATCACCAGCCATCTGTTTTGCGGCTAGGACCAAGGTATACAAATCCGGTTTAAGTCGGTGCTCGAGAAGCGTCAGGTTCCGCACGTATTGAAAATAGCGTTGTAATAATTGCGGGGTGACCCAATTAGTCTCTTGCGCGATGGTCGTGGAACGAGACGCCATCCACTGGGCTCGTGCTTCTAAAACCAGTTCTTTCATGCCAACAATAGCCAAATGCGTGTCGGCTCGGGCCTCCTGCCGTCGCTTTTCATACAGTTGCGTGACATAGGGTAATTCACTCAACACAAAGTAGAGCGAAGCCGACTCGACCTTCCACCACTCAGGAAGGCCCATTCTCTGTTCGGGTGGAATATACGGCATCCGCTCGTGATAGGCCTGACGCAACCAGGGCCAATCTGTCATTGGACAAAGAAAAAGAACAGCAGAAAAGTCCAGTTCGAGTTCATGAAGTCGAAATGCCATCCAACGGATGCGTTCCCAACGAGAGGACTGGTCTTGAGGAGGCGGCAAAAAAGGCATGGTGACAGCCGAGAAGGCTGCCAAAGGGACAGTCTTTAAGGTATAGGGATCAGGCCCGACCCAGGAGACGGAATGGTAGTGTTGGACCTCCCGATCAACATAGGCTCGCGAGATCCCTTCAGACATGGCAGATCGAATCCCCATGATGACCGGTTGGCATGGATCAATCGGCACATAGGAACAGCTCGAGGTTTCATCGTCATTTTGTTCTGGAAGAACCACCAGGCTGATGACAGGCAATTGGTCAATCCCCTCTTCTACGAGGGGTTGCACAGATGGCGGGAGAGGAAGGGCCACACAATCAATGTGGCGCGACACAATAATCTCGCGCACAATATGAGCCATATCTCCACTTCCATGCACCACAGGCAAGACGTGAATATGGGAAGATAAGGCAAAGATCCTGTCCGGGGTCAACGCGGCGAGAGTCATGGTGCGTTCCGGAGGAAAACGGGGGAGCCCTTTCCACTCAAGAATTAGAGAATGGGCCGTTCATCGGTGTCGCCCAGGGTTACAGAGCTGACTACTGGTCCGGGTGCAGAGGATTGTCCTCCTCAAAGAAGAAATCCCCTAATCCTTTCGGAAGAGCTTGCCCGTGCAATGTCTGGGATCGGCGTTTCGCTAACACATCCAGATCCCGCGCTTCTTCTCCTAACACATTAATCAGGGCTTCCTGCCAAGCCGGATCACGGGCCACAGGATGGTGAGGGTCTTGGGCCATCCGTTTCATGGCATATTGCACCATGTGCATCCCGTCCCGAATGGAGAACGGAAGATCCAGTTGATGCGCTTTTTGAAGAAAATTCACCGTGAGCGTGATCAATTCCGCAGACGCAAACGGGAGATGATATCGCAAAATGGCTAATTCATGTTCCTTGTTAGGAAATTCTACTTTCAGTGTCGGTTGCAAGCGGGACAGGATATAATCCGGCACCTCATAGGTTGAGGCATCTTCATTCATGGTGACACAACACCGGAAATTCTCATGCGCATGAATTTGGACACCCGCCACCACCGAATCGACCGATCGGCGATGATCAAGCAGTGAGGCAAGGGAGGCCCAACTCTTTTCATTCATCCTGTTGCCCTCATCAAGAAGACAGACATTGCCGGTCAGCATGGCCGTGACTAAGGGCGAGGCTTGATAGGTAATCGTGCCTCCTTCAGAAATGACGGGGGAGACAAGGAGATCTTCGGGTCTGGTATCAGCGGTACATTGATAAATGAAGAGTTCCTGCTTCCGCTCCTGAGTCGCCGCCATGGCGAGTGTGGTCTTCCCAACACCCGGTTGACCGATAATTTTTGGTGATAAGGGGACATCTTTTTCATCAACGACAAACCAACAGGCGAGAAGCTGGCGTAGAATGTCTTGATCGCCCATCCAGGCTTGTTGAAGGGAAAGAGGACGAGCCAGGCGAAGAGTAACTTGCCCGATGTGCATCACCGAAGGATCGGAAGAATGTAGAAATGGAGGGGTCATAGAAAAGGACGAAAAAATTCTGTAAGTGAAATTATCACAGCCATTTTTCTATGGTCAATGAATCGTGCCGTTCCGTAACTTCTGCTGGTGTAAAAAATAGTTGTTTGACTTTATCCTTATTCGGAATTATTGTGTAGCAAAAGGTGACTAGACCGTGGAGATCTTCGCGTTCTCGTTATATTGACCATTGTCCCTACAGAAGGGATAAATATGAACCTCAGAGGAGGAATGCGTAACATGACGCAACCATTGTTCGGGGGATGTCAAGGGGATCCCCAACCATCGGGCTGGTGTGGATATCTGAAAATTGTGACTGGCGTACTGGTCTGTAGTGGGGTCCTGTCTGGATGTGTCAGTACAGAAAAGTTCGAGGCCGAGAAGGCTCGTGCGTTAAACTTTCAACGACTTTTGGCGCAAGAGGAAAAACGGACCGGTGAATTAAATGTGAAGTATCAGGACACGCAACGACAAATGAGTTCAATGGAATCGCAAAATCGGGACTTAAATGCGGAATTAGAAGCATTGCGAGATCAACTCAATCGTTCCCATGACGAACTTTCGCGTGTGCGAGAGGGAGGGATGGAAAAAGTGGATGATTTGAAACTTTCCGAACCTTCGATCTCTGAATTTGGGCTGAATGATCTGGACTTTAACGACTCAGATATGACGAAACTTGATTCAGACTTAAACTTGGGAGACAGCATTCCTTTGGATTCGCCTATGATGGATACTCTTGGAGGTCCTAACGAAGGATCACATATTGTGGCTAAAGGAGAAACCCTCTACCGGATTTCCAAAGAATATGGCGTATCCATCGATGATCTCAAATCGTGGAATCAGTTGACCGATAACACCATTCATGTTGGACAAAAGCTTATCGTCAACGGTCAGTAATTTCACCGCAACTCATTTTTTAAGATAAGGTCGGAATCTTCAGGAAGCTTTCTTCCTCCGGTTCCGGCCTTTTCTTATTCATCTCTCTGAAAATCGCGGGGCTCTTCGGCGCTTTCGTTGACACCCTATAGGCCGTATGGTACCGTCAAAACCATGAAAAATGCTTATTATTCAGTGAGTTTTGACGAATTCTGCCAATTCGCGGCACAAGGAAATCTTGTCCCACTCTATCGAGAAATTCTGGCTGATTTCGAGACGCCTGTGTCGGCATTTTCCAAAATCAATACGGGAGCCAATGCTTTCTTATTTGAAAGTATCGAAGGGGGAGAAAACTGGGCAAGATATTCCTTCCTGGGTAGTAATCCTTCCGTCTTGTTGTGGGAGGAGAATGGCGAAGTCGTCACCCAAAAAGGTCGGAAACAGCATCGGGTTCCGCTGCGGGGAAATCCATTGGACCATATTCGAAATGCTATGGCAGAGTATCACCCGGTTGTCGTTCCCGGTTTGCCACGATTTGTTGGCGGTGCGGTCGGCTATTTGGGTTATGACGTGGTCCAATCCTTTGAACCGATCCCATCTCGAGCGAAACATGGGATCAAGACTCCTCTCTTTGCATTTTGCATTACGGACACCTTACTCATTTTTGACAATATCGCCCATACCCTCAAAATCGTGGCCAACGCTCATATTACTTCAACAAAGAAGACCCAGCTTCGCCAGATCTATCAGGACGCCATCAAGCGGATTGAATCCATCATTGCCAGACTTCATAAACCGCCCAGGCGACCTACAGCCTCGACTCGACGTGGACCACTCAAATTTCAATCGAATATGAGCCCCGAGGACTTTGAAAAAATGGTGCTTCGGACCAAAGAATATATTCAGGCTGGCGACATCATTCAAGGCGTCATGTCCCAACGATGGCAGACCACCATCCATACTGATCCGCTGGAGATCTATCGAGCCTTACGGGTGCTCAATCCCTCGCCATACATGTTTTATTTACGAATTGCCGGAATCGAACTCGTGGGATCTTCTCCTGAAATCCTTGTGCGATGCGAAGAAGGCAATATTGTGGTGCGGCCTATTGCGGGGACGCGTTCCCGTGGCCAGACGCCACAAGGTGACGCAGCATTGGAACAGGATCTTCTATCCGATCACAAAGAATTAGCCGAACACGTCATGTTGGTGGATTTAGGCCGGAATGACGTGGGCAGAGTGGCCAAAGCCGGAACGGTCAAGCTTGAGCGGTTCATGAAAGTTGAACGGTATTCCCATGTCATGCACATTGTTTCTCAAGTCAAGGGAGAATTAGATCCGCAATACACTGCCTATGATGTCATGAAGGCATGTTTTCCAGCCGGTACCGTATCTGGTGCACCGAAAATCCGAGCCATGCAAATCATTGAAGAGTTGGAACCCACTCGTCGGGGGCCCTATGCGGGAGCGGTCGGGTATTTCAGCTTTTCCGGAAATATGGACACCTGCATCAATATTCGTACGGTCGTCGTTCAAGGACAGAAGGCCTATATTCAGGCCGGCGCCGGAATTGTCGCCGATTCCGACCCTACCCGTGAATATGAAGAAACTCGAACAAAAGCCGGAGCCATGATGAAAGCCATTGAAATGGCGGAACACGGCCTAGCGTAAAAAAGCTAGAGAAGAAATTTATGATCCTGGTCATCGATAATTACGATTCATTTACCTACAATCTTGTCCAATATCTTGGAGAGTTGGGAGCCGACCTCCAGATTTTCCGGAATGATGCCCTCACCATCGAAGACATTCACCGCCTGGCACCGGAGCGAATATTAATTTCACCAGGCCCCTGCACGCCCAAAGAGGCTGGCATTTCCGTTGCGACCATCAAGCATTTGGCCGGCCGTCTTCCCTTATTCGGTGTCTGTCTCGGGCATCAATCACTGGCCTACGCCTTTGGAGGTCAGATTATTCGGGCTCCCCGGCTTATGCACGGGAAAACTTCGATGGTCCATCATGATGGAAAAACAATTTTTGAAGGCCTACCGAATCCCTTTGAAGCCACTCGATATCATTCCTTAATCGTCAATCGTGCAACCTTGCCCACGGACTTTGAAATCTCAGCCGAAACCGTGGAAGGCGAAATCATGGGACTAAGGCATTCCCCAACCGGAGCGGAAGGCGTGCAATTTCACCCTGAATCGATCCTCACCACGGCGGGGATGGATCTTTTGCGGAATTTTTTATCATTGCCTGTCTGCTCTTCAACCGACCATTAAATCCACGGCCCCTAGTCATCTGTTCCTGAGCCTGCTCACATGCCCATACTCAAAGACCATATCGCCAAATTAGCTGAGGGCTGCGACCTCACAGAACACGAAGCGGAAGAAGCCATGCGGGAGATCATGCAAGGAGGGGCCACTGAAGCTCAAATTGCAGCCTACTTAATGGGATTACGCATGAAAGGCGAAACCATTGATGAAATCACCGGCTCAGTGCGAGCCATGCGCGAACGGGCAATTCGAATCCCTATTACCGATCCTCAGGTGGTGGATACCTGTGGTACCGGTGGGGACAAAAGCCATACCTTCAATATCTCCACGGCTGCCGCCCTTGTGGTAGCTGGAGGAGGGATGACCGTTGCCAAGCATGGGAATCGCTCGGTGTCCTCTCAATCTGGGAGTGCAGATGTGTTGGCCGCCCTTGGCGTGAATATCGATTTGTCTCCTGAAAAAGTTGCCGATTGCATCAATGAAATTGGGATTGGCTTTCTCTTCGCACCCCTCTATCACGGAGCCATGAAATATTGCGCCAAACCTCGGACAGAGTTGGGGATCCGCACCCTGATGAATATCATGGGACCCCTGGCTAATCCGGCTCGGGCCTCAATACAAATTCTGGGTGTGTATGATCACACCCTCAACGAAAAATTGGCCCAAGTACTTTTGCGATTGGGCACACAACATTGCTTTGTCCTTCATGGGATGGACGGGTTAGATGAAATTTCTTTAACCAGTCGCACAGGGATTTCCGAAGGAAAAAAAGGACGAGTCCTGAGCTATTCCATCGGGCCGGAAGATTTCGGCCTTCACCCTGTTTCGCCCAAAGAACTATTAGGAGGAAACCCTGAAGACAATGCCCAGATCATTCGCGATATTTTTCGGGGACGAAAAGGCCCCAAACGGGATATCGTTCTCATGAATGCTGCGCCGGCATTTATCGCCTGCCAGAAGGCATCATCGCTAAAAGAAGGGTTTGAAGAAGCCGGTCGTGTCGTAGACAACGGGGCCGCATTTGAAAAGTTGGACAAACTCATTTCCCTGACCAAAAAGCTGGCAGCATGATTCTTTCTCGTATTATCGAACATAAAAAAGCCGAATTGCGCCGAAAACAAAGCCGGGGCTATCTGGCTGAACTTAAGGGCCGAATTGTTGATCGAACTCGACCGCTGGGTTTTATTCAGGCATTGGGTACAGGTTCGACTTCGGCAGCTCCCTCATTAATTGCCGAAGTCAAAAAGGCCTCGCCCAGTCAAGGCCTGATGCGACCCGAATTTCAAGATCAGTTTGAGCCGGTGACCATCGCCTCCCAATATCGGGATCATGGAGCGAGTGCCCTCTCCGTCCTCACGGATCAGGATTATTTTCAGGGGAACTTGGAGTATTTGCACAACGTGAAAGAGGCGGTTCAACTTCCCACGCTCAATAAAGAATTCATGATCGAGGAGATTCAATTTTATGAAGCGCGGGCCTATGGAGCCGACTGTGTGTTACTGATAGCGGCCGCGTTGGATCGATTCCAGCTTGAAGACTTTTTTACCTTCGCACAAGGATTATCCCTTGATGTGCTCATTGAAATCCATGATGAACGGGAATTAGATACCGTCCTTGAGCGGGTGCCCTTAGCCAGACTTATTGGCATCAACAACCGGAATTTGAAAACCTTCCAGACTGATTTGGGTGTCACCGAGCGGCTTGCCAAACGAATGCCGAAGGACAGACTTATTGTCAGTGAAAGTGGAATCCACAGCCGGGCTCATGTCGTGCGAATATTGGAAGCCGGAGCCAAAGCCATGTTGATCGGTGAGTCGTTATTGCGCGCAGACTCGATTCAATTAAAAATTCAAGAATTATTACATCCCCCAACATCGCCCCAAAAAGAAACATCCACGACTCGTTGGGTCTAGGATTCGATTGAGGGGAAAACCCTTTTGTCCCGTTCTCTATATCGAGAGACTCGTCGAACATGAAGTAGGGCCTGTATAGCCAAGGCAGAAAAATTAAATGAAAGCGGTACAGCGTGATGGTTGAGAATTTCCCTGACAAACAGCGAACGCTCCTATGTCTCTTAAAATAAAAATTTGTGGAATTACGAATCAGGAGGATGCCGACATCGCCGTTCGAGAAGGAGCCGACGCATTGGGTTTTGTGTTTTACGCTCAAAGCCCTCGATATGTCCAACCGGCTATCGCGCAACAGATTATTGCAAACCTCCCACCTTTCGTCGTCCCGGTTGGTGTATTTGTCAATCATGATCTCGATACGGTGAAGCGCGTGTTCGATGACTGCAGATTAGGCCTGGCACAACTGCACGGTGACGAATCTCCCGGTTTTTGTGAATCGCTACAGCGCCCCGTGATACGCGCCATTCGGCTGCGGGATAGGAGTAGCTATCTCGCATTGGCAGAATGGAAAGGACGGATAGGCGTGAGAGGATTTATCGTTGATGCATTTTCAGATAACGCTTACGGGGGAACCGGGCACACCACCGATTGGTCGCTTGCCTGCGAGGTGACCAAAATAGTCCCCATGCTGTTGGCAGGAGGATTAACTCCTGAAAATGTGCAAGATGCGATTCGCCAAGTTCAACCCTATGGGGTCGATGTGAGTAGCGGTGTGGAACAAAGCCCTGGGCACAAAGACCCGGCAAAAATTCGGAAATTTATCCAATCGGTTCGTCTTGTGTGTTAACGGTTCCATCGCTATACTCCTTTCTTTTTCATTCTTTTGCAGTCGGACATCTCATGGGAATCATTCCTAATAAACACGGGCGCTTCGGGCAATTCGGAGGCAAGTATGCTCCGGAAATCCTGATACCCGCCATCCATGAATTGGAACAGGCGTATCGTGCGGCTAAGGAAAGCCGACCCTTCCAGCAAGAACTTCGGGATTGCCTGAAACAGTATGTCGGCCGTCCGACTTCCCTCTTCTTCGCCGAACGTCTCACCAAAACACTTGGTGGAGCCAAAATTTACCTCAAAAGAGAAGATCTCTGTCATACCGGTGCGCACAAAATTAACAATACCGTCGGACAAGCCCTGCTCACCAGACGAATGAAAAAGACACGCATCATTGCCGAAACCGGAGCAGGGCAACATGGAGTCGCGGTGGCCACAGTGGCCGCCATGTTCGGTCTCGAGGCCGAAATTTACATGGGCACCGATGATATGGAACGACAGGCATTGAATGTCTTCCGAATGCGGTTACTTGGATCAAAGGTGACGGGGGTAAATTCCGGAAGCCGCACACTCAAGGATGCCATCAGTGAGGCGATGCGTGACTGGACCACAAATGTAAGCACGACCCACTACTTGCTTGGGTCGGTCCTGGGCCCCCATCCCTACCCCATGATGGTCAGGGATTTTCAATCCGTGATTGGCCGAGAAACCCGCAAGCAAATCCTCGCATTGGAAGGTCGATTGCCTCACTGTCTTATTGCTTGTGTAGGCGGGGGCAGCAATAGCATTGGATTATTTTATCCGTTCGTCAAAGATTCGCAAGTCCAAATGGTCGGGGTAGAAGCCGGTGGATACGGGATAGGAAGTGGAAAACATGCCGCGCGCTTTGCAGGAGGGAAACCGGGCGTATTGCACGGCACGATGACCTATCTCCTCCAGGATGCAGATGGTCAGGTCAATCCCACACATTCGGTGTCTGCGGGATTGGACTATCCGGCAGTCGGTCCTGAACACAGTTACTATCATGATACAGGACGAATCCGGTACACCTCCGCGACAGATGCTGAAGCCTTAGCGGCTTTCGACTTACTCGCCAAGGAAGAAGGCATCATTCCCGCACTTGAAAGTGCCCATGCCGTTGCAGAAGTCGTCAAGCTGGCGCCAACAATGAAAAAATCACACATCTTAATTATGAATCTCTCCGGGCGCGGAGATAAGGACGTTCAACAATTAGCAAAAATGCGAGGCATTCCTCTCTAGAAAATGGCATGACCCATGCCACAGTGTTTAGAGAAATACAGGAGAGGAAGGCATCTGGCATCTGTGAAATCTTTTGGTATGAGCAATCGCATTCAAGCTACATTTGCACAGCTCCACTCCAAGGGTGAAAAGGCCCTCATCCCTTACATTATGGCTGGCGATCCGACCTTAGCCATGACCGAATCTTTGGTGTTAGCTTTAGAACAGGGCGGTGCCGACCTGATTGAACTGGGTGTGCCATTCTCAGATCCCATCGCCGATGGTCCGGTGATTCAACAAGCGTCAGAACGAGCCCTTCATTCAGGGACTACCCTTAAAAAAATCCTTGCCACTGTCACAATCCTCAGAAAGAAGACGTGCATTCCCCTTATTTTGATGGCCTATTACAACAGCCTCATGGCCATGGGGATTAAAGATTTTTGTGCCAATGCCGTTCAAGCGGGCGTCGATGGAGTCATCGTGCCGGATTTGCCACCGGAAGAGTCTGACCTTCTTTATCACGCCGCTCAGTCTGCGGGAGGACCTGTGAGTATTTTTCTGCTGGCTCCCACCAGCACGGCAGAACGACGACGTGCTGTGATACAGCGATCACATGGATTTATTTATTATGTCTCTCTCACTGGTATTACGGGTTCCAAGATGACCGATCTCAGTTGTGTGCGCCAAAGCGTCCAACAGCTTCAACGAACCTCACGAAAACCTGTGGCAGTGGGATTTGGAATTGCAACCGCTAAGCAGGCCAGAGAAGTTGGGCAATTTTCAGATGGGGTCATTATTGGGAGCGCCCTGGTTCGACACATTGGTGAACACCATTCCGCCCCGACATTTCTCACCGATATCCAAGGCATGGCACAAAAATGGAAATCCGTCCTCTTGCCCGTTACAGTAAAATCGTCGCCCAGACGAAAGCCAAAGACGTAAGGTGTCCGCGCATTCATTAAGGCTGGCATGGTTGAATTTCCACCTTCAATTCTCATAATCGATATACGCGTCGGCGGCTCTCCCTGACGAAAATTTCTTGGAATTGAATCAGCCTTCCTTTCCCTCGTGACGGATCCTTCCGACCCAGGGAGGCTTCAAAAACTTTCTTCCAATAGGAAAGTGAATATGGCTCCTGCCAGAAAAACCCCTCGCAAACACTCCACTCAACGCTCATCAAGGACGGGGGCGTCCAGTCGGGAACGACTGGCCACTTTCACTGATTCTTCACTGTTTCGTCTTACAAACCACCGGTTAGAGGGAAGCAAGGTCAACTATTTAGAGACTCCCAATAAAGGTGGAACCATCCAACCGTCTTACTTGGTCTTTCACTATACAGCCGGACGAAGCTCCCAATCCTCGATTGCCTGGTTGACAAACCCCTTAGCAAAAGCCTCAGCCCATCTGGTCGTCGGCCGGGATGGAACAATTACCCAGCTTGCACCCTTTACCACAAAAACCTGGCATGCGGGGGTGAGTCATTGGGATGGCCTGACAGGCCTGAATCAGCATTCGATTGGGATTGAAATGGATAATGCCGGGCCATTAATCGCAGTGGGAACCAAATTGACGGCGTGGTTTGGGAAATCCTACCAAAAGTCCCAGGCCATCTTTGCTACCCATAAATTAGACACCGAGCCGAAATGGTGGCATGCCTTTTCCGAGAAACAAATTCTCATTGCGGTGGAACTAGCAAAAATACTGGTTTCACAGTATGCCTTAAAGGATATTCTTGGACATGACGACATTGCTCCGGATCGAAAACGAGATCCGGGCCCCGCTTTTCCTCTAGGCCATATCCGCGCATTAGTGATGGGAAGATCCCAGGAGGAAGGGGATTGGTATCAGGTGATGGTATCCGCGTTAAATATTCGCTCCGGTCCCGGTTCGGAATATGACATTGTGGCCTCTCCCCTCACCAAGGGAACAAAACTCCTCCCATTGGAAAAACAGGATCGATGGACCAAAGTAGATGTAGACCCAGGCGCACTTTCGTCCGGACAAGATCTCGAAGGTTGGGTCTTTAACCGATACATTGAATCCTTGAACGCATAGCAATCAGGAGTAGACCAAGAAATATTTCCTCTTCCTCTCTTGGTCAACATCCAGCAGAATTCCAGCAAATCTTTTTTACCTAGCCCGGGCATTCCTTGCCTGGTGTCAAAATCCACACAGCATAAACAAGCTCAAACTCACCTGGTTTTCAAGCATTTTATCCATTTCTTTATCAGGAATTTCTGGCACGGTTCTTGGTCTATTGGAAGGTAGACACACGCCGAAACGTTCATAATTAACAAGGGGTTGTTCATGGGTGAAACCGAATATTTAGACCAGGAAGATCAGGAAAAAGCGGTGGAAATTCGCATTGAAGATGTCATTTATCGCTCAGATGAAAGCCCGGCAGTCGTGCTGGCGATCAAACGAACCTGTTCCCTGAGTGGAGAATGCAAAGTCGGACATGTCACCTTGGGACATGAAAATACCCTTCGTTTATATCTGGAAACCTAATCATGCATTCACTCTCTTAAATGTATTCTTGCTGTAACGCAAGAATTTCAACCCTATGTCCTCATCCTCGTATCATCTTCATGTCTTCAATGGGTATTGTAAATCAATACCCGTTTGATCAGAGATCACCCGGTTAACCACCCAAATCTCAACCATTTCACAAGAGTGGACCAAGCGGCTCACAGAACATTCACCATTTCTCCTCCCCTGTCGCCTTAATTTTCAATCTCAACAATTTCAGGGGTAAGTCCGGTATCGGTCAAATGAAGACGGGCCACAGTAATCGGAAGAGTAAATCGACGAGGACCGGCGCTCCCAGGATTGAGGTAAAGCACTCCCTTGCGTCTCTCGGCGGAGGCACGATGGGAATGACCAAAAATGACAGCGGAAAATTCCGAGGCCACAGGGTCTAAATCCAAGTGATCCAGTTCATGCAACACATAAAAAAATACGATTGATGTTCGACGACATTCGTCAGAGGAATCTGCTCAGCCCAGCGGGCATGGTCATTATTCCCACGAACCGCGATCACCGGAGCGATCATTTCCAGTGTCTTCAGGACGTCAGGGTTTCCGACATCTCCCGCGTGAATAATCAATGCAGCTCCCGTCAACGCCTCAAACACCTGTGGACGCACAAGCCCATGCGTATCAGAAATAATCCCGATCATGTTCTCTCTCTCTTATTCGATATCCTTATCCTGAGAATTAGGATTGTTTTGTAGGTCGATGACCTTTTTTAAAAAAATCCCCGTAATGGCGTTGGCCACAGTCGGGACAAAACCCATGAGTAAATTGGGCATTAGATCGATCACTAATAAATCGTTCGAGCGGTTGCCAGGTATTGTTGTGGTCACGAATCTTTTTGCAAAAACTGCAAATAGGAAGAAAGCCCTCCAAAACATTGACTCTCTTGGCCAATTCCCGTGTTTGCATGGCGGTTCGACTGACAAGAAATGCCATTTCGCCTAGGACAAGTATTCTGATAAGGGTATTGATCGAGGCGTCAAACATTGTCAGGTGAATGGGCCATAACATCCCAGAAAAATACAAGCGGATAAGGGGCATCGTCACAGCAAAGGCCAGCCCCCAGGAGAATCCACTATACCAGGAGGCGATGGACACGGGAATAAGATACAAAATAGGAAACTGAATGGTTGGACCTGCTACGTAATCCCCAAGCAAAATTACGAGCGCCAATACAATCAAATAGCCAGGAAATAATTTGGATTGTGTCCAGGCGTCTGTCCAATAGCCTGTCCTGGAAGGAAGAGAAGGGAAAGACCGAAGAGGCGGCATAGGCCTAAACAGCATTGAGGATAAATGAGACTCTTTTGGAATCATGATAGCATAAGTACCGGATGTTGAGCATGGCGTTCTAAGTCATTTTTCCCTGCCCTCGACGCCCCCTGCCCGGAGGGACTTCGGTGACAATGGAGGGATCTGGCATCCTCAAACAATCAAGTCGTTCAACTCAGGCAACAGGAAAAGAATTGCCGCTACTCCTGAGACCTGACCATCCCCGTTTGTGAAACGGACATCGCGCATCAGTCGGATTAACTTTTCCTGAAATATCGAATGGGACACCTCCCCCATTCCTGATTCGTATGTGTCCGCTAACCCTGTAGGGTGTACCTGAAAATCAGTTATGGATAGCGCTTATCACTGAAAATGGTATAGTAAAGAGTATACCTGTCACGGTTTTGGAGGCTGCGGTTCATTGTCGCAGCCTTTTTTATCATGAAAAGACCATTCTATGGGATCAAGATATATTCCTCGGTTGGATATTTTCGCCGTGAACATCAAATGCGAATGACACTTACAGAAAGGTAATAGAGCCAGTGAAAACGTCCCATCCTGTTTTCGACCATGCGGATGAACTGAAAGAGAGTCCCCTATTCCAACAGCCGAGGAATGGCCAGACGCGACCACCCACATTATTTATTATCTTTGGGGCTCAGGGAGATCTCACGAAGCGAAAATTGATCCCCGCCTTATATAACCTTGCCTCAAGCCACCATCTCCCTCAAGAATTTGCCATCCTTGGGATAGATGGGATCCCCATGCATACAAATGACTTTCGGGAGAAGATCCGTCAGGACATCGATGACTTGTGCCCCCATCCCATCGATGCCGCCATCAAAGAATGGCTCCTTGATCGCCTGCATTACCTTTCAGGCGATTTCCGTGATCCTCAGACTTACGAACGCCTTCAGGCTCTGTTGACAGAATTAAATACCACACACGGGACCCAGGGGAATTACCTCTACTACATGGCCACGGCGCCAACATTTTTTTCGGAAATCGTGCAACAACTTGGAGCCAAAGCATTAGTGGAGTATCGAAAAGATTTTTCTCGGCGTATCGTCATTGAAAAACCATTCGGTCATGATCTACCATCGGCTCGATCGCTCAATCAAGCCCTAAAACAGGTGTTAGATGAAAGTCAGATTTATCGGATCGATCATTATCTGGGAAAAGAAACCGTACAAAACATTTTAATATTTCGTTTTGCAAACGGCATTTTTGAACCTATCTGGAACCGTCAATACATTGATCATGTCCAAATTACTGTGGCGGAAACCTTAGGAGTCGAGCATCGCGGGGCCTATTATGAAAAAGCCGGTGCGCTCCGCGATATGGTATCCAATCACCTCTTGCAAATTTTGGCATTCGTGGCAATGGAGCCACCCAATACGTTTGATCCTGAAGCAGTTCGGAACGAGAAAGCCAAGGTCCTTCGCGCCATCCAGCCCATGAACCCCGTAGAGGTCTTACAATCAACAGTCGCCGGACAGTATGAGGCCGGATCGATTCATGGTCACAGCGTCCTTCCTTATCGAACAGAAAAGGATGTCGATCCAGCCTCTCTGACCGAAACGTTTTCCGCCATGACCTTAGGCATTGAAAGTTGGCGCTGGGAAGGCGTGCCCTTTTACCTTCGGACCGGGAAACGATTACACACTCGTGTCACCGAAGTGGTCATTCAATTTAAATCTGCTCCGCTGATGCTATTTCGTAAGACTCCCGTGGACCGACTCACACCGAATGTGCTGGTCATTCGCATTCAACCGGATGAAGGCATCTCCTTAAGTTTTGGAGCCAAAATACCCGGACCCAAAGTCCAGGTCGGAACAGTGGATATGGATTTCCAATATGCGGAATATTTCGGTGATGCCCCGAGCACGGGCTATGAAACGCTTCTACACGACGTGATGGCTGGAGACGCCACACTTTTTCAGCGAAGCGATAGCGTCGAAGTGGGCTGGAGTATCGTCGATCCCATCGTCAAAGTGTGGGAAAGCCTGGGCTCGCATGCTATTCGTCCCTATAGCTCTGGTAGCTGGGGACCACCGGAAGCCGATGCCTTATTGGCTAAAGACGGCCGAATGTGGAGAAACCACGGGTAACCAGA
>BQIZ01000083.1 GCA_021604365.1 Nitrospirales bacterium
TATCTAATACTAGCCCATCAGACCCCTTCCCAGGCCCCTCCCGATCCAGTGGAGAAACTCACTTCAAGCTATTGATTTGGTTGGTGCCGGAGACCGGGGTCGAACCGGTACGAGCTGGTAAGCCCGAGGGATTTTAAGTCCCTTGCGTCTGCCTATTCCGCCACTCCGGCATCGCACAGATAGGCGCGGAGACTGTACCACTCCTCAAAAACCGGTGCAAGATTTTCATACAGAAAGATCGGGAGAGGATAAATCTATTTCCTGGCCATTTCCCTTCTTTCCTTTTGGTTAGATGACGGATGTATAGGTCAAAAAACAAGAGGATGCGAGTGCTTCGCATCCTCCGGTTCGAAGGCCGCTGGGGGGCCTATAGAAGCCAAATATTTAATTGACTCGAACAACCATATGATTTCGTCGATTTTCCTGGAAACAATCTTCATTGTCGTGTTGACAAAATGGTCGCTCTTTGCCGTAGGAGACAATTTTAATCCGGTCCGATTGCACACCCAGATTCACTAAATATGCCCGTGCTGCATCGGCCCGTTTTTGACCTAATACCAAATTATAATCCTGAGTCCCTCTTTGGTCGCAGTGCCCCTCAATCGTCAAAGCCTTTCCAGGATTCGCCTGCAACCATTGCGCCCCTTCCTCAAGAAACTTGGCGGCGTCGCCAGAAATATTCCAACTATCAAAGGCAAAGTAAATGTCCTGGACCTGACCCCGTTGGATCCCCATGGAACCACTAAAATTTGACTCAAATATCGAACCATTCTTATCGGTTCTCCCAATTCCCACTGAGACCCGCCCTTGCTGGCCAGGGCCAATAGCAATGCTCGAATCGGGATCGACATACTCAGGAGAAGGACCGCCATGTTCCTTCCTATAAGTTTCGCCCCAGTTCGCAGGATTCACTCCTCCTTGTGAAGAGCCATCCTTGGAAATCCCGGACTTTGACGGATCCCCATAAAATTCGCGGCGATTCTTGCCATCTCCCAAATAGGCATTTGCCCAAGCTTCTGGATCAGGATTCTGACTCGACGCCATTCCATTTGCAAATCCAGAAACAGGTCCATGATTAGGGCCAGATCCATCCACACCGGGGTATTGATGCTCATAGTTTGAGCCACCTTGGCCAAATGCTCGTTCCGTTCCCCGTCTCCCTTCAGGATTCGAATCTGGATCTGCCCCATTGACTATATCTTGGGAATTCGCACCATTCGAATGCTGAGAGGGTTTGGCTCCATTGACCAACCCGCCATTTATTCCTCTTCCCTCAACTGATCCATTTGTCTGACCCATAATCCTATTGGTGTCAACTGCATTTCCATCTTCACTTGAAGCCATTTCATCCCCTTCCGAGTTGGCCCCAGTTCGGACCGAATGGCTACTACATCCCGAAGCCATAAGGACCCCCAACGTGACAACGACGATTAAAGTGCTACGGTTTGGACAAACCCACATGAGATCCTCCTGGTGCAATGGTGACTATTCGTATCATGAGAGAAAGGGTGAAGATTTCTCCTTTATCTCGAATACTGAATGGCCTCTGAAAAATGACTGCTACAATTTTCTTTATTCTTCTACGATGGACACGTGTAAATCCTTTTCGGTAGTTCCGGACTAAAGTTAAGCCTTCCCCACAACATGCAAAAAATGTCCTCTTGAGCATCATACCCGCAGGACCAGATATCATTATTCGACGTCAACAACAGGCACCAAATGGGAGGAAACCCTCTGTCGCTCGTTTTCAAAGAGGATAGGTAAATTCCCCGGTCCAGTTGAACCGGGGAATAGGAAAAGATTCTGAAAGAATGACAGGGCAAAACGGCTGAATTGAGAAATTCGGGGTTAGGACTTTGAGGCTGAAGCCGGCAATATCTCCGATTGATACCATGCCCAAAATTTCGCGACCCCTTCGGGCACAGATGTTTGAGGATTATACCCCAAAAGCTTGCGGGTCTTGGAAATGTCGGCAAAGGTGTAGGCAATATCGGCATCTAACATGGGCGCGGGTACTAGGTGCGCCGCACGTCCTGCTAATTGCTCAATGCCTTTCACAAAGTCGACAAGGTGGACAGGTTCACCTCGTCCAAGATTCAGGATTTCATAACCCATAGGACGATCCACCGCTGCGGTAAGGCCACTGACAATATCTTCGACATACGTCCAATCTCGATGCATGTTCCCATTGTTATAGAGAGGGACTTCACAGCCAGTAAATATATTATCCAATACTTTATAGGCCATCATATCCGGACGACCACGTGGGCCATACACGGTAAAAAATCGAAATACGGTGCAATCCAACCCATATAAGTGGTGATAGGTATAACCTAGCAATTCACTTGCTCGCTTGCTCGCCGCATACGGGGCAAGCGGCTTATCACACGAATCCTCCGGAACAAAGGGAATCATCTTAGTATTGCCATACACAGAGGAAGTTGATGCAAACACAAATATCGGAGAAGGTGAACGTTTGCCCTGTGAACCAATCCGCCCCACGCACGCATCCAATAAGGCCATCGTCCCCATCACATTGACATCGTAATATAGTCCAGGGTCATCAATAGACACCCGAACTCCCGCCATCGCTGCTAAATGGATAACAGCGTCAAAACGATGGTCAGAAAAAAGATTTGCAACCAACTCTCGATCGCGAATATCTCCTTTGAGAAACTGAAATGTGCCAGGCCATTTCTCCGTTTTGGCATGCTCGGTCACTTCTCGAAGATTTTTCTCTTTACGCACAGGATCATAGTAATCATTGAGATTATCAAGTCCAATCACTTGATCACCACGTCTGACCAATGCTTCCACAGCATGGCTTCCAATAAACCCCGCAGCTCCAGTTACCAGTATCGTTTTCCCCACAGACACTCCTTTATATTACTTAGAGGGTTCCTATTTGGCACATCATTTTTTCACGCTGGCTGTCAGATTTGGGACACCCCTGGATTAGTTTTCTTCGGCAACAATTCTGCCATGCTTGATTCAGGAAGGACAATCATAAGTCAAGTCTCCCTGACGATCAATTTCCTGTCTGTTTAGCAATCGGACCTTCGTCAAAATAACGGTTCCCCGAAGCATTCACTTGAGGGACCTCAGCTCCATTGCTACAATGCATAATGCTCTACCCTATTACCTATGGAATCGTAAAAGACCCGGAAACCCTAGAAACCATTGACACAGGAACCGGAAAAGATTTCGAGGCGGAAGTCGTCGTCTACAATTGCGATTGCCATACCTACCAACAAGTCGTCAGCCTTTTTTGTCAGGTGATTCCCAGGATGAACCCGAAAAAAGCCTTTGAATTAGCCTGGCAGATTGATCACCACGGAAGTGCAATCGTCTATCAAGGGGACATTAAAGACGCTGATATAATTGGAAAGCAGTTGGCAGCAGGCGGCTTGAGAGTTGAAGTCCGCTACTGAATTCTGACACCACACGACAGAGTTGCCCTATCAATTAAAATTACTTTTTCTTCGCCCTGGCCGGTCTCACAGACAAGGTGGATTTCGGAGTCTTGGCTTTAGCAACCGGAGCACCTTTTTTACTTTTTCCAAGCTTGAGAGTAGTTTGTACGGATTTTCCTGCAGATGGCTTTGCCCCTTTAATTTTTCCAATTTTCTTGGTGGGCAATCCCGACATCATTTTTGACTCTTGCGGTAGCTTAACGGCTAATGGAAGAGAAACCTTCTCTGATGGAGAGGATTTGGATATTTTACCTAATTTCTTTACCCCCTTCCCCGAGCCTTTCCCCGAAGATCCTGTCGGCGTGGGCAAGGGAAACGATGGCAACTTCTTTTTTTTCAGGGCGTCCCCTGAAAAAACCCGAACTTGATACAATTCAAATAACGATTCAACCGCCTTTTGATCCCCTTTCCGTGCAAGCGTGAGAAGGCGACGGCGTTGATTCATTTCTTCTTCTTCCGTATGGGAAGTGACTCGCCGTTCCATGCTCAACTCCTTTCCTTGTCCCGACATCCAACTTTCTGACATTCGGCTGCAGGCGACATCTTACACTAAAATCCATCACATTGGCAATATTCCCTAATGAACTTTTCTAGGATTTAGGAAGTAAAGTTTGTATCAAGAAAAAATGTACCTGGAAGGTGGTCAAACTGATCGTTCCAGGAATTAGCAAGAGATGTCTGGTTACAAAATTAAAGAAACGCACAATAGCATTTGGCTTGATTTTTTTGTGCATGAATGTGATGTGGGTTTTCCTCGATAAAGAGATGCCAATGATTCTGAGAAGGCTTCCCATGTAAGGAAATATGACATGGCCAAACTCTTATCACCAGAGAATGCATTCCAATCGAATCGCTCCTCTGAAAGACGAAACCAATAAAAAATCCTCGTTTAACGCTTCCTGCTCTGAACAACAGATGCTCGATTGACAGGCCAAAGAACCCACCGATATAGTGTTTTGACTTTTCCCATTGAATTTTCAATGAATTTTCCTTTTCCACTAGCTCGGCTCATTTTTATCCAAAGGCTATTCTGATGACCCAACACACCACCCCCTATGACATTGAACAAATTGGATATACCGTTGTGAGATTTAATAGTTCAGGAATTTTTGAAACACACAAAGACCACATGGTGGATCCCTACGCAGAAACACGACATGCTAAAGGTCCGCAGGTGGAGGGTCTTCAATTCGCTCCACAGGAGGCCAACAAAATATTACCGGCTATGGTCCTCCTGCATGATCGCTATGGACTCACGTCCCATATTCAGGAATTAGCAAAAGGCCTCTCCTGCCAAGGGTACGTGGTCTTAGTTCCCAATTTGTATGTGAGACAGGGCGGGATGGTGACGGCCAATGCTGAAGTTGCCGATGCCTTAATGGAGCGAGTCAAAGAGCAACAAGCCTTACAAGACATCAACGCCAGCTTTGAATTTCTCAACGCTAACCTGACCGAGGATATTAATTTGGAAAGAACCACCCGCAATGCGCATGCCGTGATCGGGTTTGGAATGGGCGGATCCCTGGCAATCAAAACTGCTGCGCATCGACGTCGCCTTCAGGCCGCAGTGGCAATCTCTGGCACTCTGCCAACCGACCCTGAATTGGCTCAACGTTTATACTGCCCCCTTCTGCTCCAGACACCGGGGAAAAGCGTACTCAATTCAGCAGAAGAACGTGACCAGTTCTGCCAAATGGCCAAGCAGGCCGGGAAAAAGATCGAAGTTCGATCTTATCCCGAATCCTCTGATGAATTCTGGCAAAATGGCACTCCTAGCTACCGAGCATCAGATCTGGAAGACGTGCTTCAGACCTCAATAGACTTCATTAACGCGATCATCCACAAAACCCCATAAGCATAGTTTGATTTTTGAAATCCATGCCTGACTCCTTTCATCCATTCACCCCGATACACCACCAACCCTTTCTTTGAAAAATGGAATGGCATGGCAATCGAAATGTTTGGTTGATTCTCTGGTTTGTTTGCGCCAAAGTTTTGATTTTCTGTTTCCTTTCCACTGCCTTTGCAAATCAGGAATCCCCTAAGCTCCCCTGGTCCTTCCTTGAAGAACATCGCACACAAGTTCTTCAGCTTGCCTCGGATGACGAGGCTTTAGCCTTCTTCAAAGCCACAACCACTGCAGGGGAAAGAGGTTCACGCATTCACATGAAATCACAACCGTTACCTACGCAGTTGAACCTCCCAGCAGAGATCAAGGAGGCCATCATTATCTACTTGAAATCACTGGCTACGACCATTCATACGCAAACAATTCGGGAGATTCTTATTAAGCCAACAACAGGTATTCCACCACTATCCGAAATCATCCCCGGCGATGCACACCTGCAATGGATCACGAAACACTCCCCCCCTCAAGCTCTAAAACCTGTCATTATTGGCTACAAACAAGTATCGGCCTGGTCTCACACGATGACTTCTCACCCACCTCCCCCTAGCGAAAAATTTGCCAAATTTTCCTCATATTACGATCAAAAGTATCCAGATTGGGATAATAGTCCCCAATCCTGGACGAGTACCTTCACACAGCACGGCCAAAAAGGAATCGAGGAAAGATTACTCGAATATTGGCAAACTCCCAATCACATAGCCGATCAGCAGCAGCTCGCCCAACCAATTCACGATGCCTATACTCAGCATTATATTGAAACCCGGCTCTTCCCTATGTTTAGAATGACCCTTCTCACAAAAACCAGCGAGTTGGAGGCCATAGCCCATAGGACAGCATGGGAAGCCTGGCAAAAGATTCAGCAGTGGCAAAAACTGGAACAAGCCAATGTTGACAGCACCCGGCTGTGCGGTACCTGGCGATGGATAGTGCATAACCACCAAAACCATGGCGATCGTAAAATGACTGTCACCTTTTCACCCCCTGACCAATCCTCGCCGTCTCAAATCGCACCGACCACCATTGAGATTCACGGGGATACGGTCTATCTCAAATGGACCTTTCCCCAAGGAGTTCAGGAAGATAGTTTGCTGCTGAGCAACAATGACACTCATTTGGAAGGCACTTTCAAAAACTCCCTCGGTCCTCATGGCAGTATTTCCGGCAAACGTCTCTCAGCTTGCCAGCCCTAATCCCTCTTCCCACTTCCCGGTTTGCCTCTCCTTCATCTCCCTTCCCCATTCTCCGAAAAGGTGTAAAATACCTTTAGGGGGGAAAAGTGGATGATTGCGCATGATTCGTTGGAACCTGACATTCGGCGAATTGGACAAACATTAGCCAAATACGCTCATCACCATACACCGGGATTTTGGGATCACCGGTGGTGGACCTCACTTCTTCTAGATTGGGGAACCCGTGATGAACAATTCAAAGTGCAATTGTTTCGCTTTATTGACGTCCTTCCCTCCCTTCAGACAGACGCACAATTTGTGCGTATCCTGAAGGAATACTTTCAAGATCTGCCGACTCTCCCTGGTCCCCTGCAGTGGCTCCTGCACCGGCTTTCAAACAATTCCCTTACGGCACAAGTTGGAACACGGATATTGCGACACCAATTTTTGAAAATGGCCTACACATTTATGGCAGGGGAAACCGTCCGTCACGCTGTCCCGACGCTCACTCAACTTTGGTATGCAGGAAGTGCGTGTTCACTTGATTTGCTTGGAGAATCCACGGTCAGTGAAGAGGAGGCCGACCATTATCACACGCGATGCCTTCAGACATTGACCCAACTACATGAGGTTATCCCACAATGGAATCATCAACCTCTATTAGAAACCGATCATCTTGGCCCTCTCCCCAGGATCAATCTATCCATCAAACTCTCTGCCTTATATTCGCAATTAGACCCGATTGATCCTGAGGGCAGTTACGCAGGAGTTGCCCCTCGTCTACGATCGATCCTGGAACTTGCGCAGGCCCTACCTGCCTCTCTCACGTTTGATATGGAGCAGGCCGAATTGGAGCCGCTCATTCTTTTGGTATTTATGCGTTTATTTTCTGAACCTGCCTACCAACATTTTCCGCATGCCAGCATCGCCATACAAGCCTATCTCAAACACACGAACGACACACTGGATACTCTTCTAGCATGGGGAAAACAGCGGAACACTCCCTTCGGTATTCGCCTCGTCAAGGGCGCGTACTGGGACTCTGAAGTGATCCGCTATCAACAACAAGGTTGGCCCATCCCGGTCTTCTTAAAAAAAACCGACACCGATGCCAACTACGAACACCTCGCCCAGCGAATCCTGGAACATCGAACCTTCATTCGTCCGGCCTTTGGCTCGCACAATATTCGAACCTTAGCCGTCGTCCAGGCGATGGGCAACTCACTCAATCTCCCGCCGGGAACGTTTGAATATCAGATGTTATATGGCATGGCCGAACCTCTACGTGATGCCGTGGTGCAACAGGGATTTCGGCTTCGGGTCTATGCGCCAATTGGGGAACTCCTTCCAGGCATGGCCTATCTCGTACGTCGGTTATTGGAAAATACCTCGAATGAAAGTTTCATTCGGCGTCAATATGAAACTGCCGAATCCCTGGAGCATCTGCTATTGGCACCCTCGAACGCTCACAGGAATGGAGAGGAGACGATGTCTCGGGAAATTCAGTCGGAAGCCACTTTTCTCGCTGAAGACAGACCCGACAGGTTCTCCAACGAACCACATTCGGATTTTTCTCAAAAGGACGTTCAAAGAGATTTTTCTCTAGCTCTCAACCACATCGGTCCCCTCCTGGGACAAATCCATTCTTATCCGGTTCCGCCCCCCATGCAATGGTTTGGGGCAGAACTGATTTCGACTAATCCCAGTTTTCCTGAGCAAATCATTGCCAAATTTCCAACTCCGTCTCCTGACCAGATTGATCCGATTGTTCACAGCGCCCACGACCATATCGGCACCTGGGCAAAGGTCCTTCCGAAGGCCCGTGCGCGGATTTTATTTCATGCAGCCGCACTGATGCGACAACGCAGATCGGAATTAGCCGCGTGGGAAATACTAGAAACCGGTAAGCCCTGGCGGGAAGCCGATGCCGATGTCGCTGAAGCCATCGATTTCCTGGAATTTTATGGACGGGAAATGATTCGGTTAGGCACTCCGCAACGCCTTGGAATAGAGCCAGGGGAATATAACCAACGGATCTTCCAACCACGAGGATTGGCCGTGGTGATTGCGCCGTGGAATTTTTCGTTAGCCATCCCAACCGGTCTTGTTTCGGCAGCCTTAGTCAGCGGGAATGTTGTCCTGTTTAAACCATCCGAGCGCTCACCGATGATGGGGTATCACCTCTTCACGCTGCTCATGGAAGCTGGTTTACCTGAAGGCGTCTTGCAATTTCTTCCTGGTGGGCCGGACGTGGGACAGGCCCTTGTCAAACACCCCAAGGTACATCTCATTGCCTTTACAGGATCACAAACCGTTGGATTGAATATTATCCGGGAGGCCAGTCACGTGTCGGCTGGACAACGACATATTAAACATGTCATTGCAGAAATGGGGGGGAAAAACGCGCTCATTGTTGATGAAACGGCCGATTTGGATGAAGCGGTAATTGGGGCATTAGCCAGCGCAACCGGCTACCAAGGACAAAAATGCTCAGCCTGCTCCAGAATCCTTGTCCTAAACGATGTGTACCCCTTATTTATTGAACGACTCAAACAGGCTGCCTCAAGCATTCTGATCGGTCCACCGGAACACCCTGGAAACCGGATGGGACCACTCATTGATCCACGGGCACTGGAACGAGTCAGGCACTTTGTGCAACTTGGGAAAACAGATGGTACGTGCCTTCTCGATTGCCAGATTGAGGGACCTGGGTATTTTCAAGGGCCGGTGATACTCACAAATCTACCCCCTTCGCATCCTGTCGTTCAGGAGGAAATATTTGGCCCGGTCATGGTTGTGTTGAAGGCCTCCACAATTTCTGAAGCTCTGGAATTAGCCAATGATTCCCCCTATGCCCTTACCGGAGGAATCTATTCACGCAGTCCTGCCAATATCCAACTGGCTCGCGACACATTTGATGTGGGAAATTTATATATCAATCGACCGATTACCGGATCCTTGGTGAACCGGCAACCTTTTGGAGGGCATCGCTTATCAGGAATCGGCCGGAAAGCCGGAGGAAACGGGTATCTTGAGCAATTCATGGTGGAAAAGGTGATTACGGAAAACACGCTTCGCCGTGGCTTCGCTCCGACGCAATAATGCCACTTCAGATGCCACGGTCACCTTTTCCAATTCCTCAATCACTTCGACCATCCGTGCATTCTGACTTCGAACGGAAGGAATGGTTTGGCGTTCAATGTATTTGAGCAATCCCACACCACGAGCAAACCAGGCCGTCATCGTATCTGTTCCTTGGATTGTCTCTCCACTCTCAGACAAATGCACCTTCATGATCATTTTGGCTTCAAGGCGTATGGCTTCCGGATATATGCCAGCCGGTACGATCACGGTCTCTTGCCCTTGAACAGAGACACTTGCCACAATATCCACCGTTTCTTTTTTTCCATCACGATCCACATCTGTTCCAAAATCCACCCCGGTACGGTTAAATTGCTCGAAAGAGCTGGGGATCTCTAAGGGAAATCGCACGATTTGATAGGGCACCAGTTGGCGCTCCAACGTCGTCCCGGGTTTCGACCCATAATATCGGATCCCTGCAATATCACGGCGATAATAACTATCCGACGGGCCTTGATTGCCAGGATTGGTATCGTTGAAAACCGTAACCTCCACTCCCTCCAGGATTTCTTTCCCGGTCACTTTTGAGACATTCGTAAACTGTGTATCCTCATTCTTAATCTGGACCATGCCCCCTTCGATCATCGTTCCCTTATACACCCACTCATTTCCCACCTGATCAGGAAAATATTCATGACTTTTATCAACCACAAACTTGGTGGAATCGGCAGAATAGACCATGCAGGGCAGGCACAACAAGGAAAGACCAAGGCCAACCAATGCCCCAGTCCTGCTAGAAGTTCCAAACAATGTAAAGGAAATATTCATAGACAAAAAGTGATGTGAACCTACCATAGGATCATTAAAACGGGCAAGATACCAAGCAAGAACCACGATCCAGGTCCTTTTCACCCAAAAAGTGCCGCATTTTTGATTTGCAGACCATACAAGCATTGACAATCTCTTCGTCCTATGCAGACTAAGAAACAGGGAGACCATATGGGAATCAATAAAAAACAGCACCAAGTCAGTCCAGTCCTATACCAACCCCCTAATCTCATTATCTTCACTTTTCAACGATGCATGGGAGTGGCACGCGTTACTCCCCATATACAAATGAGTCCAACGCCATTCACTAGTCGGTAAGATGAACACCCGTTCGAACATCATGGTGTTTGGAGGATCCGGAGTCATCGGTGGAGCCATTGCGAAGGTTTTCGGACACCAGGGCTGGAGAGTAGGCCTTCATTACCATCAACATCAAACCGCAGCAAATGCAACTGCGGCGGCGATCAGGAAGGCCGGAGGAGAAAGTCATCTGTATCAAGCCGATGTCGCCAACAACATACAAATTCAGGCCATTCTGCAGAAGTTCATCCAGTCCCACCATTTTCTGAACGTATTGGTGTGGGCCGTCGGAGTGGCCCCTTCGAAACTCTTACTCAAAACATCCCCTGAGGACTGGACCCGTACTCTTCACACGAACTTGACCGGTGCCTATACTGTGCTCAAAGCTATCGCCCCCATTTTTGAACAACAACATGATGGGGCCGTGATTTTTGTAGGCTCTCTTTCCGCTGAACAAGGAGTGGCAGGCCAAGCCGCCTATGCGGCTTCCAAAGCAGGACTGACCGGATTGATGCAGACAGTGGCCAAGGAATGGGGAGCCTTCAATATTCGGGTAAATATGGTGTTTCCAGGATGGCACACCTCACCACTATCAGAACCAGGATGGCAGTCGGCAATGGAGCCAGGCAACCATACTCTCCAGAGACCTTCTTCATTCCAATATGTGGCTACTACTGTCTATCACCTGGCATTGTCGCTTGACACATCCGGACAAATATGGAATCTGGACAGCCGGATTTGGTGAGCCCCACATTTTCCAGCATATCTCTGACCATGAGTGCTCAATCTGACCATCTCGCCATATTCATGACCGCAACCGACACCGGAGTCGGAAAAACAACCATCACGGCGGCTCTGGTTCTGGCGTTGCAAAAAAAAGGGTATCGAGTGGGCGTCATGAAGCCGGTAGAAACCGGTCTCGATCCTCAACAGCCAGAGACTTCCGACACAGGCCGTCTTCAGAGTCTACTCTCCCCTCCTCCCGCCTTTGCGTCAATCTGTCTTTATGCCTTTCCTCAGCCCATTGCGCCGTTAGCTTGCGCTCGCGCACATGGGATAACCATTGATGTGGCGGGAATTGCCACAGCCTTTCATATCGTCAGGCAACAGCATTCCGTGTGTTTCGTGGAAGGTGCAGGAGGGGTCTTGACTCCACTCTCACCAACACACACCATACGAGACCTAATCGTGTCGCTGAATCTTCCTGCTATCGTGGTCAGCAGAACAAGCCTTGGCAGCGTGAATCATTTGCTCCTGACTTTGGAAGCACTGCACGGTGCCGGAATTACCCCGTGCGGAATCGTCCTGAATGATCCCCTGCCCTCAACCCAAAACGAGTGTTTCATTCGGCAGCGAACCTCCACGATTGGTTTGATTCAGGAATGGTCGACTGTACCGGTATTTGGCCCCTTGGAATATCAAAAAACCGTGCAGACGGACTGGCGAAGGGGAATGGAAAACTTAGCCAACCATCCTGAAATTCATCGATTGGCCAACCACCTCATTGAAAATGAGCCATAAACCGCGCCAACGCTTTGGGGCGATCACTCGCATTGAGTATGGCCGAAGCGACCGCTACGCCATTGGCACCTGCCGCTTGAAGGGCCGGAACAGAATCTGGGACAATCCCACCAATTGCAATGATGGGAAGGGGGGTCAGGTCTCGAATACCAGCCAGTCCTTCAATACCAACAACCGGCTCATGATTCGCTTTAGTTCTGGTCGAAAAAATAGGGCCAAACCCTAAATAATCCGCACCTTCTTCCGTGGCTAATCGCACCTGTTCAGGATTGTGGGTCGAAACGCCAATCAACATTTTCTGTCCGACGGCTTTCCGTGCAAGAAGTATGGGAAGGTCGACCTGACCAAGATGAACACCATCGGCCTCAAGCGCTAACGCCAAATCACATCGATCATTCACAATAAACGTCATGTCCCTCTCTGCCGCCACATTTCGCAGAACCCGGCCAGCCTCATAGGCCTGTTTCATCGATCCGGTTTTATTCCGATATTGCACCAGCTTGACCCCCGCTTCGCCAGCCTGTTGCACGACCTCCGCCAATGAACATCGAGAGGCCCAACTGTCATCGACAATGAGATAAAAGCGAGAAAAAACAGTGGGAAGGGAAATCCGAGAAGTAGAGACTGCGCTCATGGGGACTGTAAAGCAACAAGCCGGTCCAAAAATCGAGTGGACACGGGGCCTTTCTGGAAATCAGGATGATCAAGAATCCGTCGATGGAGAGGAATACTGGTATTAATTCCCTCAATCACAAATTCATCCAACGCCCGTCTGGTACGAGCCATGGCCTCCTCTCGATCCCGCCCAAAGGCAATAAGCTTCGCAATCATCGAGTCATAATACGGATGAACAATACCGGTTGTATCCATAGCCGTATCGACGCGTATCCCCGGTCCCCCAGGTGGACAGAATTTTGTGATGGTCCCGGGGCTAGGAGTAAATCGATCTGGACATTCGGCATTGATTCGGCACTCGATGGCATGCCCGGTCAATTGAATATCTTTTTGTCGATAGGACAGAACCTCCCCAGCGGCAATACGAATTTGCTCCTTAATCAGGTCGACTCCCGTCACCATTTCGGTGACCGGATGCTCAACTTGGATACGCGTGTTGACTTCCATGAAATAGAACTTTCCACTTTGATCCATGAGGAACTCCACGGTGCCGGCATTTCGATACTTCACGGACTTGATGGCCTCAACTGCCACCTGCCCCATTTTGCGTCGTAAGGAATCATCCAGCGCCGGAGAGGGGGATTCCTCCAACACCTTTTGATAGCGACGTTGTATGGAACAATCTCGTTCATGAAAATGCACAACATGCCCATGGTTATCCGCCATAATCTGAAATTCAATGTGCCGTGGATCTTCAAAAAATCGCTCAAGATACACACCACCATGCCCAAAGGCTGTTTGGGCTTCTAATTGAGCAGATTCGATCGCCTGGGCCAACTCTTCTTCATGCCAGACCACCCGCATCCCTCGCCCCCCCCCACCGGCCGAGGCTTTCACAATAACGGGAAACCCAAGCTTTTTGGCAATAGCGACACAGGTATTGGGATCGTCTATCTCACCATCGCTCCCTGGCAACACGGGGATTCCGCGTTTCTTCATGTGGGCCCTGGCTTTTGATTTATCGCTGAGTAGGGCTATATGCTCAGAAGTTGGTCCAATAAAGGTAATCCCAATCGACTCGCATACCTCGGCAAAATGCGCATTTTCAGCTAAAAACCCGTACCCTGGGTGAATCGCATCCACTCCGGTAATTTCGGCAGCACTCAAGACATTCGGAATATTCCTATAACTCAGACCCCCTTCGGCAGGTCCGACACAGACATGTTCGTCTGCGTAACGGACATGGAGTGATTGAGCATCAACATCCGAATGAATCGCGACGGTGCGAATACCCAACTCCCGGCACGCTCGATTCACCCGCAGAGCAATTTCTCCACGATTGGCAATAAGAATTTTTTTAAACACGTCGTATCCTTAAGATAAAAAGGCTTCAGGAAGCCATCCTAATCATCAAGAGCAACGATGACTCCCCAAATCACTATCAGGACAACCCAGTTCTCAAGATCCCGACAAAGGATCAATTAAATAGAGGGGCTGGCCGAACTCAACCGGAGTCGTACTTTCCACGAGAATTTTGACGACTTTGCCATCGGTTTCCGCCTCAATTTCATTCATCAGTTTCATGGCTTCCACAATGCAAAGCACCTGCCCTTTTTTGACGATATCACCTTCTTCGACATAGGGATCAGTATCAGGAGAGGGGGAACGATAAAAGGTCCCCACAATTGGCGAGGTCACAGTCAAGAAATGTGCGGGCTCGGCAGAGAGCATGGGAACCGGCTTTTCCAAGGAGGAGCCAGTTTCCACTGGCTTTGATCCGTCTATCTGGTGGGAAGTAACAACCGGCACATGATCCCGTCTAATGCGAATTCGCACGCCTTTTTTTTCGAATTCCAACTCGGTCAGGTGGTGCCGGTTCAACACTTCGACAAGATCTTCGATTTCTCTTCTGGATGAATCAGCCATAATCTCCTATTTTGTTTATTTCTGGAGGACAGGGATCCCGAATTACCGAACCCGTTCTACATAGCTGCGCGTCCGCGTATCAATTTTAATAACTTCTCCGGTTACCAGATAGAGAGGCACCTTTACAGAGGCCCCGGTCTCGACAACAGCCAACTTGGTCCCACCGGATGCCGTATCCCCTCGGATACCGGGATCAGTTTCCACGACTTTCAACTCCATAAAGACAGGCAATTCCACCGCGATCGGCTCATCATGATACAACAAAATTTTGACGACGGTGTTTTCCTTGAGCAAATCCACGTTTTCGCCCAATTGGTTTTTAAGATAGGTAAACTGCTCAAAACTACTAATGTCCATGAAGGCATATTCTTCGCCAGCGTTATAGAGGAACTGCATGTCGCATTCCTCAAGATTGGGTTCGTCGAATTTTTCTCCGGAACGAAATGTACGATCAATAACATTCCCTGTTTTATAGCCTTTCAATTTTGTTCGAACAAAGGCTCCGCCTTTACCGGGTTTTACATGTTGAAATTCCACAATATAATAGGGTTGCCCATCAAGCTCCAAGCGAGCCCCATTTCGAAAATCTGCAGTCGTAATCACGGCATCAAACTCCTCATACAATAAACGTGAACAGAAATGTTAACGGTGTGCTGGGATAGTCCGCTGAAGCGCATCAACCAACGCTCTCAGTCCAAGCAGATAACTTTGTGGTCCAAATCCCGAGATTTGCCCAATCGAAACCGGGGCAAGGTAGGACCGCCGACGAAAACTTTCCCGGCGATGGATATTCGATAGATGCACTTCGACCATAGGAATTCCCACGCCCACAACAGCATCTCGCAGGGCAATGCTGGTATGGGTATAGGCAGCAGGATTAAACACCAACCCCTCAA
>BQIZ01000084.1 GCA_021604365.1 Nitrospirales bacterium
AACGGAAAGATCCAACTGCACATTGCATTGATAATGACGAATCGCTCCTGACTGAAGCCAGACAATGACCGAGGTGCGTCCTGGCCGCTGACCAAGAAACAAGATTTCCTTATTGTTAATCAGCTGAGCCGAAACGATTGACGTATCGCCCACCGCAACCCGCTGCACCGGATCATCAATCAACACACGTCGGTGTTGGGCCACAATCACGCGCAAAGGAATAGGAGATTCAGGGTATTTTTTCAGAGCTGGTGTATTTGGGGATACCTTCGAAGAGGGCGTTTGCGCGATTGCGGCGGGAAGAAGAAGCGAGAAGATCAGGCTAATCAGCAGGCTCATGCGCCGGACATTCAGGTAGCCCTGATTGGCAGGCTTTGGCAATCCGGCTGGATTATCTTTCATTTTGGTCATTATACCCTCGTTCATCTCTACACCGGCTCTATCTTGCTCCAGGCCCAATCCGCTCTTCCCTCACATGTCCTGCAAGGGCGTGTATGGTTCGACCATAAAGGTCTTATAGGAGATTACTTCGCTCGCCCACGAGGTGATTCTTCTGGACTGTCAGAGTCATCCAATGAGCGGCTATTTTTTACCAATGGACGGCTCAAACAAAAAGCCTTCCCGGCCGTACTCGACCGGAAAGGCTTTTCACTCGCGTGTATGCACAACCCTTGGGAGATTACTCAGCTTGAGCTTCGACAACCAATGTCGAAATACTCGTAGTGATCCCAAGATTATTTCCCAGCCGTTCGGTGCCGGCGTTGGCAACAATGCCGTCAATATCCAAGGCAATGGCATCGCCACCGGGTCCACCATTTACACTGGTTTCAATGATTTTTCCTGCGACAATCGGGGCGTTATCGTCGGCATGCGCTCCTGGCAGCACAGCCGCCACGGCCGCCATCATATCCGTGGTTTTATGGCCGAATAACGATACGGCGGCGGCTCCGATCAGGGCAATTCCCGCGACGAGGAGGCTATATTCCACCGACGCCGCGCCAGCTTGATTACGTAACTTTTTAAACATACGAAAACCCTCCTTTTAAGTGACATTGACGCCTTAAAAACCCTGGAGGGTCAAAGAAGACAAATTCTCCTTCAAGCGTCCGGGCGCTTTCCTAAGGCTTGGTAATCCGGAATTGGTTTTTGACTGAATGGATTAATGGAATTTAAGAAGGCATCCTTATCTGTCCACTTATAAGGTCGCCATCTCATGTATTCCACTTTCTTTTTTTTTTTTTTGAACAGTGACATTCATGTCATGAACAGTTGATGGCCTATATGACTGGATTGAAGTGGTGGAAGGGAAAACCGGGGAGAGAGCGAAGAACAGTGTAGGTCTCTTACAAATTCTGGGTTTGCCCAACAAAACGGGCCTGGTGAACGCTAGCCCTAAGCAGTTGGTATGTAATCCGGGTGGGGTAACGTATCACCCCCCTATGCTTGCAACATTCGGATTGGACTAAGTTGTGGGCGTGAATCATTTGGTTAGTGAATGGTGTTGAAAAAAGCCGCCAGCGGCGTTCTCGCCATTTTCCCGTGCTCACGTACTACGCGTACACTCCGCGCGTACAAACGGCTGCGGCCTTGCTGGACGGACTCTTTTGAACCGACCCGGAACCTTTGATGAGTAATCTCATCCTGCGCAAATTTGCCCTTGAACATCCTTATTATTCAACACTCCCTGAATCGTCTTTCAGGGCGACCGGGTGCCTTCGTTCATCCACAACCCTGCTCTTATTGCGGAACAACTATTTTTGTCTGCTGAAAACGACAGAGGGAGCAAAGTCTCAAACGACAGAGATGACCCAAGCAGGATGCTCAGAATTGTCTCCGTTTTGGGTCGCACAACCTGACCTGGTTACCGCGCCTCTTCGTTCTGTGGCGCAGGCAAGGAACGCCGTCTGAGGACTTCTCCGTGATCCTATTAGTGCTTCACGACGACTTCACTATCATTGATTGTCAATGGTCGAAATGACTTGCATCCCCCAACCTGTTGAATGTGCTCGACAGACAACAAAAAGCCTTCCCGGCCTGACTCGACCGGGAAGGCTTTTCACTCGCGTGCATGTACAAACCCCAGGGAGCTTACTCAGATTGAGCTTCGACAACCAAGGTCGAAATACTCGTAGTGGTCCCAAAATTATTTCCTAGCCGTTCGGTGCCGGCGTTGGCAACAATGCCGTTAATATCCAAGGCAATGGCGTTGCCACCAGGTCCTTGACCATCTGCGGTTTCAATAATCTTACCGCTAACAATCGGGCCATTATCGTCAGCATGCGCCCCGGGCAACACCGCAGCGACCGCGGCCATCATATCCGAGGTTTTGTGGCCGAATACTGCCACCGCGGCCGCTCCGATTAAGGCAATTCCCGCGACGAGGAGACTGTATTCCACCAACGCCGCGCCTGCTTGACTACGTAACTTTTTAAACATGGGAAAACCCTCCTTATTAAGTGATATTGACGCCTCATGCACCCTTCTGGGGCCAAAGAGGACAAATCCTCCTTCGAGCGTCCGGTCACTCGCCTGAGACTTACGATATCCGGAAATGTGTCAGTGGACAGGCTACTCGGCCTTTCTAAACTGTCACTTCGAATACCTGTCAATTTATAAAGGCGGGATGCACGCAATCCACAGTCTTTTTTTATGAACGGTCATATATTTTCATGAGCGGTTGATTGACCTGAATGACTGGATTACGGAAGAGGGGAAGGGAAAACCGGCAAGGGACCGGTCCACAAGGCAGGCTTCTTACAACCTCAAGATTTGGTGCCGTAAAAATCGTGACTGACTGCGGCTGACTCTGAGTTGTTGGGTATTGGTCAAGGTGACGACATACGACCCTCCCGGCATAGTGGCCACCCGGCATATCGACTCCACATTGACCAGAGTCCCTCGACCCAATCGCACGAATCGCCTGGGGTCCAACCTGGCCTCAAGGGCCTTGAGCCGATGGCTGATGGTATGACGTTCCTTTCGAAACGTGGTGATATGCATCAACTCTCCATCCGAGACGATAGAGGCAATCTGATTGACCGGCAGGAAAATGATCTCTTCCTTTTTTTTGATCGGGAGACGGTCGATGTGATCCGAATTCTCCGGAGGGGCTCCCCCCTTGCCGCGCGGTCGAGCTTCCAATTCATTCGCCACAACATCTTCCCGTTCCAAACGCTCCTTTGCCCGCTTGATGGTTTTTCGCAGTCGCGTGCGGTCGACCGGTTTCAATAAGTAATCAATAGCCTCGATATCGAACGCCTCAATGGCATATTCATTGTGGGCCGTGACAAACGCAATCAAGGGAATATGCCCTTTTTTGATGGCTTTAACCATGGAAAGGCCATCCAGTCCAGGCATTTGGAGGTCCAGCAATGCCAGATCGGGTTGTTCCTGTTGAATCAGGCTGATCGCGTCCTCACCGTTCTCGGCCTCTCCCACAATGTCGACATCCTCCAGGGTCTTCAAGGTCGTCGCCAGAAATGACCGTGCGGGCCGCTCATCATCAACAACGATAACTCGGAGTTTTCCGCTCATTCTTTCGCTCCCTGGACGGATTGAAGACATTCGGATTCTTCTGCCAGGAGATCGCTCGAACTAACAAGAGGAATACGGAGGTGGACAATCGTGCCAAGCTTCGGGTTCCGATGCATGGATAACGTGGCATGATTGCCATAATGTAATTGCAAACGTTTCTTGATATTGGCCAACCCGATCCCAGCTCCCCAGGCAGCCTCCTGCCCCTTGCCTGCCGGACCATGTCCCGTATCCTGCACCGTAATCACGAGCTCAGGATTTATCCATGCTCCGTGATCATGTTCGTTTTTCGGCTGTTCCACTTCGGCCTCGATTTTAATGACTCCTCCCTTGGCACACTTTTGAATACCGTGTTTCACCGCATTTTCCACCAGTGGTTGCAACACCAGCGCCGGCACCCGCAGATCCCGTAAATTTGACGGCACATTGACCTGATAGGCCAACCGCCGTTCGAAACGTGCCTGTTCAATCATGAGATAAGCCTGGACCAAATCCACCTCCTGACCCAAGGTGGAAAAATCCCCCTCAAGACGCTTCAACACCCCTCTCAGCAACTCCGTCAGCCGCATGAGCGTGTCCAGCGCCCGCGCCGGTGCCGTTTGAATAAGATAGCCAATGGTGGTTAAGGCATTAAATAGAAAGTGAGGGTTCAATTGCGTGCGAAGAGCCCGGAGTTCCGCCTCAATGGTCAGTTTTCTCATTTCCTGCTCTCGAATGGCGACGGCACAGCGCTCATGGGCCGAACGCACCGCATCGATCCTTCTGGCAATGATATACGCCACGGCTTCCAACAGGACCAGATCGTCCGAAAGCAATCGCCTTCGATGAAAAAACCCCTGGATCACCAGAACGTATTGAGGCATTTCCATCGTCGGAATAACCACGAGGAACTCTTCTCCGGAAGACGTGGCCAAAGAAGACCCTCTGCTCCCTTTTCTGACCAGGCTTCCAACGGAGACCGCTCCACTGGCCAAAGATTCTTCCACCCGATCCCCGTCAAACGAGCCGACCTGACCCGGCCATTCAGACCCGGCCTCCCCCTCCAGTCTCCAAGGCCTCCAGGTAATCTGTTTGGCCAACAGAGCTGGCTGGAGTAACGCACCGGCACGGGACAAAATCCGTTCGGGCTCTTCCTCCTGATTAACCTCGATTGCCACCTCCTGCCTGAGCTGATCGTAGTCCGGACGCCGCAACACGACGACATCCACCAGCCAGATCACCGCTTTTCGCAAATGGGGATAAGCCAGCGCAGTGATGATCCAAAGTGCCAAAAAAACACCAAGCCGGGATAGGTTGGCCATTTCATTGTCCGGGCCGAGCCGTAACACCGGAATCCCAACGGTGATCAACGCACCAAGCGTCACTAGGGCCAACACCAAAAACGATAACGCCCGCTTCAAGAAAAGGTCTCCCAAAGCAAAGCGGTAGTCCTGATAGAGAATGGCCAAGGCCAACAGAAGGTTAGCGTGATGACCGACAACCTCCATGCCCCAGGAATATTCTCCGGTCTCATGCTGACTAAAGGGAAGAACCGCAATGGCCAATCCGGAGAGCACCACGATTCCCCCCATATAATCCCACCCCTCAGCCCGTACCCTGACAGCAAGAAGCCAGATCAAAAGCACGAGAAAGCCCCAGACCATGGCCTGGAGCGCTGCTCCGGACATGCTCTCCGATTCCCCGCTCAGAGCAGCATGCAGGTGCATCAGGGATGCCCACCCGCTCAACCCAAAACCCGCTGCGGAAATCGATCGACGAATCCAGGCAGGCAGGCCAATGGGCTGCGTTTCAACCATAGCCAGAACAACGACCGCGGGAAGAAACCCCAATGCGGAGACCGCCAACGCATACAACACCGGAAGCGGTGCGGTCAGGTGTAGATTCGGAAGCAGAAAGGCCAGCAGGGCTCCAACATTCCACAGCAAGCCTAAAATTGCCGTCCAACATGCAAGCCATCTGGGAGATTGGGCAGAGGGTTCGCTCTGACTCTTTTGTGTCGATTCCTGCAACGCCCGGAAAACCAGCCACAACAACATGGCATACAAAATCATGCCGACGGCGTATCCGCTGACATGCGCGATAAACGAGACAGAGAAATCGGACACTTCAGTCAACATGGCCCTGTTCCATGACATCCATTTCCTTTCCTTCCCAAAATTGGCGCCCCATCATAGACCCGATAGAATATTTCCACGAAGCTATCCTGACGAGTGGTCGTTTTAACCAATCAGTGGTCGTTAAATCCCGGTATTGTGGCCAGGGTTTCTCCGGATCATTCTCTTTGTCCATTTTCAAGTTAAGCCCCCATTCGGCCGAAAATACCCATATGGCCTCAGTCGCCACCTTTACAGATCAACCCTGAGAACACACACGATGATGATTGTCTTTCTAACATTGCTGCTCATTTTTTCTATCGTGAAGCCGGCCCTTGCCTGTGGAATGGTCGGCATCGTCTTTATTCACACCAGCCTCCAATTACGCCGGCTCCGGAACCTGTCATCCTCCTATCTGGATCGTCAACTATCTGTCTAATAGACCATCCCCCCGACCCGGGATAAAAAAGGAAGCTAGAGCAGGCGCGCCCAAGATCCTGATATCGACAGAACGAAGATCCGCGCCTGTCCAAGATCCCGGAAGGAACTCAGGGCTAGTTTCAGTTTTTCGAAATACGGGTTGAAAAATTCCGGATATTACGGTTGGGGAGGAGCTCGAGGAGCACTGGAGGAAATAACCGACCGGTTATTGAAACGTGAGGGGGATTGAACCACCACATCGCCGGACCGAGACAGACCATACCCTAAAAAATTGGCATCCAACGACAGGGAACCTGTCGTCTGAATTTTTACCCAATCACAGAGATCGAAATCCGAGTGGGCATGGCCGGCGAGGTCTGCGCCGTCCAGGATATGCTGGACGCCCAATGCCGAAGAGAGAGGCAGGATAGCCAGTATGACGGCAAGTAGAAATCCAATGGCCTGGTGTTGTGTTTTCATGGAATTCAATAATAGAGCAATTGAACTACTTTAACCAAGGCACTTGGAGTATTTCAATTCATCGGCGCCCGTCGGTAGAACCGGACCCGGGCTCCCGCTTTGGGTCAAGGTACGGCTTGGCGGTTGGTGAACAACCATGGCCTGAGGGAATACGCTCAGGAAATCCGCCGCGGTTCGTTTTCGAGCCTCTGGTGTAACCAGGTGCGTGTGGCAGGGTCATGGCGAAGGGCTCACTCCCCTCCGCAGTTGCCATAATCCCTCATTCTCTGGTTGCCGGCAACCTTACCTGACCGGGATAAACACCATTAAACATACCCCTGTATTTATGGCTCATGTTGATGGCAGCCTACGCAGAGGCAGAGTCGCCGGTTCCAAAATCCAGCCCATGCGATAACGCTTGCCCCCGTAATATCCAGGGCGATCTCTCCGAGACTTTGGTGATCCATCCACACACGCGAGATCAACAACAAACCCACACCGATTCCGGATACGCAAGCAGGCCGCTTGTCACGATGAACGGAATAGGTGGTCAACAATCCAAATCCTGCCAGAAGCCCGATCCCTCCAAGGAACAACCATTCCGTACGTTCACCAAATATCATGTCCAGAATCGCATTCCATTCCCCGGACGAATGCGCAAGAATGAAGGGCAAACTTAACAGCACTATCGGCGTGAGGGCACAATGGACGGCGCAAACCAAAGAGGCCAGAGACCCGATTCTTGAAAGATGAAGACCAATGGATTTCATGGCTTCATTGACAGTCGGGGCACAAGCCGTTGAATTCCAAAGACTGGTCATTCACGAGGAAACTGGTCTTACTTTTAATAAGGGATTTGAGTCGTTTCAACGAGGGAAGACAAAGCGATTCAATTCTTCCGCATTTCTGACAACGCACATGGTAGGAGAGAGCACGACCATCCCGCCATTCATAGCGGAATTGCCCCTCCTGGGCAAACGCCAATTGCGCCACCAATCCCAGCCGGGACAGGACCGCTAAAATCCGGTATACCGTGACCCGATCGATAGATACCTGATCTCGCTGCAATCGCCTAAACACCTCCAGGGCACTCAAAGGATGGTCGGCTCTTTGTAGCACCTGCAGAACCGCCTGCCTCGGGCGGGTAAACCGGTAACCCGCTGTCCGTAAGGCTTCTTTATACGTTTTTTGTAACCGGCTCACTTGCATCGTATTCAATTGACGGCTTTCCCCCCATCGATTAATAAAAAACGGAAGCCTAATGAAAAAAATTTTCATCTGCATGAAAATAAAAATGGATGGTCATTTACAGCCGACCATCTGCCAATCCACCTCACTTTCCAACGACATGAATCAGCGATACACACCAGAGCCGGATCAAGTCCGGCACAGAGGACCCGATATCAAGTAAAGATGTTGAGAGCAACGCTCAATCATGTCTTCCTCCTGTGCTCAGGTAAACCATTCCCTGATGGGAAACCCCTTCCGCCGTGATCATGAGGTAAACCTTACGCTTTTCTCACACAGGAACAATTGATGAACACACTCGAAGACAAACTTGCGCGCGCGGGAATGACCGCCTCAGTCCTTTGTGCCATCGAATGTGCATTGACGCCTTTCGCAGTCTTAGTTCTTCCCCTTGTTGTCGGATCACAGCCTGAAATCTCATCCCGCTTCCTTCCGGAGGCCGGGCATATATTCGACTGGATCCTTATGGGAATCGTGGGATGCCTGGCCCTGGGAAGCCAAATACTCACCATCCCCATCCATCGCAGACCGGACCCTCTCATTTTGTCCGGAATAGGATTCATGCTAATGATGTATGGTCGCTTTTGGTGGGAAGATGGTCAGGCTGGCGAATCCCTGTTTATGTTCGGCGGCGCAGGAGTGTTGATTGGAGCGGGGTGGCTGAATCGACGGTTGCATCACCAAGGCTGCGGATTTCATGCACATACCTGTTCGACTGCGGACAAGCCTGCGTCACACCGGCCTCTTTCTGTGCTCAACACCCATCCCGTCAATCGGTGACGTCCTTGGCCCAGTAAAGAATGAGTGTGCATGAATGGCCCTGATTCGTCAGGTCGGAGAAAAAGAAAGATTCGCTCCTCAGCAAAGTCCTTAAACCAGCTATATTTCGCGTATGACATACATGTGTTTTTGGTAAACCTCTGCCTCCACGGAAAGTCGCTTTAGACAGCAATAAAAAACCCATCTCTCCCGCGTGAATCATCCAAATCACAAAAAATCTCCGTTTTCGGAAAGTTCCGTTTCCAACCCCTATTCAGACAAGGTAGAAGAGTGGCAAGGGCTCGATCAACTTGCTAAAGCCTCATACAGCAAGGCATTGCGCTGATTTCATGCTGACTCCTAGAGCATCCTGCTTTCTTAAGATTGATGGTGCGTTCGACAATCGTGGCCACAACCCTGAATCCCCAATCCCCCTCCAAAGATATTTTTTTGGGTAGCGGGAGGAGCCTTCGATCCCGCTGGAGGATTGGCAACGGTTTGACCATACGCCAGGATATCCGCTGCCGCAGAAAATGTGGACATCACCCGCTCCAGTGGGGCTCCGCATTTCTGACATTCGGAGACGGGAGGGTCAGACATATTCTGCCAAAAGGAGAACCTCTTGGAACAAAATAGCGATTGTAGACAATAGGAAGCTTGATATTCATAAATGGGCATAAAGTCTCTCCTTATCGGTCGATAATCATTCCCCTCGACAGGACTCTTGCCGGTTAGGTTTACCTGAGACTTCAAATTCCGTGCGCCTCTCAGGAATCATCGGGGGACCGCAATTAAAAAGGCAACTGAACATTCCCGGCTGGTTTACTCGTAACTCGATTACAATCAGTCATCAACAGAAATCCCACGAAGGGATTGAGTAGGACATGTGTGGTCAGCCACGACGAATGAGGGGGCATAACTCTTTCTACACATCCTGCCTCACCATGACCTTTAAACATCTTGCGCCTTTTTCCCATTGAGAAAGGATTCTACCAATGAAAGAATACGCCCTCATTGTGATTGTTGTTCCGGCACCGGAAAAACAACGGTGCTCATGGGCGACAATCCTTTGACAATCCTTCCAGAGTTTTCTAAGGTGGGACGTGAAATTCTTTGAAAGGACGGGTTCACAAATAATACAAGGAGGCATCATGAGCGACCATCGTATTCATGACGAACATCCCCACACACACGGTCCCGATTGTGGCCATACCGTTATCAGACACGAGGACCATCAGGATTACCTTCATGATGGACATCTGCATTTCCCGCACGATGAACATGTTGATGAACACACCTTAGCTGTAGGGACTGCGAATCCCGCCGATTGTACGCCCAACCACGATTGCGAGGCACATGAGTCTTCCCATCGCCATGGGCCTACATGCGGGCATCAAACGGTTCCGCACGGCGACCATATCGACTATCTGGTTGACGGACATTTGCATTTTCCGCACGGTGCCCATTGCGACCACCACGGCATGGTCCAAGTGGGTTAATTGCTTCACCGAATCAGTCCCGCCTGCCTGCTCAGGCAGGCGGGACTCACACGCTCCAGATGTCCGGACACAATTGTGTCACGGCGGCCCTCTCGTTTGTCATGTGGATCGCATGACATCATTGGTTATTGTGACGCCATGTGCATACCCTTGAATGACAGCCTCTTCACCATTCATGACAAATCCTCGCAGAAACGGCCATATGTAAATACGAAATCCAATACCTTAATCGGACTTCAGATTTTTTTCAGACGCCCACTCCATCCAGAAAATGGCAGAACGACCGGTTCGCTACCTGCAGGATGTAAAGAGCCAATAAGGAAACCCTTTCTCATAAAGCCTTTTGAAAATGAAAGAACTCTGTATAGTGACTTGGGAATCAGCCAGAATTGAATTTCCATGAATAGCCCATATTCGCTCCCATTCTGATTTGGCATACAGTGAATGGCTGACGGAGCTGTGAGGCGGCGTCAAAACGACAAGGAAAAGAGCTACGCCAGTGCGGGCTTCAACAGATCTGGAAAATTCTATCGTTCCTGAGATTTCTGATGACGGGTCTGCAGAAAATATTGATGGGAGAGTGATGAAAAAAGACAATCTAAAAACGCGGATTTCAGATATCACCACAATTCTGGGGAATAAATTTCCCACACACTAAACAGAGTCCGGAAGAGAATTCACACCGGCCGAAACAACACAGTCACATTCGGCCTGTCATGAATCAAGCACCTCCCGGAGAGTCCGCGCTAAATCCTTGATCAACAGAGGCTTTAAAAGGAAAGCACGAATCCCCATGGCCTTGGCCTTCTCCGGGGTCATACTGTGACTAAAACCCGTGCACAGGATAATGGGCACATCAGGTCTGAGTTCTAACAATTGGCGGGCCAGAGCTTCGCCGGTGATATGGGGCATCGTTTGATCGGTCACAACCGCATCAAATCGAAGGGGATCAGCCCGAAAGACTTCCAGAGCTTCAACGCTGCTCGTGCGCACCATGACTTCATACCCCAAGCCCTTCATGGCCTCCTCCCCAAGCCTGGCGAGCGGCTCCTCATCTTCCACAAAAAGAATATGCCCTCGGCCCATAAACACTTCCTGTTGCAATGGCGTATCTTCTCCCGGATAACTCGCCGCCTCCATCTCCGGGAAATACAGGCTGAAAGTTGCTCCCTGTCCAGGTTGACTCTCCACCTTCATGACACCGCCATGACTAATGACGATTCCATGGACCACGGCTAATCCCATTCCCGTCCCTTCACCAACCCCCTTCGTGGTAAAGAAGGGATCAAAGATGCGCTGGACCACCTCCGGCGTCATACCCGACCCGGAGTCTCGAACGGTCAGGCCTACATAGGGCCCTCCCTGCAGATCAGGATGTGTGCCGATCCCATCAGGTTCACCAGTCACATGCTCCAACTGCAATTCAAGGATACCTCCGACTCCCCGCATCGCGTATTCGGCATTGGCACACAGGTTCATCAACACTTGGTGCATTTGGATAGGATCTCCTAATATGATCGAGGTAGCCCCACTGAATTTTTGACGAATGTCGATGGTCGCCGGGAATGTCGCTCGGAGGAATTTGCAAACTTCTTTAACCACCAATTGAAGATCTAGCGGCTGCCGGCTCTGCTCGGTTTGCCGACTAAATGCCAATATTTGCTGGACCAATTCCTTGGCACGCTGCCCGGCGACCAACACCTCATCAAGATTCTTTTGGGCACTGACATTTCCCCTGACACTCTGTTTAGCCAGTTCCGTATAGCCAATGATCGCCATAAGAATGTTATTGAAGTCATGGGCAATACCTCCTGCCAAGGTCCCAATCGCCTCCATTTTTTGAGATTGTCGGACCTGATTTTCCAACTCTTTCAATTGAGTAATATCGGTATTAGTCCCAAACCATTTCACCGCCTGCCCCTCTGAATTACAAATAGGGAGAGCCCGCCCGAGATGCCACCGGAAGGAATGATCCGTCCCCCGCAGTAGCCGAAATTCGATCTCATAGGGTTGGTTGGTTTCACGTGCCCGGGCCCAGCAATCCAGACATCCAGGCAGATCATCCGGATGCAGAAACCGCTGCCACCCATGACCGATCATCTCTTCAAAGGGATAGCCGAAATATTCGAGAACCCTTCGATTGACATAATCTAAAGACCCATCAGGCCGTGCCGTCCATACCTGCTGCGGAATCGCTTCACTCAGAAATTTAAAACGCTCTTCGCTCTCTTGAAGAACTTTTTCTGCTCGCTTGCGGTCGGTGATATCTTGAAAAGTTACGACGGCCCCTTCCAGTTTACCCAAATCATTTCGGATAGGCGTACTGACATACTCGACTGGGAAAAACGACCCATCCTTTCGCCAAAACACTTCCGTGTCCACATGATGAGAAGAGCCATCCCTTAAGGCTGCATAGATAGGGCACTCTTCCGGCGGATAGGGTGAACCATCGGTTTTTGAATGATGGAGAATCGCATGCTGGGAATGACCAAGGAGTTCGTCTTTTTCATACCCGGTCATTTGCAGTACCGCTGGATTGACAAATGTTGTATTTCCGTCAAGATCCAGGCCGTAAATTCCTTCTCCCGCTGATGCCAAAAGGCGCTGTTTGAACAGGGTAAGTTTATTCTTTTCCTCTTTTACCACCTGGCGTTCAAGGGCTACGGTAATACGGTCCGCCACCATCCCCAAACTTTTGAGCGTGAACTCCGTCAAAGGGTGCCGAGCAAATAAGCCCATCACTCCTAGCACCTCCTGATTGCTAAGCAATGGGTAGCCGGCGAAAGCCACAATCCCCTCCCGCTTGGCCCACTCCTGGTCAGGCACACGTGGATCCCCAATGACCGTATTGGTCAGTATTGGTTTTCGCTCAGCGGCAATGAGGCCAATTTTGAATTTTCCAATTGGCACACGGCTGTGCGGCCCGTCTAGGTGGGTATACAGCCCGGAGCTGGCGCACAAGTCGAGTACCTGTTTAGTTTCATCAAGGCACCAAATACGCGCAAACGCTGCATCAAGATGCCGTACCAAGGCTTCTGTACATCCCTGAAGGAGGTCCGGGATGGCTTCCTTTTGGTTGATGACGGTTGCCACCTCAACATCCAACTCGAGCATGCAGTTTCGGTCCACCAGCTCCAAATCGGCCTGTTTACGTTTCGTAATGTCGTGGGTGACAGCCAAATGTTCCACTTCGTTCGTGATGGGATTCTGGAATGGCACCGCATACGTTTCTATCCAAATTCTGGTGCCTTTGATGCTCTGGACCTCAAATTGAAGAGTCCGTTTCTTCCCCTGTATCACCTCCTGATGCATTTGCTTAAAGGCCTCCAAATGCTCAGAGACGACAAGGTCAAAGACGGAATGTCCAAGCACCTCGCTTTCATGTTCCGCATCGATTAATTCCAATCCTGCAGGGTTGATATGGAGAAGGGTCCCATCGGCGGCGATCCGTTTTATGCAACCAGGTCCTGTCTCGAAAATGAGATGTAACAAAATCTCTCGTTCCCTGCGCTCCAACTCTGCCTGTTTCTGCGCAGTAATGTCATCGGAGATCCCTAGGAGATAGAGCGGATCACCGTTGGCATCCAGAAGCGGAATTTTTTTGGTATGCAGATATCTGGTCCCGTGTGATTTGGTATGAATTACTTCCTCGGGGACATCCAGCAGGGTTTTGTTTGCCAGGGCTTCTCGATCTTTTTCGGTAAAGAAGTCGGCTTCCGATTTGGAGAAAAAATCGTAATCCGTCTTTCCAATCAACACCTCCGTAGGATAGCCAACGAGTGCCTCTCCAGCTTTGTTGAAGCGAAGATATCGAAGATCTTTGTGCTCTTTGACAAAAATCGTATAAGGAATATTTTCCACAATGGAAGTCAAAAACAGTTCACTATTCCGCAATTCGATATCTGCCTGTTTCCGGATGGTGATATCCTGAACGGTGCCAAGCATTCGCTGCGGATGTCCTTGCTGATGTTCAACAACTTGTCCCTTGCAAGCGACCCATCGGACCTCCCCTGTGGGCCACACAACTCGATGCTCGACTTCGTAGGGCGCATCTTTCTCTAACGTTCTTCGAATGGATTCCCCCAACAACAGTCGATCCTCAAGATGAACGCATTTCATATACGCTTCATTTGTCCCATCAAATTTCCCTGAACCCAACCCAAAAATCCGTGAGACTTCCTCGGACCAGATGAGGTGATTGGTTGGGATATGCCAATCCCAAATCCCCATATTCCCTGCCTTCAAGGCTAAATTGAGTCGCCGTTCACTTTCCGAAAGCAACGTGTGGGTGCGTTGCTGTTCGACCTGACGTTGAGTTTCACTTGACGTGAGCGCCTCTTCCGCCTGTACGGCCTTCCAAGCCAGATTTTTGACCGCTACCGCCCGATGCACCATTTCGATCACCTCATGCCGGTCATACGGTTTGATCAGATGGGCAAAGGCATGATGTTGCAAGGTGGCGATTTTTTCCTTTTGATCGCCATGCGCAGTGAGAATGATGACGGGAAGCGTGGCATCCTGACTATACAACCGTTGCAGGACGGTCAGGCCATCAAGGTCCGGCAGACCTAAATCCAGAATGACCGCGCTGTAGGGATGAGGAAGGAATGCACGACGGAGGGCTTCGTTTCCGGTCTCCACCGAATCCACCTGATAGCCTTCGTTGCCCAGTAAATCGCTGAGGGCCAGACAAATGTCCGTCTCGTCATCCACAACAAGGATAGTCGGTGGGGTGGTCCTCGCAGCTTCCATATTTCTTCCTTTATAGTCCCACTCATTCCGTTAAAAAGACGCAACTTAAACGGAAGAATCTTGACGGAATCAGAGAAGGTATTCTACCCCTTTTAGATAAAGGTTCAAACCACAGGTCAACGACCAGGCTCAAACGGGCCTTTTTCGCCTTTTGGTTTCTATCTCCATAGATATGAAAGACCCCCCTTGGGCCTCAAACCAACCGGGGACCATGTTTGCCGCAAAACGAGGAACCTCATCAGGGAGCAGGGTTGGAATGATTCCGTCAGGAATAATCGTGGCCCTGGATTATCGATTCAAGAACAAAGAGGAACATAGCCATTCGCCCGACGCTCAGGAATAAGGCCAAAACTGGTTAAGAATTTTTCTCGGTATTCTCAGAAGTCGGAAGAGGGAGGACTCCGGGTTCATCTGGAAGAAAAGGACAATCGACAAATCAGCCATCATTTAGTTGCCAACCCGATCAGCATAGGATGCTAAGCGTCAGTCAATGTCGAAGGGCGAATGGAGGCTAAATGCATGGACCTCGCCTTCTTCACCCTCCTCTACCCCCAAATATTTTTCACGCTGCTTCTACATTCTTTCTGGGGCTGTTGAAAAAAGCCGCCAGCGGCGTTCTCGCCATTTTTCCGTGCTCACGTACTGGAAGTACGCTCTGCGCGCAAAAATGGCTGGGGCCTTGCTGGACGAAATTTTTTGAACCGCCCCGAGGCCTCTGATAGGCAACGTGCCTGTGGGTCAATATGACCTTGGAATTTAGTATTATTCACCACTCCCTTTCTCAATCATTTCTCCCATTATTTTGAGGACCAACTTGCCGAGGCAAGAGGCATTCTTTGCCCAATGCCCTTCTCAAGGTTTCCAAACATTCACTAATTTTCCATTATTCTATGAGTTTCTACTTGTTTTAA
>BQIZ01000085.1 GCA_021604365.1 Nitrospirales bacterium
ACGAAACGGTTCATGCTCCAGCGTACCGCATGGTTATAACGTGGAGTCCCGACGGAGGACTTGTTTGGGTCAAAAGGTGGACACAAATACCCTTCCCCCTTTAGTTAATGTTGACCCAAGGAAATGATAAATTCGCACCTGAGAAAAACGGTTGTTGTATCAAGCCGATTTTTGAGGAGAATGTTGAATCTGCCGGTACATTGGCGAATCCTCGATCATGATGCATCATCCCTGAGTGATTGGATCGGGCTTGTGACATCTCTCGACATGATAAAAATAAGGTAGGATGAATGGGAAATGAGGATAATTATGAAATGATGCGCGATAATAACGGTTTTTTTTTATGTACGCAAGGAAAATGCATTCAATGAAAACTGGAAAATTAGATTAAAGTTTTTATAGAAATTTCTTAAATTCAATCATGGACCGCGATAAGCCATTTGTGTCTGGTTTTTCCGATATCGGTACGGATGTGTTTGGAGAGAGTGGATCTAAGGCCCATGATCACGGGTTGGTTGGAATTTGGCCAATAGATCACCCAATGCCGGGACTCTTGATTTTTTGCGGTGCCATTTCGTGGCAAGGAGTATATGGGGAGGCATGGCCTTCCAGGAAACAACCTGGTGTTCTCCCGACAGGGCTTGATTCCCATTCTGGTGGCACTGTTCGAACGAAGCCCGTGTCGGACCAGACGCGAATCCGTCACAGTGATTCCCATTCCCAGTGCGATTGTTTTGATTTCCTGGTAGGAGACCTTGGCCAAAGTGGCTACACAAGCCAGCCTGCATCCCGTGAGATCTTCTTGGGGAGTGTTGAAAAATGCCGCCAGCGGCGTTCCCTGCCTTCGCCGGGTCTCCTTCGCCGAACTAGCTAAAAAGGCTGAAAGCGGCTTCACGTCTACGCGCTGAAGCACGCTTCGACGCGCAAGCGTGCAGGCAGGTCGCCCCTTGGTCATGCTCACGTACTCCTCCGTACGCTTCGCGCTCGTCCAAGCGGCTGCGGCCTTTCCTTCGAGAAGCCTCAGGACAGGACTGGACCGGCCTTCCTTGGAAAGCTCAGGACAAGTCTTGAATACTCCACTTTTCCCCTGGTCAGGCTCGTTGACTCCTAAGCTGATGAAGCAGCGAAATTTTTACATTATCCAAGAATCTTTTGTACAACGGGCCTCATGCGTTCTGGTTCAAAAGCTCTGGTTCTCGGGAGGGCGGCTTTATATATAATGCCGGGAAAGATAGGCTTTGAGGGCGAGCGCATGGTTATATTCTTGATTTTTTGCCCCGAAAAGAATGGTGACTGGATTCTGTTGAATTCGTTGCCACAGCTCCTTGACTGCCTTGGGTTTTCGCCCAAGTTCTCTTGCGTAACGTATTTGAAATTCTTCCCATCGCCTCGGTTCATGCTGAAACCAATTTCGCAGGGCTGTTGATGGGGCAAGATCCTTTTGCCACAGATCCGCTTTTGCCGCTTCTTTTGAAAGCCCTCGAGGACATAGCCGGTTAATGAGAATCCGAAACCCATCATCTGGGGCCGGGGTGTCATATATTCGTTTGACTTTGATTGCCCAATAATTGCTTTAGGTCGGGACGATAGCAACTCAGGAGGAGGCTTGTGGTAGGAGGTTGGAAGGGTGCCTGAAACAATCAGTGGTGTGGTCATTCACCAATCCGGCCGCTTGCATATGGGCGTAGATGATGGTACTTCCCACAAAACGAAATCCCCTTTGCTTGAGATCTTTTGAAAGGGCGTCACTCTGTGGAGTCGTGGCCGGAACCTGTGCCATTGTTTTCCAGTCATTGATTATTGGGGCACCTCCCACAAAATCCCAGATGTACTGATCAAACGACCCAAACGCTTCCTGAATGATGAGAAATGCTTTGGCGTTCGTGATGGCCGATTCAATTTTGAGGCGATTCCGAATGATTCCGATATCTTGAAGGAGCTCCGTTTTTTTTCTGGAATCGAAGCGTGCGACCCTTTCGGGATCAAATCCGGCAAACGCCTGACGATACCCTTCACGACGAAGCAGAATGGTTGACCAGGATAGGCCAGCCTGCGCCCCTTCCAATGTCAGCATTTCAAAGTGGCGGTGATCTTCGTGGACTGGGATTCCCCATTCTTCATCATGGTAAGGAATGAAGTGTGGTTTGGTGCCCACCCATCCGCAGCGGATGGGTTCTTGAATCTGTAAACGTGTGTTGCGTCCCATGTGAAATCAATGGGGCTGTTGAAAAAAGCCGCCAGCGGCGTTCTCCCCATTATTCCGTGCTCACGTACTGGAAGTACGCTCTGCGCCCAAAAATGACTGCGGCCTTGCTGGTCGAATTTTTTTGAACCGCCCCGAGGCCTCTGATCGGCAACGTGCCTGTGGGTCAATCTGCCCATGGAAATTATTATTATTCAACATTCCCTCAATGGCTTTCTGCGGAGTAATGTCTTCGTGCCCTGGCCTTACACGATGAAAATCTCTGTGCAAGGGGAACCAGGTGAAGGCTACGAATTCCTTTCCCGGGTGTCAATGGATCCTTCGGGACTTCACTACTCTTCAATTCTTCAGTGTGAGGGCCTCTCGTTTGTAGGACCACGCAAAGCCATGATAAAATAATCTATGCCTTCAATCAGGAGGGAGACATGAATACGTTTATGAAGCAGTTTCCGTCAACGGCTTTTCGATTAAACCGTTGGATCATATGCCTGCTAAGCTGTGGAGTCGCATTAGGGTTGTCTCTGAGCGATGCTCATGTCTTTGCAGAAGCCTCCACTGTTCCCTGGGAATGTTCCGAATATTCCGTTGATGCCCAAACTCGATGCATCCGCACGTTGAAGGAGCTTCAACAAAGAAAAATCGACCAGTTGGCAGAACAATTGAAGACCCAGGAGGGGATAGTTAAACAGCTCAAAAAGAAATTGGATCGTCAGGAAGCGTCCGACCTGAGCCAAGTTCAGACCTCTCAGCAGAATTTCCGGTATCGTTCGCCCTATATTTCCCCCTACGCCTACTCATATGGCTATGCCCAGTTTCCGCCTATCGGCATCTACCTCCAACCTCCCTGGGCTTATCCACGCAATTATGGCTATGGTCCTGGATATTGGGGTTATGGTCCTCCCGCATTAGGCTATGGTTTCAGGTTTGGCGGGGGCCACCACCATTACCACCGGTAAACATCAAAATTTTTAGCCTGCTTTTGGCATCTCCGGTTGCCTCGCGCGCGAAGGATTTTAGCGGCGGTTAGTCCCGGCTCTCTGTTGAGTGCTTTCATGGAAACCCGTTTTAATCCGAATCGCGATGTACGGTCTCCGGGGAAAATGCCTGGAGACATACCGCGATATACTCCGCCCCCTCAGGCCCCGGGGTGCTGTACCGCACCCATTCATTGCGATAGGCGATGACCGCCTGACCGGTATTCACCTCGATTATCCCTTCTTTAGTTTCCACCCGTAGTTGCCCGGAAAGGACCAGGGTATATTCATCAAATTCAGGCGTCTGCCCAGGCTCTTTCCAGCCGGAAGGACTTTGCATGCGCGCGATGCTGATTTGGTCTGTTTCGCAATTCACCCGTCCGATATATTCGTCGATGAGTTTGGGTTTGTTCCCTGCAGGTTTAATCCTTGTGGGTTGCTCGATCAGTTTAGCCATGCTGTCTCGTTGACCTCCTTTTTGTAAATTTAAGCGTGCATTGACCGGGTGAATACTTTCCTTCGCTAAATTTTTATGCCAGGCCTGCTGGCCTGACATTGTTCTCATCGTTCTTACAGGTTTGGTTAGTTCATACTTTTTGATCGTGTTCGTGCCCTTAGATTGTCTGTATGGGCACTGAACCTCCTGTGATCGGGAATAAACAATAGAATAATAGGTCGCGCAGGGTTAAGAAAATCAACTTAAATCCGTCGGATCCTCTATCTCATGATTGAAACGGATGAGTTATTAAAAGATCTCCATTGTATTCTCTCAGGAAAAATTTTTGAAGTCCTTATATCTGGCATAACGGCTTGTCCGACCAGTGCCAAATTTAGAATAGCCTCAGATACCTTCGAGCAGCAAGGAAAAGGACGAGACCGAATTCGAAGTTGTTTAATTCACGCGATTGGTTCCTGCCTTTGGGCTTTAGAGATCGGTGGGAAATGGGCGTGGGGAGTGAGCACGTGGTATGAAAGAAAACACCAATGGGCTAATGCGAGACTTTTCTGAAGGGGAAAGTGGGTTTTCGGAAAACATTCAGAATGTAGTGGCTGGTTGGTCCGGATTACTTATCTATTATCCGCCATCAGCGCTGAGGCCTCTGGTTTGTTAAATCGACTGAGGTCCTTTCTGGCATTCGGGACCTGACCCATCAATTTTGAATTTATCGGATTGCCATTTGACACCGTCAAAGGTCTTGTTTAATGCCACCGCCAATATCTCTAAATTTATCAACATGCTTGGGCACCCAGGGAATGGAGAAGCTTGTGCATTATCTCATTCGTCTTTGTCTTCCAATATTTCTAGAGTCTTTGACTGATCTGGCCTGGGTAACCTTTGTGAAATTAGCGTTAACGGTCCTATTGTCCGCGAGTGCTAAGGAACATGCGGCCGTTCCGGTACAACTGCCGGACCATCCCGAAAATGTCCAGCCCTTTCCTGGTTTAGGGGTCAATGTCACCACGGATTGCTGTGGGTAGCTGGCTGAGCAATTTCGTCTTGGGCAATTAATTCCTTTAGGAGTCGAAACAACGGATCCCCTGCCGCTGAGGAACACCTCTAGTTGAGCCATTCCCTGGGCAGTAGTGACCTGTAGGGGAGCAGACCATAAAGAAACATTACCGTCGGCATCCCGGGCTTTAACCGTATAGTGATAGGTCATGCCCGGACTGGTCGTTTTATCCACAAAAGCATTGGTGCCGGGTTGCCCGATAACCACATTATTCCTGGCCACATCATATCCGGTCACGCCGACATTATCGGTAGAGGCTGACCATGAAAAGGCCACCTGGGTATTTGATGCTCTATTCAAAGTAAGATTTTCAGGGGTTATCGGCGAAATGGTATCTGGAATTTTTACACTCACCTCTTCCGAGGGGAGGCTTTCGTTGTTCGTCTGATCATATGCCGTGACTGTAAAATAATAGGTGATTCCCTGCGGCAGGTTCTGGAACACGTATGAAGGATTGGGTCCGGTAGTTTTTGTGGTGTGATAGGAGCCTTGGGATGTGCCCATATACACATTATATCCCATCAAATCGGGTTCCGGATTTGCGTCCCAGATTAGTTGGATGGAAGACGCCGAGGAAGCGGGGTTCGGGCATAATCCGATGAAAAAGAATGCTAGACCGGCAATATTTTTGCTGGTGAAATTCAGGGGGATCATGTGTTGGGCCATACTCGACTCCTTGTGGTACTTGGACCAAAGTTTTCATCCTCTTCTCCCGCTGCGAATGACGTCTTCCTTCGGTGGCCGGACAACCAGGTGTGGGTACCTGACTTCTGGCTTTGCGACCCAACTTCATCGTAGGTGTGATGTTTCAGGAAGAGGATTTCATGAAATGGCAGACGTTATTGCTACCGTCTGTTGCTCTGGTTTGTAACCTAGACCTCCAAACGGTCTGCCGAACTATATCGGAGCTGTAAGGAAAAACTTTAGAGAGAGCAGAGTTTGAGGGAGTACAAAAATTTTGTGAGAGAAATTTTTAAAACCCATGGAACGAAAATAGAATTGAGGCCAAGGCATTGGTCCCATCTTTCATTTGGAATGGTAGCGCAATGTGGGATCGGACACGGAGGAGGCCTTTCCTTCATACTTGCTGATTGCAATCAGGTATCTCTCTTGGAAAAACGAGAAAATATAGTCGCATAAATAATTGCATCCGGCCTTGCCATCGGGGGAAAGGTGATGCCTTGCAGGTCGCTTTTTGCTGAGGGCTAGAAAGAATGACAAGCTTGAAAAAAGGTTGAATTCCGATTTTCCATGTCGTGCATGATGTAGTAGGAAAGATTTCCTGATGTGCTCGAAATGGCCGCGTTCCATGGCTAAGATGGAGTTGGAAGTCTGCACATTATGTAGAAGCCGGGGCCGGGGGATAAAGAATGAGAGGGGGTGATTGAGATGAGGAGCGGGTAAACGTGGTCGTAGTTTGTGGGAGGGCCCAACGTGCTGTATTGCCGGATCGGCAGTTGCCCTATGATTATTATTGCCGGATCATATGAAGTAAAGGTCTAGCCTCGTCCTCCCTGGTTGGAAATTACCAATATTTCATATCCCAAGTTGCGCACAAGGCCATGTAGCGTGGTCATTCTTATACTGTAACTTTCGTCCTACCGAATGCTCCATTCCGTGGAAGTGGTCCCGGGAAAACCCGTCGAAGCGATGGTCAAGCCGTTCATCAGCCATACCGCCACACCTCCATTGTTGCGGTTCCGCCAGATAAGATCGGCCTTACCATCACCATTCACATCGTTCGCTCCTGCTATCTGCCATGCCACTGATACTGCCCCCGGGAACCCGGAAGAGGCTATCGCTGTTCCATTCATGAGCCATATCGCGGTATTGCCGTCTGTGGTGTTGCGCCAGACGAGATCGGCTTTGCCATCGCCATTGGTATCACCGACGGCATGGATGCTCCAAGCCGTCGGGACGCTGCCTGGAAAGCCGGTGGAATTGATGGTTAAGCCGTTCATCAGCCAAATGGCCACCGTGCTGCTGGTGTCATGACGCCAAATGACATCGGCTTTACCATCACCATTCACATCGCCCACCCCGGCGATTTGCCACCCTAATGAGACGCCAGCTGGAAAACCAGTGGAAACAATCGCCGTCCCATTCATAAGCCATATGGCGGTGTTACCATTAGTGGTGTTGCGCCAGAGGAGGTCGGCCTTGCCGTCACCATTCATATCGTCAATGGCTTGAATGGCCCAACTTGCGGAGACCGAGCCGAGAAAGTCTGCCGAGGTGATGGTCAATCCGTTCATCAGCCATACGGCAACTGCGCCGCTGGTGTTATTGCGCCAGACAAGGTCGGCCTTGCCATCACCATTTACATCGCCCACTCCACTCATGGCCCATTCCATGGGTAAATGGCCCAGAATTCCAAATGTTGCGACACTTGTCCCGTTGAGCAGCCATCCGGCAACCTCGCCGGTCTTTGTATTTCGCCAGATGAGGTCGGCTTTCCCGTCCCCATCCAGATCGTGATTTTTGGGGGTCCTTTGATTCGAGTTCTGTCGTTGGACGATGACGGAATACATGCTCAGATCACCACCGGCATTGCCACCAAGGGTAATGGTCCCGACGGGGAATGCCCGAGCAAAAAGGCGGAGGGTCGTGTCCGATGTACCAAGGTCATTGCCAGTATCAGTAAAGGTCCTCAACCAAGACGGTTTGGAGGTAACACGAACGTCATGGGCGACATATACCGTCACTGGTTGATTAACATGGAAACTGAGGAATCGGTTGTTCGTAGCTGCTTTGTCATTATTGGCCGTCTGGATAAAGGCGGCTCCCTCAACGATTGCGGGTACTGTCGTAAACGTAAAGGAGCGGTCTATATAGACCTCGCCCCCAGCTTGGAGGCCTGCTGCGGGCACGACGTATGATTGCCTACTGGCGACGGTCAGATTGGAAATAGTTAATCCAGGCGAGGTTGCCTTGGATACCGTGACGGTCACCGGCGCAGAGGTTGTCGTATTGCCTGCGGCATCGCGGGCTGTGGCGCTGAGGGTGTAAGAGCCATCCGAGACGGCTGTCGTGTTCCAGGATAACGAAAAGGGGTTGGTGGTATCTTCTGGCCCCAGATTGTTTTCATTGAGTTTGAATTGGACACCCACCACACCAATGTTATCTGAGGCGGTGGCGGATACAGTAATGGTGCCGCTTAGGGGCGCGGAATTTTGCGGGCTCATGATGACAATCGTGGGGGGCGTGGTATCGGGAGGTGGGACATTTCCACCCTGAGTCGGAAGAGCTATTGCTACTTCCTTCGCGGGTTCACTGATATTTCCTGATTGATCATATGCCGTGACCGTAAAATAGTAGGTAATCCCTTCCGGCAGGTTCTGAAATATGTGCGATGGGTTGAGGCCGGCATCTTTCGTGGTGTGATAGGACCCTTGGGATGTGCCCATATACACATAATATCCCTTCAGGTCCGGTTCCGGATTCGCGTCCCAAGTCAGTTGGATGGAAGAAGCGGAGAAAGCGGGGCTAGCGAACAATCCGAAGAGAAACAGCGTCAGGCCTGTCAAGTGTGTGCTTGCGAAACCCAGGTGGGGCAAATGTTTGACCATACTCTACTCCTTGTCCTATTCGGATCGACGCCTTCATCCTCTTCTCCCCCTGCGAATGACGCCTTCCTTCGGTAGCCGGACGATCAGGCGCGGGCACCTGACTCCTGGCTTTGCGACCCTACTTCACAGTAGGTGTGCCGTTTCGGGAAAAGGATTTCATGAATTGGTCAACTTTTTCCTATTCTCTGTCTCCTATTGTGTTGTCTACACCCCCAAACAGTCTGCCGAACATTTCGGAGAAGTAAGGAAAAACTTTAGAGGGGACATCATTGGGGTATGAAGAATCTATGCAGAGGAAAATCGGGGAATATAAAAAAACGAGCGGAATGATCATGGGAAAAAGGAAAAGGAATTAGACTTAGTCAGCAAGGGAGGGAACGGAAGGGCAGGGTCATAGGTGAAATTCCTGGTGGCCATGCCTAATGCCCATCGTTGTAATTTTACGATTTCTATAAAAATGTTGATTCGATCATTTCTGCAATGGTGAAAGTTTTGCATTGTCAGGATGAAGAACCATGCTGGCAGTTGCGACCGGGAAAAATAAAAAACGATCAGTACCGTCATGACTCCAGGTTGTTCACCCCTGGGATGGGTTTGTTGGCAACATTCTGGGTGCTGATCCGGACATGCCCACACCGGCATGATGGCACCGTCAAACATTCTCTTATGGTGTGATGAAATAATTGCGCACCAACATTTATGGGAAAGGCTATGTTTGGCAGATGCCTTGCTCCCAACTGCGAGAAGATGTAACTGGCTCAACGGCAAATGGACTCACGATGGTCACTGTTATGCAGTATGAAGGAGGGGGAATTTCTCATGGTGCTCAAAATCATTGCGTGCCACGAGGAGAGGTCCAATGATGGATGTCGTTTTTGCGGAAAAGATGATTGAGTCGAGGGAATTTTTCCGGATTGGGGAGGGGGTTGGTTATTCTAGGGCAACAGGGGGAGGAATTTTTTATGAATTCGATTCCTCGGGTTGGCCCATGAAGCCATTCAGGGAAACGGCCTGGTGTTTTTTAATTCCCGCTTATTGAATTTCCCAGTCTGTTGAAGCGGCACCGGGAAAGGTTGTAAAGGTAATGGTGACCCCGTTCATCAGCCATACCGCCACAGCTCCATTGCTGTTGTTGCGCCAGATGACGTCTGATTTGCCATCCCCATTCACATCTTCTGCTCCCGCAATCTGCCATGTTGCCAGCACGGTCGCCGGGAAGCCTGATGAGGCAATTGCCGTTGCATTCATGAGCCATATGGCGGTGTTGCCATCAAGGGTATTGCGCCAGACGAGATCGGCTTTGCCATCGCCGTTGAGATCTCCGACGGCTTGAATATCCCAAGCGGACGGCGCGCTGCCGGGAAAGCTTGTGGAGGTGATGGTTGAGCCATTCATCAGCCACAAGGCCACCGCGCCGCTCGTGCCATTGCGCCAAATGATATCTGCCTTGGTATCCGCATTAACATCGCCCACTGCGGCGATCTGCCACCCCAATGAGACACCCCCCGGGAAACCAGCAGAATCAATCGCTGTCTCATTCATGAACCATATGGCGGTGTTGCCATCAAGGGTGTTGCGCCAGACGAGATCGGCTTTGCCATCGCCGTTGAGATCCCCGACGGCTTGAATATCCCAAGCCGTGGGTGCGCTGCCGGGAAAGCTGGTGGAAATGATGGTCAAGCCATTCATCAGCCAGATGGCCACCGCGCCGCTGATGGCATTGCGCCAAATGAGGTCGGCTCTCCCGTCTCCATTTACATCGCCCGCTCCCCTCAGGGCCCATTCGTGTGGTAATTGGCCCAGAATGCCTGATGCCGTGCCGCTCGTGCCACTGAGCAGCCACACGACTACCTCTCCGGTTTTTGTGTTTCGAAAGACCAGATCGGCCTTCCCGTCCCCATTCAGGTCCTGATTTTTCTGAGGATTCGGGTTCGTGTTCTGTGTTGGAATTGTAATAGCCACTTCCTCTGCAGGTGCACTGATGTTTCCTGATTGATCATACGCCGACACCGTAAAATAGTAGGTGAGCCCCTCTGGTAGGTTTTGGAAAACATATGACGGGCTGAGGCCGGCATTTTTCGTGCTGTGGTAAGACCCTTGGGATGTGCCCATATGCACATAGTATCCCATGAGGTCCGGTTCCGGACTCGCGATCCAGGCTAATTGGATAGAAGAAGCCGAGAAAACAGGGCTAGCGAACAATCCGAGGAGAAAAAAGACAGGGATGGCCGTAATTCTGGCTGCAACACTCAAGGAAGGTATTTGTCGGGTCATACACTATGCCTTGTGGTATTCGGACTAAAATCCAAATCCTCTTCATAGGGATTCCCCCTCCTTGGGTGGCTGGACGAAATCAGGTGTGCTTACCTGACTTTACGCTTTTGGAGTCTACTCCACAGTAGATGCGTCGTTTCGGAAAAAAATTATATGAAACAATTGGGTTTTTAAAGGTGGTGCATATTAGAGGAAGATATATCAGGGAGGATATAGGGTAAAACATGTAGTTGCTCCGTACTGAACCGCAATTCTTCTGTGCTGATCTTCACAGAAGTTCGGGGAGAGAAAAGACTGAGAAACGGGTTGTCCAGAATACCCAGCTGGCATTCGTCAGCGGATCTATTAGCCACTATCATGGTTAGCCGACCTCACTTTGATGGCCGTGGGAAATTTTATAGATTGATGAAGAACTGCAGAAGAAGAATATGGTTAGCCTGGTTAACTGTCCCTGAAAGGGGCGTGTTAATGATCTGTAGTTGATACCCGGCATCCACATTGAGGTTGGGAGAGAACGTGTAGTTGAGACCCAGAAAAAACCGGTTTTGTTCGAATCCGGCTTCAGGCCCCTGGCGAATAGTATTGAGATTCACAAAAATTTCATCATAGAGGGCGATTGCGAGGGCAGGGGAGGCCGGCAGCGGGAACGTTCCTCGAAGCATGGTTCGGGCGCGAACGGCTGTTCCGATGGCGTGTTGGATCCATCGTTCTTCCAGACGGGACCGGCTGAATAAGGTGAATGTTGAAAATTTGTTGTTGTAAATGAGTTGCTGAAATATCCGATGTTCCTGGCTGTAGCTTGGTTGGTAATTAGCAACCCAGGCGTACCCTTGCCAGAGCGAGATGGTGGATGTGAGTTGATAGCCGACAGCCGGTCGAAGAAGGAGCTGGTTGATTTGTGAGGCATCGTCGGAAAGTCGTGGATTGGCCTCCAGGTACCCTTTCACCGGACCGGAAATAGGAAAGTTTACATACACAGGAGTCCACAGTCGAAAATCTTGAATCGTTTCGGAGCCTGCAAAGCAGAAGACGGGTCCCCATAGTAAGAACCCGGTAACCAAGCCTGCCACTATTCTTTTCGTCTTTTTCACGTCCATCACTTTCTCTTCTTTTTGAAATGCTCAGTTTTTAATCTTTCTCAGAAATAATTGAAGTTGTGAAGAGAGGGTAGCCCCTCTAGTCGGTGCCTGCCCTTAAATAAGGTCGGAATGGCTGTGATATGTCTCTCTTCTTGTGCGTGGCGGAGCGCCTGTCGGTGGCGTTCCTGATATTTCCTTGAATCTAGCGCGTGTTTAAAATCCAATGTTTTAAATTTCAGTTCCTCTGCTCTGTGGCTACCGAGAGTTCTCCGATGTTGTGTTCTCCCTGGAAGAATGGGGTAAACATTTGGCGGGTATACGCTGGCCCCTTTCCCTGGCTGAGTGCGTATTGATAGCCCTCAAATGCCAGGCTAGTATGGGGTTGAGTGAAAATGTTGGAAAGTTTGATGGAAAGACCCAACCGTTCGGCCATGGGACAGACCGAATCCCGCCACACCATTTTAAGGTATTCCCCGTCCGGTCGTAACGTGGGGTGGGGAGCTGGACGCAGTTCATACGTCATCCATTCGATAGTCAACGATTCGGTGGCGGCTACTGGGAAAATGAGATGTACCGCGAAAAGGCAATTCGGACCAATCTAGTCGAAATGCAGGGTGACGGAGGAATCCATCAGGTTGCATTTGTCGGAGGCCGAACTTGAGTGACGCTATCTCGGGTTAATTCAAGTGTCAATGCCATGTATCGCTCATCTTCATGTTACAGGCTCTATCTGGAGCCGTGTGTTGTGGAAAGAAATTTTTCATTTATCCTCCAACCCACTATCATGAGGGTCAAAAAGGAGTAAAATAGAAAAGAAGGGAATTTTTGGAAAAGGGGTGTCTATGGGGAAAATTTGTATACTTGGAGGGGGGAAAATAGGGTCGCTCATCGCTACCTTATTGGCTGAGTGTGGCGACTTTGAAATATGCCTTGGAGATGTGGATCCAGAAGTGGTTGTGCGTCTGCAAAAGGACATTGGGCATGAGCATTTTCACGTGTCTTCCGTCGATGTACAGGACTCGCGAGCTCTGGGTAAATTTATTGAATCAGTTGAGCCGGAGGGAATCATTTCCAGCCTTCCCTATTATTGTAACTTAGCAGTTGGAGAGATGGCGCGCTCATGCGGCGCCCATTATTTTGATTTAACTGAAGATGTAGAAGTCACCAGAGGCATCAAGGATGTCAGTGAAGGGTCGCAGAAGGCATTTGTTCCGCAATGTGGCCTGGCGCCAGGATTTATCAGCATTGTTGCGCATGAACTGATGACCCGTTTTGATACCGTAGATATGGTGAAGATGCGGGTAGGGGCGTTGCCAGTGAATCCGAGCAACGTATTGAAATATTCACTGACGTGGTCGACGGATGGTTTGATTAATGAGTACGGTAATATGTGCTATGGAATTGAAAATGGTCAGGAAGTTGACTTACTTCCGCTTGAAGGGTACGAAACTATTTCGATTGATGGACTCTTATACGAAGCATTTAACACGTCTGGTGGGTTGGGGACTTTGGCGGATACATATTCCGGCAAGGTGCGAACGATGAATTATAAGACACTTCGTTATCCAGGCCATTGTGAAAAAATTCAACTATTGATGAATGATCTGAAACTGAATGATGACCGAGAGACCCTGAAGCGTATATTGGAAAAGGCTGTGCCGAAGACTTTGCAGGATGTGGTCCTGATCTATACTTCTGTCACCGGTTTGCGAAAGGATGAACTTTTTGAAGAAAATTTTGTGCAGAAAATTTATCCGCGCTCGATTGCCGGAAAGCTGTGGTCTGCCATTCAGGTGACGACGGCGGCCGGAATGTGCAGCGTGGTGGATCTTGTCTTTCAGCATCCCGAACTGTATCGGGGGTTTGTGACACAAGAGACGTTTGGTCTCCCCTCAATCCTGGCCAACCGGTTCGGGAAGTTGTTTGATCCGGAAGATTCGTATTCGTGATTATCTTGGGATGTAAGAGGAAGTGAGGTGTGTAATGGATGTCTTACCTGAATTAGGGTTGAGAGCGGTGAATGCCGGTGCCTGTTCCGGCCCTGGAGGATGGGTGGCTACCACGAGCGAGGGCCTGTTGGATTCGGTGAATCCTGCGACGGGGCAGGTCCTTGCACAGGTGAATCGCAGTTCAGCCAGCGATTATGACGCTCTCGTTCAAGCATCCCAGCGGGCATTTCTGGCATGGCGACAGGTTCCTGCTCCCAAGCGTGGTGAAGTGGTTCGGTTGATCGGAGAGGGGCTTCGCGCGAAAAAACATGCATTGGGTTCCTTGGTATCAATGGAGGTCGGGAAGATTAAGGCTGAGGGTGACGGTGAAGTGCAGGAGATGATTGATATGGCGGACTTTGCCGTGGGGCAATCCCGTATGTTGTATGGCATGACGATGCCCTCTGAGCGCGACAAGCACCGTATGTTTGAACAGTGGCATCCGCTGGGAGTGGTCGGAGTGATTACCGCCTTTAATTTCCCCGTCGCCGTGTGGGCGTGGAATGCATTTCTTGCCGCCATTGCCGGTGATTCGGTGATCTGGAAGCCTTCTCCGAAGGCGCCACTCTGTGCCCTGGCCGTCCAACTAATCTGTAATCAGGTCATGAAAGAACAGAGCCTTCCCGGAATTTTTTCCGTGTTCATTACAGATCATGTAGAACTGGCCAAGACCATGGTCGCCGATGAGCGGGTGCCGCTCATTTCGTTTACCGGTTCTGTCCCAGTGGGGCGGAAGGTTGCCAAAGTTGTTGGGCAGCGATTAGGGCGGAGCTTGTTGGAACTCAGCGGAAACAATGCGGTAATTGTGGACGAGACGGCAGATTTGGGTCTGGCCATTCCGGCAATTGTGTTTGGGGCTGTGGGCACTGCCGGCCAGCGCTGCACGACGACCAGACGGGTGTTGGTGCAGGAGACTCGCTACGAAGAAGTCGTGCAACGTCTGCTTCATGCCTATCAGCAGGTGAAGATTGGAAATCCTCTAGATGCAGGGGTGTTGATGGGGCCGCTGATCGACGAACAGGCTTTGGAAGAGTATCGCATGACCCTTGAGGAAGTGGTTCAGGATGGCGGAGAGATCCTCTATGGCGGAAGAGTCCTTGAAGGCCCTGGGTTTTTTGTGGAGCCGACCATTGTGCGTGCGGAAAATCGATGGAAAGTTGTGCAGCGGGAAACCTTTGCGCCCATCGTCTATGTGATACCATTCTCCACGCTGGATGAAGCTATTCTGCTTCAAAATCAGGTACCGCAAGGATTATCGTCTGCTCTCTTTACCTTACACGTGCGTCATGCCGAGCAATTTTTATCCGGACAAGGGAGCGACTGTGGAATTGCGAATGTGAATGTCGGTACGTCCGGAGCCGAGATTGGTGGCGCATTTGGAGGGGAGAAGGACACCGGCGGGGGGCGAGAGGCCGGTTCCGATGCGTGGAAGGCGTATGTGCGTCGGCAAACCAATACGATTAATTGGGGAACTGAATTGCCCCTGGCGCAAGGCATCGCATTTTCCAGGGACTAATCGGGAGGAAAGGTTATGAAGCAGGGGGTCGAACTCGAACAGGTCATCACTCGCTATATAAACGATTATGTTACCAGAAATCATGCAGCTGCCATGATGAGTCAGGCATTGGAAGCGATTGGCATTGGTTTGTTTCCGGTAGTCGATCATATTACGATACGTACAGGGTCAATTGATCCACGCGCTGAGGAATTTCTGTTGTTGGGATATGCCTATGCTGAAACGCTGGAGTATGACGATTGGTGGGCTAAAGTCTATCGGGCGCCGGGGTGCCCCGCGTTATTTGTGGATCAGGCGTATGATGGTGAACGAGGGAAAACAAGTATTATTCCTGCTTGGGTCAAGCAATTTGGGGATCGAACATTACACCATATTGCGGTGCGGGTGGCGGATATTGAAGCCAGCATTCAACGGCTGACTGCCAAAGGGGTTATGTTTGCGGGACAGATTGTGGGCGAACGGGGAGGAGATTTACGGCAGATTTTTACGGTTCCCGAGCAGGTCAA
>BQIZ01000086.1 GCA_021604365.1 Nitrospirales bacterium
GCTGGCCCCAGGGAGGGACGCTCTTATCCGTTGCGGACCTTGTCTGAGCCCGGCGAGTTGGGCCGCTCTTCTCCGGTTAGCGTCCCTCCTCTTCAAAGAGGCCAGACGGGGCGTCAATGGTTTTGGTCACTTTTGCCGAAATAAAAGTGACTCGGCTGTCGGGCCGAGACCCGACACCCCACCCTTGAAATCTCAATGCCACCTCCTTCATATAAATTAAGCACTCATCAAATCCCCGTAACTTCAAAAGAATTTTTCCCAATCCTAGTACTCAGAATGTAGACCAATCGCCCTCGAAATTTCGCGGCAGAAGTTCAAAATCTTCACCCCCACAATTTTTTCAATCCCATCCCCGATGCTCCAAAGAACCTTGTGAGAAAAAATTTCCTCTAAATTTAATCCAAAAAAAGCTCTCCCCCATTTTTGTCAAACAAACCCAAAGCCTTCAATCCAAAAGTTTTTTCTGTACTTAATTTGATGTCTGAGGTACATTTCCAGAAACTTTAAGTCATCATGCCCAATACTTTGGCCATTACCTGAATAACCCCCAAGCAGGTCTATGCCCCCATCTGACAACCAAGCACGCGAAACGATCGACACCCTGCTCAGCCAAGCAGGATGGATCATTCAAGATTCCAACCAATTTAATTTATCTGCAGTCCCCGGCGGGGACATCCGAAATGTTTTGCCTAAATTTAGTAAAGGTTTAAAAAACGACATTTGCCGATGATGAAACTTGCGTGAAATAAGAAAGGGAAATAATGGAGCAAGGACAGCTCAGCTGGATCGCGAACTTCATCTGGGGCATCGCCGATGATGTACTCCGCGACCTCTACGTCCGTGGCAAGTACCGCGATGTGATCTTACCGATGACTGTCCTGCGACGCCTCGATTCGCTCCTCGAACCCAGCAAAAAAGCCGTCCTCGATATGAAGGCCTCGCTCGACAAAGCGAAGATCGTTCATCAAGACCAGGCCCTGCGGCAGGCAGCTGGCCAAGCCTTCTACAACACATCCAAGTTCACCCTCCGCGATCTCAAGGCACGCGCCAGCCAGCAACAGCTCAAGGCCGACTTCGAGGCCTATCTGGATGGCTTCTCCCCGAACGTACAAGACATTCTCGAAAAATTTGAATTTCGCAATCAGATCCCGCGCCTCTCAAAGGCTGACGCACTCGGCACGCTGATCGAAAAGCTCCTCTCGCCTGATATCAATCTCAGCCCAAATCCAGTGCTGAACGGCGACGGGGCGGTGAAACACCCCGGCCTCGACAACCATGGGATGGGAACGGTCTTCGAGGAACTGGTGCGGCGATTTAACGAAGAAAACAATGAAGAGGCGGGAGAGCACTGGACTCCGCGTGATGCGGTCAAACTCATGGCAAAACTGATCTTCCTGCCGATCGCAAATGAGATCGAGTCCGGCACTTACCTGCTCTATGACGGCGCCTGCGGCACCGGGGGTATGCTGACCGTCGCAGAAGAAACATTGCAGGAACTTGCCACCGCCCATGGTAAACAAGTGGCCACGCATCTCTACGGCCAGGAAATCAACGCCGAAACTTACGCCATTGCCAAAGCCGATCTGCTACTAAAAGGCGAAGGTGACGCGGCGGACAACATCATAGGTGGTCCGGAACATTCGACCTTGGCCAATGACGCGTTCCAATCGCACGAGTTCGACTTCATGCTCAGCAATCCACCCTATGGCAAAAGTTGGAAGAGCGACCAGGAGCGCATGGGCGGCAAGCAGGGCATCAAAGACCCGCGCTTCATCATCGAACATGCTGACGATCCGGAGTACTCACTGATCACCCGCTCCAGTGACGGGCAGATGCTGTTCCTGGCCAACATGCTGAGCAAAATGAAACACGGTACCCCACTCGGCAGCCGTATCGCTGAAGTCCACAATGGTAGTTCGCTCTTCACCGGAGACGCAGGCCAAGGTGAAAGCAACATCCGGCGCTGGATTATCGAAAACGATTGGCTGGAGGCTATCGTCGCCCTACCCCTCAACATGTTCTATAACACCGGCATCGCCACCTACATCTGGGTGGTCATCAACCGCAAGCCCGAACATCGCAAAGGCAGGGTACAACTCATCGATGCCACGCAATGGTTCAAGCCACTCCGGAAAAATCTCGGAAAGAAAAATTGTGAACTATCGGATGATGACATCCAGCGAATCTGTGACACCTTTATCGACTTCAAAGAAACCGAGCAATCGAAGATCTTCCCCAACGCCGCCTTCGGCTACTGGAAGGTGACAGTCGAAAGGCCCCTGCGCCTCAAGGGAATCGAGTCAAACCGAGTTTACACCCCGAAGGAGATCAAGGCGCTTAAAGAGACCGAGACACGAGCAGACGACGCAGAGCCCGTCATTAAGAAGATCCATAAGAAGGGAACCAAACTCGACCCGCTGCGTGGATTATTCTCAGCCACTATCCAGGGTAAGCCTGCCATTGTGGAATACGAGCCCGATCCCGATCTGCGCGACACCGAACAGATACCACTCCTGGAAGAAGGGGGCATCGAGGCATTTCTCAAACGCGAAGTGCTCCCACACGCCGCCGACGCCTGGTATGTTCCAGACAGCGTGAAGACCGGTTACGAGGTCAGCTTCACGCGCTATTTCTATAAACCACAACCATTGCGAACTTTGGAAGAAATTCGCGCTGACATTTTGGCTTTGGAGAAAGAAACGGAAGGCCTGCTGTCCGAAATCATTGGAGGAGGCACGTAAACATGTCCACCCAACGGTATTCCGTTACTCCACATCCCATTGACACGTTGCTCACCTGGGTCAAGTCCGGAGAAATTGCCATACCGGAAATTCAACGGCCATTTGTCTGGCAGGCTACCCAAGTCCGCAATTTATTGGACTCCCTGTATCAGGGCTATCCCGTGGGCTACTTGATCGCTTGGCGAAATCCAACAGTCAAGCTGAAGGATGGCACCCCATCAGCCGGTAAGCGCATCCTCATCGATGGCCAACAGCGTGTCACAGCATTAATGGCTTCGCTGCTTGGTCGAGAGGTGCTCACCAAAGACTATGAAACCATCAACATCCGTATCGCCTTCCATCCTCAAGAAGAGCGGTTCGAAGTTTCAAACCCCGCCATTCGCAAAGACGTGTCCTGGCTCGCGGATGTTGCTGAATTGTTCTCCCCCAATGCCAAGTTACTACAGATTACCAAAGCCTATACCGCGGCTAATCCCGGCGTCGACGAAGACACCCTATTCTCCACGTTGGAAAAGCTCCGCAAGATTGTGAACAACCACGTCGGAGTCATCGATTTGGCAGAGGACCTGGACATCGAAACCGTCGCAGAAATATTCATCCGCGTTAACTCGGCAGGCTCGGAACTGAGCCAGGCCGATTTCGCGATGTCCAAGATTTCAGTCAATGAAACCTATGGAGGCAACACGCTTCGCAAAGCCATCGACTATTTTTGTCATTTGGCCATCGCCCCGGATTTTCATGGCATCATCGAAAAGAATGACCCAACCTTTGCGAAAACCGATTACTTTTCTCAGATGTCCTGGCTCAAAAAAGAGAATGACGACATCTACGACCCGGCTTACACCGACATGCTCCGAGTGGCATTTGCAACAGAGTTTCGCCGGGGGAAAATGCAAGACCTGGTGGCTCTACTTTCCGGACGGAACTTTGAAACTAAACAGTTCGAGGAAACGATTGTTGAAGATTCCTTTACGCGGTTGAAATCTGCCGTGTTGCGATTCATGAACGAGACACATTTTAAGCGATTCCTAATGATTATTCGATCGGCCGGGTTTGTCGATGCAGTCATGATTGGGTCGCAAAATGCTCTCAACTTCGCCTATATCCTCTATCTCACCTTGCGCGACCTTAATACACCAAACGCCGAAATCGAACGTTTGGTGCGACGATGGTTCGTCTTTTCCGTTTTGACAGGTCGTTATTCATCATCGCCGGAGTCCGCCATTGATTACGATATTCGCCAAATCCACAGCCAAGGCATCACCGACTATGCCAACAATCTCATTCGTGGCGAACTGTCCGATGCCTTTTGGGAGTCTGCCCTCCCCCAGGCCATGAATACCTCGGTCGCGTCCAGTCCCTACTTCCGGCTGTTCCAGGCCGCTCAGGTTAAGCTTAACGATCTCGGTTTCCTATCGCGAGACATTACTGTGCGCGAGCTAATCGAAGTGAAGTCCGATGTTCATCACCTCTTCCCCAAACAATACCTTAAAAAAAGTGGCCTGACGCGAGGGCAATACAATCAGATTGGCAATTACGTGGTCGCCCAAAGTGAAATCAACATCGCCATTGGCAATAAAGAACCGGAAATCTACTTCGGGCAGCTTATAGATCAGTGCAACAGTGGGAAAAAACGATATGGGAACATCACCGATCAGGAAGAACTGAGAAAAAATCTGAACATGAACTGCATTCCCGAAGGGGTAGAAAAAATGACCGTGGATGACTACCCCAATTTTTTAAATATTCGCCGGGTATTAATGGCTCAAAAAATCAAAACCCATTTCGAAGGACTGTAGTATGCACCCACGCAAGCCGTACGCAACGCACAAAGACTCCGAATTGTCCTGTCAGGAGGTGCAGCCCGCGAAATGGAAAAAACTGCAAAAATTCTGGTTCCGGGCCATAACAGCACGGCCACGATCGCCACAACCTGGAGTTGCATTTTCAGAATATTGGGCTATAATGCCTTTTAATAAAACCCGCCAAGGCTATGCTCTTCGGAGTACCCTCAAACCGGCGGGTTACTTTTTTTCCGGGGGTGGCCATGCGCTATGAAAAGCCACCCAAAACGTTCGACGAGCAAATCGACCTCCTGCAATCACGCGGCATGGTCATTGAAGACCGCAAGGCCGCTCACCATTACCTCTCCCATCTAAATTACTATCGACTCACCGCCTATTGGCTCCCCTTCGAAGCAGACCATTCTACCCACGCATTCCATCCTGGCACCAATTTCAACGCAGTCCTGAACCTCTACGTGTTTGACCGTGAACTGCGCCTGCTGCTGTTAGATGCCATCGAACGCGTCGAAGTCTCCCTTCGAACACAATGGGCCTATCATTTAGCGCACGAGTATGGCGCCCATGCCTATCTTGATTCCGCCATCGCCCGCAGGCCAGATTGGTGGCAAAGTAATCTCGACAGCCTCCACGATGAAATCATTCGCGCCGACGAGGAATTTATTAAGCACTACCAGCGAACGTATACCGATCCACCAACCCCACCCATTTGGGCAGTGTCGGAAGTCATGTCGTTGGGAGTCCTTTCAAAGTGGTTTACCAATCTCAAGCCTATGCACACGCGTACGGCTATTGCCGGCATGTACCGTCTAGACGAAAGAGTGCTGCAGGCATTCATCCGCCACATCACCTATATTCGCAATTTGTGCGCACACCATAGCCGTGTATGGAATCGACGATTAACCGTCACATTTCAATTGCCACGCACAAAGCCTTCCGATCTCACCTCAAATTTTAATGCCTCAAAAGATCGCTTGATCTACAACACCCTTGTCATGCTCGCATGGTTCCTGGACTGCATCAGCCCTGATCACCAATGGAAAACCCGATTGCAGGACCTGATCCGTCGCCATGCAATCAACCAGGCGCTCATGGGTTTCCCCCAAGACTACGAGCAGCGATTCATTTGGCGAACTGGTAGCCAGCTAGGAGACACATGATCGCCAATCCTTCGACTCCGCTCAGGACAAGCCTAAAGCCCTATCCCGGGGTGAAGGACTCCGGCGTGTCGTGGCTGGGGAAGGTTCCGGAGCACTGGGAAATTCGAAAGTTGCGCCATCTTCTGCGGCGCCAAACAGACCGAAATCGGCCCGATCTTCCGCTTCTCTCAGTTGTTCGCGAAAAGGGTGTGATCTTGCGGGATATAACCAGTGCGGACGAGAACCACAATTTCATTCCTGACGACCTTAGCAACTACAAAGTCGTTCGTGTCGGCCAGTTCGCCATGAATAAAATGAAGGCATGGCAGGGTTCTTACGGCGTGTCTCGTCACGATGGGATAGTCAGCCCTGCTTACTTCGTCTTTAATCTAGCGGGGTTAGCGGGCGATTTTTTTCATTCTGTTATTCGCTCTAGTGTATATGTTCCGGCATTCACTCGCGCATCCGACGGCGTGCGCATCGGCCAGTGGGACTTGGCCGAGTCGCGGATGCGCGAGATCCAGTTTGCGGTTCCACCCCTTTCCGAACAAGCTGCTATTGTTCGCTTCCTGGACCATTATGACCGGAAGATTCGTCGGTATATTCGGGCCAAGCAGAAGTTGATCAAACTGTTAGAGGAGGAGAAGCAGGCCATCATCCACCGGGCCGTCACCCGCGGCCTGGATCCCAACGTCCGCCTCAAACCTTCCGGCGTGGAGTGGCTCGGCGACATTCCGGAGCATTGGGAAGTTGTCACGCTGCGGCACAGGTATTCTCAGTGTCTCGGTAAGATGCTTGACTCCAAGCGAATCACAGGTAGCCACTCGCTCCCTTATTTGCGGAATATCGATGTTCAGTGGGATCGGATCAAAATCGACAATCTTCCTACAATGGACATTCCGCAGACCGAATACGATCGCTACACTCTCCAGAAGGGCGACCTACTCGTGTGCGAGGGTGGCGAGGTTGGTCGATCTGCTATCTGGTCTGGCGAACTGGCAGTGTGCGGATTTCAGAAAGCCTTGCACAGACTTCGGCCACGAAACCCTGACAGGGATGTGGCGCGCTTCATGTACTACTCCCTCCGCACTGCTGCGAAAGGCAACGCCTTCAATGACGGACACCTAAGCACCATCGCACATTTAACGGGCGATAAATTAAGAGCGCACCGCTTTCCATTCCCACCTGTGACGGAGCAAGAGGATTTGGTGAACTTCCTAGATTCCGTGTTGAAACAGGCTGATCAAACGATTTCTACTACCCAACACGAAATTTCCCTCCTCCGCGAATACCACACCCGCCTGATCGCCGATGTAGTCACCGGAAAGCTAGATGTGCGCGAGGCGTCGACCCATCTACCAGCGAAACCCGAAGACCCTGAACAGCTTGAAGAGATCGAAGATCTGGTCGAGGGTGAGGAAGAGACGGAGGAGGATGACATGACCCTGCCTACCGAGGAGGCCAGCATTGCCGAGTAAAGGCCAGAGACGAAAAACCGGTTCCGGTCAATCGCCTGCCAACGCTGCCAAGAGGGCTGGCAGAGGTCCTGAAGGCGATGTGGTCTTTTATCAATCGCCGGATGAAATGTTTCGCCTCGAAGGTCAACTCGCTCGGGATACCGGCTGGCTGAGTCAGCAGCAAATGGCCGCTCTATTCCAACGTGAACGGTCGGTGATCACCGAACATATCAATCATGTCTTGAAGGAAGGCGAATTCACCCAAAAAACCAAAATGCAAAATTTGCACATTGCCGGATCAGAGAAGCCTGTCAGGTATTTTAACTTGGATGTCGTGATTTCCGTCGGTTACCGCGTCCAATCCAAGCGCGGACTCCAATTCCGCAGATGGTGGGCCTGGCCATATGCCCCTTCCATGATAGAGGCCGTGCATGCCCACTGACACTAGCGAACGCGGCCTTGAGCGGCTGATCTGTACGGTACTGACGGGTCATCCCTGTGATCCCCCGAAACCGGGTGAGGAGATGCTCGAACGGCCGGCTACTTATGGGATCGGGTGGATCGGGGGCATGCCCGAGAATTATGACCGGGAATACTGCGTAGATCTGGCCCAGCTCGCCGACTTCCTGCGGGAGACGCAGCCCGAGGCGGCTGAGGCGCTCAATCTTGGGCAGGAAGGCCCAACGCGGCGAAAATTTCTGGCCCGCCTTCAGGGCGAGATTACCAAGCGAGGTACCATTGAGGTGTTACGCCACGGGATCAAGCATGGGGCACATCATCTCGACCTCTTTTATGGCACGCCATCGCCAGGGAACCCAAAAGCCCGGAAGCGCTATGCTGCCAACCGCTTCAGCGTGACCCGTCAGCTCCGATACAGCCGGGACGAGACCCAGCTTGCACTCGATCTTGGGCTATTCATCAATGGCCTGCCGATCGCGACCTTTGAACTGAAGAACAGCCTCACCAAGCAGACGGTTGCGGATGCCGTCCAGCAATACCAGCGGGACCGAGACCCGCGTGAGAAGCTCTTCGAATTCGGACGCTGTGTGGTGCACTTTGCCGTGGACGATCACGAGATACGCTTCTGCACGCACCTGAAAGGCAAGGCCTCGTGGTTTCTTCCTTTCAACCTGGGCTGGAATGATGGCGCCGGTAATCCGCCTAATCCGAACGGCCTGAAGACCGATTTTTTGTGGAAACGCATCCTCACGCGCGATGGGCTGACGAACATCCTCGAAAACTACGCCCAGATTGTCGAAACGAAGGATGAGAAGACCGGCAAGAAAAAGGCCGTACAAATCTGGCCGCGCTTCCACCAGCTCGACGTGGTGCGCAGGCTGTTGGCTGCTGCCGGCCAGCACGGCCCAGGCAAGCGCTATTTGATCCAGCATTCAGCAGGGAGTGGCAAATCCAACTCGATCGCCTGGTTGGCGCACCAGTTAATTGGGCTGCACAAGGACGACACAACCATTTTCGACTCGATTATTATCATTACCGACCGGCGCATCCTCGACCAGCAGATCAAGACCACGATCAAGCAGTTCGCGCAGGTGGGATCCACCGTTGGGCATGCCGAGCATTCGGGCAGCCTTCGGAAGTTTCTGGCCGAGGGCAAAAAGATCATCATTTCGACCGTGCAGAAGTTCCCGCACATCCTGACTGAGATCGGCAGCGAACACCGCGGGCGCCGCTTCGTCATTATTATCGACGAAGCGCACTCGAGTCAGGGCGGGCGTACCTCCGCCAAAATGTCCCTTTCACTTTCGGAGGCCGGCGCCACACCCGATGACGAGGAGGAACTCGAGGACACCATCAATCGTCTCATTGAAGCCAAAAAGCTTCTGCCCAACGCCAGCTACTTCGCCTTTACCGCCACACCCAAGAACAAGACGTTGGAGATTTTTGGGGAACCCGATCCACAGGCGGACGGCACGGTTAAGCATCGCCCCTTTCACAGCTATACGCTGAAGCAGGCCATCCAAGAGGGCTTTATCCTTGACGTGCTTAAGTATTACACCCCGGTGAACAGCTACTACAAACTGATGAAGACAGTTGAAAGCGACCCCGAATTTGACACCAAGCGGGCAAAGAAAAAACTCCGGCGCTATGTGGAGGGACACGAGCATGCGATACGGCTCAAGGCCGAAATTATGGTGGATCACTTCCACGAGCAGGTATTGGCACTCAACAAGATCGGCGGACAGGCACGGGCCATGGTGGTGACGAGCGGCGTGGACCGTGCCATTCAGTACTACCATGCCATCCACGACTATCTGATTGAGTGCAAGAGTCCCCATCGGGCCATCGTCGCCTTTTCAGGTGAACATGACTACGGCGGGACAAAGGTTACCGAAGCCTCGCTCAATGGATTTCCATCCAATCAGATTGCGGACAAGATTCAGGAAGCCCCCTATCGCTTTCTGGTCTGTGCCGACAAATTTCAGACCGGCTATGATGAGCCGCTTTTGCACACCATGTATGTGGACAAGGTGCTGTCGGGCATTAAGGCGGTCCAGACACTCTCGCGCCTGAATCGGGCACACCCCCAAAAGCACGATGTCTTTGTGCTCGACTTTATGAATGACGTCGACACGATCCAGAAAGCTTTTGCTGACTATTACCGCACTACAATTCTGGCCGAAGAGACCGATCCTAATAAGTTGCACGACCTTAAGGCCACGCTTGACAGTTATCAGGTCTATACAGTCGCCCAGATCGAGGAACTGGTAAGACGGTATCTTTCTGGCGCGGATCGCGACCAGCTCGATCCGATCCTTGACGCTTGCGTCGCTGGCTACAAAGAGCAGCTGGACGAGGACGACCAGGTGGACTTCAAAGGCAAAGCAAAAGCCTTTACCCGCACCTACGGTTTCCTCGCCCAGGTTCTGCCATACACAAGCACCGAGTGGGAAAAGCTTTCGATCTTTCTGAATTTCCTCGTTCCAAAGTTGCCGGCACCCGTGGAAGAGGATCTTTCTAGGGGCATCCTTGATGCCATCGACATGGACAGCTACCGTGTCGAGAAGCAGGCGGCCATGCAGATCCAGCTACCGGACACGGATGCGGAGATTGAGCCGGTGCCGACGGCCGGCGGTGGGCGCAAGCCCGAGCCTGAACTGGATCGGCTCTCCAATATCATCAAAACCTTCAACGATCAGTTTGGCAACATTCCGTGGTCCGACGGCGACCGGGTGCACAAGCTCATCACTGAAGATATCCCGAATCGCGTCGCGGCCGATACGGCCTACCAGAATGCCAAAAAGAACTCCGATAAGCAGAATGCCCGCATCGAGCACGACAAGGCCCTGACCCGCGTCATGACGGCATTGCTCAAGGATGATACGGAATTGTTCAAGCAGTTCATGGACAACGAATCATTCAAACGATGGATGACGGATATGATCTTTGGCCTGACCTACGACCAAAAAGTGGCGAGCTGATATATGCCCAACTGGAATACTAGTATGGAACTTGATGCCGCTTTTTCCCCTCGCTTAATCTAATTTTCCCAATTGGAGTTGGTGATGGCAAATTCTCCCTACCTCAACGAACCCAATAGACTGGCCGAGGTAATTTCAGCCATTCAGGCAATGGGCAACTATAAATTTTATAAACTTGATTTTGAGGGATGGGCGGATAGAATTTCGGGAGATAAGAGTAAGGCCGAACACTGGAAACAGGTTTTTGTTGAACATCCGGAATTTTTCCGCCTGGATGCTGAAAGAATGAAAGCCTCTTTGGTTTGGCGTCGAAATTACCAAAAATTGTATGACATAGATGGGGAGAAAAAATTAACACGAGAAGAATTTTTTCAATTGTCTGAGGAGCAAAGAAAAAGGATATCTCGAAATCCTCTGACAAATGCGGATATTAATACCTTAATCAATACAGCAATCAATCTGCACTCTAGGGCCTTAGAGCATCAAAAGGATACTCGCTGGTGGCTTACAATCCTCATGAGTGCAGGAGTGGGTGGAATGATAAGTGTGTTGGGAATGATTGTGGGAAGGCTATTATAACCAATAATCTAATTTTCTTCGTGGGAATCCCCATATGGATGAGGAAGAGATTTTCTTGAGGGTTTATCGGGCAAAATCTTGGCAGAAACGTGCAAGAGCCTGCGCAAAAGATGGCAAGAAAGATCTTGATGGAGAATTTATATTTTGGTGGATTGCATTGAATGCCTTGTATGGTCAACCAAGAGAACGATTAGAAGTTAGAGAAAGGTACCGTCGGCAAAATATTGATGAACTGCATAATATCAAAGATTTCCTTCAAGATGTCTCTAGCTCCTCTCACGTTGGGAAAGCCTTGTCGGATCCTCATAATCCCAAGAAACAAAATAGAGATGATGTATTAGAAAATGTTTTTCTTCGGAAGGAAATTTGGAATCAGTTATCAACCACTGAGGATTTAGATTCAGGGACTATTTGGGGCTCAATTGAAAAAACGGTAGAGGCAGCGAATAAAAATTTAAAAAACGGCGAATTAGGTCAATATCTTAAACCGATATTTGAACAGCTATATGTTTTAAGAAACCAAATTATTCATGGTGCCTCCAAAGAGCAATCCAGAGCAAACCGGAGGTCTCTTACCAGTGCTGTGCCTGTCTTGGCTGAATTGGTGCCAGTCTTTATTAAGGCTGTCGAGGATCATGGGCATAACATCAGAAGTGATGGAATCCCCTACTCTCCTTTTAAAGGAAAAAAATCTTCCAAACATCCGCTCTTGGAGCAAGATTTCAAGGGACCCCCAGATTTTACTGGAAAGTAATCCATTAAGCGTTTGTTATAAAGATATGGCGAAACCTGATAAGAGCACTCAACAGCCCATGAGCCCCGATGATTACTTGCGCCTGGCCATTCTCATGGCGCAAAAGGTCCCCCAATATCCTTTCGGAGCTGTGATCGTTCGCCAAACAACCGGAGAGGTTCTTGCGAAAGGGTACAACCGTTCTTCCCGCAATCCTATCGTACACGGCGAAATCGATGTGATCAATCGTTGTGCAGCCAAGCATGCCCCGGTGGATTGGACCACACTCGATTTGTACACGACGGCTGAACCCTGTCCCATGTGTCAGAGTGCGATCGAGTGGGCGGGCATATCCACGGTGTACTTTGGGACGTCAATTCCTTTTCTCCAACAACACGGGTGGCGGCAAATTGATATTCGGGCCGAGGAGGTGGCACGGAGGACTCCATTTCGGAATACGAAAGTGATTGGGGGAATTCTGGAGCAGGAGTGTAATGCGTTGTTTGAGGCGGCACAGCGCGATAACATTTAGATGCCGGGGTTCGTCCCGGCGGCCGAGCCACTTTGGTTTCGGTCAAAGTGGCCAAACCCATTGACGCCCCGTCTGGCTCATTAGAGTGGAGGGACGCCAACTCTGAGAAGAGCGGCCCAACTCGCCAGGCTCAAACAAGGGCCGCTAAATACTAAGAGCGTCCCTCCCTTGGGCCGGCAGGCGTCGGACAAAGTAGAAGAGGGATAATTGAAGAAAAGTGAAGGGAAGATAAATGCCGGGGTTTCGCCCCCGGACGGCGAGGTCCTTTTGTTTCGGCAAAAGGACCCAAAACCATTGACGCCCCGTCTGGTTCATTAGAGCGGAGGGACGCTAACTCTTTGAAGAGCGGCCCAACTCGCAAGGCTCAAACAAGGGCCGCTAGATGCTAAGAGCGTCACTCCCTGGGGCCAGCCGGCAGGCGTCGGGACGGGGGAACCGCATCATTTTTTGCCTTGGGTACTGTCTCTTATCTCTTCGATCAGAATAAAAGATGGATGCGCGATGGCGACTGGCGGGATTGACCCGAGTAGAAGGGAGATTATTCTTGCCTCGAACCATCGCTCCTTGTACAGTTTTTTTCTTTGCATCCGTACGCTATGATGGGCGCACGTCCTCCCCTCTTTACCGGTGAAGATGTCATTCAATGAAGGATTTCTGTTCCATCTCGATGCCGCGCTGATTCATTGAGGCGATGGATTTCCTGTCCACCACCACATCATGAGCCATCCTGCTCTCGTTCGACCACGCTGGAATGACGGTCACGTCCTCCCCACCGACGGGATGCGCAATTGTGACTATCCGTCGATCTTTCTCAGGAAAGGTCCTTCTGCATGGCTCAGGACGAGTCCTTCAGCGGGAGTCAAGACAGGCTCAAAGTTGTTCACGTCTTTGCTGTTTCTCAAGATAACCGATGAACAGACGAAGTCGCTTGTTTGGGAGGCTGTCCTGTGACACCAGGTGACCGATACGATACATCCGGTTTGCCGGAGGCGCAATTTGAACCCGGATCACATAACCAGGTGCTGCGGAATCGGCTCGCATCACTTCCCAACAGATTATGGATAATACCGAAACCAGTGCTCTGGGAAAGGCCTTGGATATTCTTGTCAGAAGGTTTAACGAGAATCATCAGTTCACGGCCTCTGACCTCTGCGACTGTCATCGAATCTGGCTTGGTGATATTTATGCCTGGGCGGGGAACTATCGACAGGTGAATGTGAGCAAGGATGATTTTCTCTTTGCGGCCGCTGCCCATATCCCATCGTTGATGCAGCAATTTGAACGGGATGTGTTGGCCCGTTTGACGCCATGTCGTTTCCCAACCCGCCAGGAAGTCCTTCGAGCGTTGGCCGAAACGCATGTCGAGTTGGTGCTGATTCATCCGTTTCGAGATGGGAACGGGCGCCTTGGGCGTTTAATCTCCACCCTGATGGCCCTGCAGGCGGGGCTCCCACTGTTACACTTCCATCTGCTGACGGGGGAAAAGAAAGGGGCCTACTTTGGTGCGATCCAGGCTGGCATGGATAAAGCCTATGCCCCCATGGAGCAGCTTTTTGCAGAAATTATTGCCGAGAGTCTTGCGGCTTCTTAACCGTCTCAGCTTTTCCTGTTTGGGTTAAGATACGGGCAATCTCTTCAGCTGGCACCCCGGTTTCAATGGCCGTCGAGCTGGAGACATTGGCAATTAAAGCCTGCCGGTATTTCTCCGTCGCCTTGAGATAGGGGTTCGTTTCTATGAGAGGTTTTTTGCTCATCGGGTCTTCTTCTCAATAGGTATTATATATCATGAACACGTTTGGAGCCATCTTGCGATGAGTCCTTCTGCTCTCGTTCAAAAGCTCTGGAATTCCTGCAATGTCCTCCGGGACGAGGGGATGAGCTGCGGAGTTTGTAGATCGTCCGCCTGCCACCGCCGTGCCTCTAAGCAATAATAAGCTTCTCGAAAATCAATTGGAGAAACAAATGGACGTTCCTTAGATGCCGGGGTTTCGCCCCCGGACGGCGAGGTACTTTTGTTTCGGCAAAAGGACCCAAAACCATTGACGCCCCGTCTGGTTCAGTAGAGTGGAGGGACGCTAACTTTTTGAAGAGCGGACCAACTCGCCGGGCTCAAACAAGGCCCGCCAGATGCGAAGAGCGTCCCTCCCTGGGGCCAGCCGGCAGGCGTCGGACAAAGTAGAAGAGAAATATTTGAAGAAAAGTGAAGGAAAGATAAATGCCGGGGTTTCGTCCCCGGACGGCGAGATCCTTTTGTTGCGGCAAAAGGACCCAAAACCATGTTGGCCGTGCCATGGCCCGTCGGGTGTCCTCCGCGGTTCACCGCCCCCGGCGGCGGGCAAACTCGCATGGATCAAACACTGCCCGCCTTATCTCCGGTGCCGGTTGCACGGCTCGGCCATGCCACCAGGCCAGGAGAGGCTAGCGGGGAAGGATGAATGAATTCGCCGGGCTCAGACAAGGGCCGCCAGATGCGAAGAGCGTCCCTTCTGTGGGCCAGTCGGCGGGCGTCGAAAAAAAATGCTGTGTAGGATGAGAACGCTGATGTGAAACGGCCGTGAAGTGGTTAGGGCACAGATCCATCACCCTTGACTAAACAATCGTATGACGATAGCATGATCGATCATGAATTTGTAAGGAGATTTGATATGGCCACGACGACGATTTCACCGAAATTTCAAATTGTGATTCCCAAGGACGTGCGGGAAAAACTTCACCTCAGTCCTCAGCAGCGTTTGCAGGTTGTAGAAAAAGGTGGAGTCATTACCCTGGTACCGGAAGTGCCGCTTAAAAATCTAAAG
>BQIZ01000087.1 GCA_021604365.1 Nitrospirales bacterium
TCCTCAAATCATGTGCCATATCTATTGAAACCTGCCGCAATCCTCCCATCAATTTTTCAATTTGTGCCAGCATCAGATTAATTTGGCGACTTAACCGATCAAATTCGTCATGGGTTCCCTTAAGAGAGATACGACGGTCAAAGTGCCCATTAATGATGTCCCCCACAGTGAGATTGATTTCTTCCACACGTCGCAAAGTAATGGCGCTCACAATCGCTCCACAGGCAAGCCCCAATATGAGAATAGCGGCTAACAACCAGCCAAACGCTTGCCGTAAAAATTCTTTCGCCGCTTCAAGATCTCTTAAATCCTGCCCGACGGTCAATTGGGTGCCATCCGGTAACAACACCGTCTGCGCGCGAAGTTTATGTGATGCATGATCAATCGGGATTTCTTTCGGTGGCAGCTCCTGAAACCATTTTCGGACAGGAGCCCCTGACGGCAAATTCTGAACAATTGATCTTCCGGCGCTATCCCGCAACAGAAGGTAAGTCCCCGGTTCCACCAGATCGGGATTCGCCGAATTAAGAGATCCGGCCTGATACTCCTTGACGAGCATCTGAATCTGCCAGGTGATTTCTCCGTCAACACGCTCGAGTAGGTACCGGACGGCTACCCAATAGGAAACGACAAATGTGGTGATCACAAAAACCGCAAACAGGCACGCGGTGAAAAGGGTTAATCGGAAACTGGCAGTACGTAGAAGCTTACGCATCGGCACTCATACGATAGCCCGTGCCGCGGACGGTATGGATCAGTTGCTGTGTAAAGCCTTTATTGATCTTCATCCTCAGACGGCTGATATGCGTGTCAACCACGCTGGTACGGGGATCAAAATAGAAATCCCATACATGCTCGAGCAGCATGGTGCGGGTCACCACCTGATCGGCATTTCGCATGAGATATTCGAGCAGGCGGAATTCCCGAGGCTGAAGCTCAATGCACACCTCTCCCCGTTTTACGATTCGTGTGAGTAAATCCATTTCAAGATCCCCAACGCGCACCCGTGTCTCAATCCTTGACATGGGCGGACGACGACGCAGAGCCTCAACTCGAGCCTTTAATTCCGAAAAGGCGAAGGGTTTAGTGAGATAATCATCACCACCACATTGGAGTCCTTCAACTCGATGATCAATCCCACCCAAGGCACTGAGAAAGAGGACTGGGGTTTTCACATTCGTGGTTCGCAGCCCTTTGACCAGACTGATCCCGTCAAGACTGGGTAGCATCCGGTCGACAATCAGGACTTCATACACCTCATCGATGGCCTTCTTAAACCCCTCCTTCCCATCGGTGGCAATATCGACCACGTACCCTTCTTCGATTAGACCACTGGCAATATAGGACGCCGTTTCCCGATCATCTTCCAGCACAAGGATCTTCATTACCGTTCGTAAGCCTTTATATTTGGGATGGGGATAACCTCAGCATAACACGGTAAAGGGCCCTGTCTCAGCTAAAATATCCTGGTCCAACACCTGGAGCGAACGAGAAAACCTCTTCCACCATATCATGAAAACATTTTGCGTTTATCGGTTTTACCCGACGTAAGTCCATCGTATTGAAACTCTAAATCCCACTTAATTCGCCCGGGTACATCGCCTTCATTTAAATCGGAGGCCATGTAGGTTACGGTGAATCGCACCTTCAAGAATCTCCTTTGGAAAGGGTAAAAAATGGCCGTCAAACATTGAAGAGGCTTTCAAAATTTAAGGAAAGTCAAGGAAAACCAGTTGCATTAGAACCGATCTTCCTGTACGGTTTTGTCAGAATCGACCGTCTTGCAGGATCCAAGCCATTCTCCGGCTGTTCTGGCCGGTGCCGTAGCCCAAACCTCCTCAGACCGGCCTCGATACGCAACCTCAGCATAGAACAATGTCGTTCGTGCTTCGTCTGGTTGTGCCCAACAAAGGAACCGATTGTCATGCCGAATCAAAAACGTCGAAAAGACCTTCGCAATGTCGCCATCATCGCTCACGTCGATCATGGCAAAACAACGTTAGTGGATGCCCTGCTCAGGCAAACCGGGGCGCATGTATTTAAAGAAGGCGAAGCCGTCATTATGGATTCAAATCCTTTGGAAAAAGAGCGTGGCATTACCATTTTTTCGAAAAATGCTTCCCTCCTCTATAAAGATACCCGCATCAATCTCGTCGATACGCCTGGCCATGCCGACTTTGGGAGTGAAGTCGAGCGCATTCTACGCATGGTGGACGGCGTGCTCTTGCTCGTGGATGCCTTTGATGGCCCGATGCCCCAGACCAAATTCGTCCTGAAAAAATCGTTGGAACTGCATCTCAAACCCATCGTCGTGATTAACAAGATCGACCGCCCAAGCGCCCGTCCTGAAGAAATCGTGAATCAAACCTTTGATTTGTTTTGTGAACTCAACGCGACCGACGAACAGTTAGATTTCCCCATTGTGTATGCATCCGGAAAGGAAGGAAAATCCACACTGGACATGAGTGATCCCGCCGTTGATATGAAACCCTTATTAGACACCATCATTCATCGTGTCCTGCCGCCCGTGGCCGATCCGGAGCAACCGTTTCAAATGCTGGTGACCATGTTGGAATATGATTCCTATATCGGACGTGTGGCTGTGGGAAGGATTGTCCATGGCATGATTGAAGTCGGCAATCAGATCGTCGCCGTCAAACGGGATGGGACCATTTCCCGAGGCAAGGTCACCAAGCTTCTGGCCTATCAGGGTCTCACCCGGGTCGAAACCGGTTCCGCTCAAGCCGGAGAGATTATTTCCCTCGCCGGGCATCAGGACGTTCGGGTAGGAGAAACCCTAGCCTCCCCTCAAAACCCGACTGCCTTACCGACCGTCAACGTGGATGAACCGACGATTTCCATGAACTTCTCTCATAACACCAGCCCCTTGGCCGGGAAGGACGGGGGGCGCTTTCTCACGTCGCGGCACATTCGAGAGCGCTTGGCTCACGAAGCCATGATGAATGTCGGCATTAAAGTGGAGGAGGCCGACGGTGGCGAGCGATTCACCGTCTCGGGACGAGGCGAACTCCATTTGTCCATTTTAATCGAAACCATGCGTCGGGAAGGGTTTGAATTAGAAGTATCCCCGCCCAAAGTTATTTACAAAGAGATGGACGGCGAAACCCTCGAACCCGTAGAACTCGTGGTCATTGAGGTAGATCCAGGTTATCAGGGGGCGGTCATCGAAGCACTCGGCAGCCGGAAAGCCGACATGAAAGACCTGCGGATCAGCGCGGTCGGCACCGTGCGCATGGAATTCCACATTGCCTCGCGTGCCCTTTTAGGATTCCGGGGTGAATTATTGAGGATGACCAGAGGAAGCGGAGTCATGTCCCAAATTTTCTATGAATACCAGCCGTTTAAAGGAGAGATTCCCCATCGTTCGACTGGAGTGCTCATTGCTCATGGTCCTGGACAAGCCGTGGCCTATGGCCTCTGGGGTCTTCAAGACCGTGGAGAAATTTTTCTCCATCCTGGAGTCGATATTTACGAGGGCATGCTGGTTGGGGTCAACAACAAAGGCAACGACCTCGTCGTGAATGCCCTTCGCGAGAAAAAACTCACCAATATTCGCGCGTCTGGAACCGATGAAGCTATGCACCTTATTCCGCCACGGGAAATAACCCTGGAATTTGCCTTGGAATTCATCGAAGATGATGAACTGGTCGAAGTGACTCCAAAAAATGTGCGCCTGCGTAAGCGCTACCTCACCGACAACGAACGCCGGTCGGCTCGCAACATGTCCAAAAAGGCTCAATGAGCTCCACCTTCTTCTCATGATTGATCTGATATTTTGGCCTCGCTTTCACTAACCCGTGGCAGCGAGGCCCATGGCCCTTCCCTCCCATTCAACCCGTAAGGCTTTCGAGCAAATGGACTGCTCGATGTGCTCGGATAAGCATTGAACATAACCTAGGCGAGACACCTCCCCCTTGTGGTCTTTTTTCACAGTGCTTCTAATAATGGCTTGCGCGAACTCCTGGTTCCATCCTCTCCATTATCAATGCTAGACCGGCTCATGTTCTTATCAGGCAAATGATTGGCTAATTCGCAATAAGATTTTACCTTCTTCGACGTTTTCTACCCTTAAGTGCTTTCCTCTTTCAACATTTTTACGTATAATTCAGGCCCTACCGTCCAGCCGGGAAAAAGCCTTGTAGGCAGGGCCGATCACCCGATAGCAGTCCATTCCATTGTGGAGCAGGCATGAACAACATTTTTTTCAAAGGACATGGCTTGGGGAATGACTATATTGCCCTCGACCCGGCCAAAATGTCTTTTAAACTAACACCGCGGACCATCCGGGCTCTTTGTGATCGGCATTGGGGAGTGGGAAGTGACGGCATTCTGGCGCTCGGCCCTTCCAAGAAAGCCGACTTTGGTCTACGCATTTACAACCCTGACGGCAGTGAGGCGGAAAAGTCCGGTAATGGATTGCGGATTTTCGGTTGCTATCTGTACCACACCAGGCAAACGAGGAAAAAACACTTTACCGTAGAAACCAAGGGCGGCCTGGTTGAGATTCACCTGGACCTCAACGGTCATGGGTACGTGAATGGGGCTACCGTTGACATGGGACGAGCCTCGTTTCAACCCATCTCTCTCCCCTGCACCTTACGGGTGCCTGAGTTGATTCAACAGCCGGTCAAGGCTGCAGGCCAATCTCTCCGGTTTACCGGCGTCAGCGTCGGAAATCCGCATTGCGTGGTTTATAGGAAACAGGAAGAAGTATGGACCCGCCAAGACCTTCTGGAGATCGGCCCTGAACTGGAAACCCATATTATTTTCCCGAAACGAACCAATGTCCAACTTGCCGTACCCACCGGGCCGCGAGCCATTTCTATCTTGATTTGGGAACGGGGTGCCGGGGAAACACAAGCCTCCGGATCCTCGGCCTGTGCGGCAGCCTCTGCAGGAGTCCGATTGGGCTTAGTCAAAAGCCCCGTTCGGGTGAAAGCCCAGGGTGGCACTCTGGATATTACCGTTGATTCTCAATACAACATCACGATGAAAGGCCCTGTGACCGAAGTGGCCAGAGGGGAAATCAGTCAAGCCTTTATAGATGGCCTGCGCTAAATACCGTATTATCCCCTACTCACCCACTGGGCCGTTCTCTGAGTTACCCTCACCCGTTGAATGATCTCTCAAGCCCTCGCAGACAAGCGAGGACATTCCGTTTGTACAGCCCAAATCACTCTCCCCTCCAGCAGGGCATCGTGTTCCCCGACTTTCCCTCTCGAATTCTTTAAAATAATCTTCTTCGGTTTTTTTCTAGAGCATTTAGGAGGAGAGGTCTGCGGGCATGGGCGTCAGACTTTCCGCCACCGGACGATTACCCGGATCTTTCGCCCCGTGACAATTCAGGCAAGAGGTCTCCATGCTCTGCAATCTCTGTAGAATCCGCCATTCCATTTCCCCCAACAGCATGATAGGGACCATCACGATACCAACTTAGAAACGAGTATCTACCGATTTTCCTTTCAATCCGGTTTACTCTGGTAACATTGGAAACTCAAACGGAATCGGTTCGCCGGTCAATGCCTTCATAAAAGCAATAAGGTCGGTTTTCTCTTGAGGCGTCAATCCCAGGGGTTTCATCAACGGACTTAACTGGGGATTCGCCTTCCCGCCTTCATCGAAAAAGTCAACAACTTCCTCTAAGGTTTTGAAAGCTCCGTCATGCATATACGGGGCGGATTCAGTGATACTTCGAAGCGTTGGAGTTTTAAATGCGCCTTTATCGCGTTCTCGAAGAGTCACATAATACCGACCCAGATCTTCTTTCATCGGTCCGACTTGCGGCACGCCAAGATTGTGGAACTGATTATCCGTAAAATTAGAACCGTTGTGACAGAGGATACACCGGCCTTTTCCTTTAAACACGTCCCTCCCACGTTGGGCGTCTTCGCCCATCGCTTTGGGATCACCTAAAATAAATTTATCAAAAGCCGAATTGGTGGAAATAATCGTCCGTTCATAGGCGGCTATCGCTTCCGCGATTCCCTGCAAACTGACACCCGCTCCAAATACTTTCTGGAACTCTTCCTTATAGCCTTTTATTTTAGCAATTTTAGGAACGACACTTTCATGGGTCTCGGCCATCTCAACGGGATTATGAATAGGACCAATGGCCTGTTCTTCCAAAGAGCCGGCTCGACCGTCCCAAAATTGGAAGGGATTAAATGCCGTATTGTAGACCGTTGGCGATTGCCGGCCTCCCCGCAGTCCTCCAACTCCTGCCGAAGTTTGGTTGGGATCGGCAAATCCCGTGACGGGGTTATGACAGAATGCACAGGAGATCGCATTGTTTTTGGATAACCGTCCATCAAAATAGAGTTGTTTGCCCAAGGAAATTTTTGCGGCATAATTCAGATTTGTCGGTGGTGTGGGGACCACCGTCGGAAGCGGGCCAATATCCGGGACCCCATGACCATCCACGGTGATCATTCCTATTGAGGTATCAAATCCAGGCTCACTCCCCATCCCGATTGAGGCTATCATGAACAGTCCCATCATCCCGCAAACACCTGCGAGAACGTTCCCCTTCGTACCTGTCCTCATGGCTTCATTTCCTCCCGATTGAATTAGTCACATTCACAGCAATTTGTTCATTCAATAGCATCCCGGACAACTGACACATGAGAGTAATTTTTTGAATAATTCAGTGTACCTCGAATGTTCGCAATATGGTAAGACCAAACATCCAAATGTGAAAGAGGTGCTCCCCCTTGGTCTTTTCAGGTAAATTCCTTCTCAACATGAGAGCGTTGCGACTTGTTCAAAAACCATGGGCCCATATTCCCACCTTCCCCTAATCCCCCATGAAGCGCCAATCCTATCCTATTGATGCCGTCGTTCCCCAATTACGACAGACGCTGGGCCAACATCCCATCGTCCTTCTCACCGCACAGCCGGGCGCCGGAAAAACAACTCAGATCCCGCTGGCCCTTCTCGAGGAACCCTGGCTGACTCCCAAAACCATCATCATGCTGGAACCCCGACGGTTGGCTGCGCGCGCAGCAGCACGCCGCATGTCTGATCTCCTGGGTGAAGCCGTTGGCACCACTGTGGGATATCGAACCCGGTTGGATACCAAAATTAGCCCGAATACCAAACTGGAAGTGGTGACCGAAGGCATTCTCACAAGAATACTTCAACACGATCCATCATTAGAGAATTATGGCCTGGTCATCTTTGATGAATTCCATGAACGCAGCCTGCAAGCCGATCTGGGTCTGGCCTTCTGTCTGGAATCCCAGAAGGTCTTTCGAGAAGACCTTCGACTCCTGATCATGTCGGCCACACTGGACATTGCAGCCATTTCGCAACAATTGAAACAGGTTCCGGTGATCACCTGCGAGGGAACCATGTTTCCCGTTGAAACCCGCTACGTCGGAAAACCGGATGTCAAAAATTTTGCCATTCAAGTGGCACAGACCATTCATCGTCTGCTGAAGACCGAACCGGGCAACCTTTTGGTCTTTCTTCCAGGAGCCGGAGAAATCCAACGAGTCGAGCGGATCTTGGCGGACCTTCCCCTTGGCTCACACATCCTTATCGCTCCGCTCTATGGAGATTTGTCCGCCCAGGCCCAGGACCAGGCCATTCTTCCGCCGCCTCCCGGCTGGCGCAAAGTGGTGTTAGCCACCAACATTGCCGAATCCAGTCTGACCATCGAAGGCATTCGCCTCGTCGTCGATACCGGACTCGTGCGCGTTCCCCGGTTTGATTCACGCAGCGGTATGAGCCGGCTGATAACCCTCACGGTCTCACAACAATCGGGCGAACAGCGTCGCGGGCGGGCGGGACGTCTGGAACCCGGTCTGTGTGTGCGGTTCTGGTCTGAGGCCGAACAGCGTACCTTCACCCCGCGCACCGCACCGGAAATTTTGGATGCGGACCTGACCTCTCTTGCGTTGGAATTGGCGCAATGGGGGATTCATGATCCACAGGAATTGCTCTGGCTGGATCCTCCTCCTTCAGGGGCCATGGCTCAGGCACAACAACTTCTTCACTCCCTTGGCGCATTCGATGCCCAAGGCCACATTACCGATCATGGCCGGTCTATGGCCGACCTCCCCATGCACCCGCGGCTTGCGCATATGGTTCTGAAGGGAAAAAGGCTGGGAGCCGGAGCCCTGGCATGTGATCTCGCCGCATCCTTAAGCGAACGGGACCTGTTCAAGGGATCCACCGCCCGCGAGCATGCCGATCTTCGCGCCAGGTTTGATGTACTCTATGGTGCCGCCCATGCCCAGAGGGATACCGGATTCTTTGATAGGGGAACCGTCCAACGTATTCGCCAAGTCTCTCAGGCATGGCAACGGACACTTCACATCACGACTCCCCGGCATGTCCCCAAGCAGCAGATTGATCAGATGGGGGTACTTCTGGCGCTGGCTTACCCTGACCGGATCGCCCAACGACAATTCGATGAGGCCAGACGATACCGGATGGCCAATGGACGAAGCGCACGATTCCATCACCCGGACCCATTGGAGCATGAAGAATGGCTGGTTATCGCAGACCTTAATGGGGCGCCAGCGACGGCACTCATCTATATGGCTGTCCCGATTTCACGTGAAGATCTGATTACTCATTGCGGGGATCTCATACAGTCAACGGATTCTGTAATGTGGGATGGATCGACGCAAACGGTCAGGGCCATCCGGCAACGACGATTGGGAGAACTCATTCTGGAGGAAAGCCGCCTTCCCGATCCCGATCCTGATTTGGTGTTGACCGTCCTTCTCGAAGGCCTTCGAAACACGGGCCTCCTCTGTTTGCCCTGGACTCCCACTCTCAGGAACTGGCAGGCGCGCGTCCAATTTTTACGACGCGTCACAGAACCGGGATCTGCCTGGCCGGATGTCTCGGATGACACACTTTTTCACACATTGGACCAGTGGCTTGGCCCCTATCTCACCAACCTCTCAAGTCTCAATCAGCTGAAACGGATCGATCTTGCCTGGCCGCTTCAAGCGCTTCTCTCTCCGGAACAACGGCGAACGCTCGACACCCTGGCGCCCACCCATCTCACCGTGCCGACAGGATCGCACATTCCCTTGGACTATTTATTAGGAGAGATTCCCGTTCTGGCTGTCCGTCTTCAGGAATTATTCGGACAATGCGACACACCCCGCCTGGTCAACGGGAGGATCCCTGTCCTCATTCATCTGCTCTCTCCGGCCAGACGCCCCGTTCAGGTCACCCAGGATCTCACAAGTTTTTGGAAAACCGGTTACACGCAAGTGAGAAAAGAATTGAAGGGCCGCTACCCCAAACACTTCTGGCCCGATGATCCCCTCCAGGCCCCACCCACTCGCGGCATCAAAAAGCGACAAACAGGTGATGAATAATTACCGGCCACATTGTCCCCATGAGGCTCTGCATTTGAATGAGACCTTTCTTGCAATCATCGAACCGAAGTCCATGTTCATGTCCCCCCACAAGCCATTGGGTTCAGGCTTACCTTCCAAGCTTATTTGAATTCATTGAGATTCCAATTATAGTCCAAGTAACTCAATCTGAATGTTTCGTTTTTTAAATACGCAGAAAGCCGTTCAGGGACATACTTGGCTAAAAACGGACGCACACCTCCCTTGGCCTCAAAGTCCTCACCAAACCATTTAAAGATAGAGGAGAGATACAGGCGCTGATTGGATTCCTCCACCTGCAACCCTTTTTTCGGATTCGCCAAAAATGCCTTCATCTGATCATCCAATTGCGCATGCAATTGCTCTGATGTATAGGCTTCCGGCCGTATGTCAGGGCAACTCAAGGAGGCGCAAACGATCGCCACGTGAATCCTGGGTTCCCCCATTTTGCGTAATATGTCATGTTCAATTTCATTGAGTGTTCGTGCCTTCCCGCGAACCTTCCCCACGTTGAGGTTCCAAACCGAAGAAAATAATCCCCCGGCATCCTTGATGCTTTTGAGTGGATAATGATCTAACACCATTTTGACAGCCATGATGTTGTAGGCATTGATCCAAAATGCCAACTTCTCTTCCTGTGTGCTGAAGCCCTCCACTGGTGCCTTCTCCAGATCGGCAATCACTCTCCTGTATAAGGGATCATGACCCAGTGCCTGGTAATTCACGGCATATAGCGGTATCCCTTCGATGGTCTTAGAGGCCACATACTTTTTGAGTAAAGCATCCCAATTTGAATATTCATTCGCCTGGACTGTCTGTCCAAATCCCAAAAATCCACTTATTACAAACACGCCTAACAGATACCATGTCATTCGTATGCCCAGACCAAGGTGCTTCATGCATGCCTCCGTATGTGAAAACTTTCTACTCCTGAGGTCCCGAACCGCCATTTGGAATAGAGTCATATGAGTTCAGCGTTCATTACAACCCTGACCAAACAACATCAAGGTTTAGAATATCTTCCTTGGCACCTTCCAGGGGATGGTCCTGCCTCTCTTGCTTTTATTACACAGAATTTTTAAGGTCATCCTGTTTGATAAATACTGACACAGGTCTTTTCATTCTCGACCTAGGGAGCCGGCCTCATGAATGCAAATTCGACTTCACAAATCATTGTGGTAGCCGGTTGGGTCCTTGGCAGCTTTTTTCTGGGCTGTTCCAGCGTCGAACTGACAAAGGTTCCCAAAAAACCCCTGCCCTTCCATCCCCCTCCACTGGTTGAATTACCATTGGAATTACCACCGGAAGGCGGTCCGCGGCGCCCGGTCGATACCATGTCTCCTACGCCCCTATCCAGTCCGGGACCGGAGATTACCATTGTCGATTCCAACCAGCCTGGCTTACGTGCCACAGCAGAACGGGATCCGGACGTGAAGACCCAATTGGGCGATCGTTTTGCTTTTATCAATACTGAGGAAGTCCCTGCCAGCCGGTGTTTGGTGACCCTGAAAGCAAGAGACCCGGCTACTTCACGGACAACCGAGCGGCCAGCAGCTTCCGAGGCCTTGGAGTATCGGCTTACCTATTACAGTTACACTAACAACGTGGCCGTACATGTCTGTCTTAACGATCAACAGATTTCGTCGATTCAACCGGATCCCCGGAAGGGTTACCAACCCGAAGAAGGTGACGAAGAAATCACCGCCGCGATTGAGCTGGCCAGAGCAGATCAACGAATTGCCCAGGAGGTTCAGACTCTGCACGGACATGCCATTCTGACTTCACCTGAGGAATACCGGTATTTTTGGGTGAGCGACGAAGCGGGGTTTGGGGATCGAGTATTTTGGGTCACATTTTCTGAAATGCCGGAGAGTCTGGCCCTCTACTTTGCCCGAGTTGACCTCACGGCTCAGACCGTCTTAGACGCAGGCAAGGAAGCAGGACTCCAATGACTATTCCCAAACAAGGAGCGCGTCACATGGCATCATTTCGATATCTCCTCGCCGGTGTCGCATTGACCGGTGTTTTGATTGTCACCCCCGCCTTGGCCGACTGGGAATCCAAACCGTTTACGTGGGGACCGTGGGACTTACACCTTGAGATGAAAGATGCGGCTGGCCTGGGTCTGCGCAATGTGTCTTATCAAGGCAAGCAGGTGTTGGGTAAGGCCGATTTGCCGGTGATCCGGGTCAAGTATGTTCGGGAATGGCCGGCCTGGCATCCGTTTAGTTGGTTTGGACTTGGGCGATCCAGTGGCCGGTGTGGACCATTCGAAGACCGGATCAGCCCACCGCGTCTCAAAAAAAACCCTAACTGCGATGGCAACAAACTCTGTCAGGCCGAGCATACCATCCAAGGCGTCAAGTGGTTGGAACTAGGTGTCTATGCCAAAATTGGTCAATACCATCTGTATCAAGCCTGGTATCTGAGCGAAGACGGTCGTCTGTATCCCAGTGTTCAGAGCTGGAATCTCTCCTGTAATACCGACCATGACCACCATGCCTACTGGCGCCTGGACTTTGATATTGACGGATCTGATCAGGATCAGGTCTTTGTCCTGGACCGGAATTCTGTAACAGACAACGGTTGGGGGCCAGGATGGGAAAAATATCTGGTAGAAGAGGATGACAAGAAGCCCGCTACCAATAGCCAGGATCGCGTCTGGTTTGTGCGCGATTATCTCACCGGGCAGGGTGTCTGGGTTATTCCAGGTCCCTTTGATGGCCATTCGAAGAAGTTTTCAGATCGTGATGTCTCGATTCGCAAATTTTACCGGGATGAAGATGCCGGCTGGCCATTCGGCGCACGTGGGGATTTGGAATTTAAAAGTGATGAAAGCGTCCAGGAGACCAATGTGGTCTTTTGGTATGTGGCACATCTTCCTCATAAGTCGGCTGAAGGGGACCGACCCATGCGCTACTGGATGGGGCCACTTCTCCAGATTCATCAGGAATCTCCCTGAAATTACTTAGGACAGTCCTAATCAATACCCGGCGATCAAAAAACCCAATCCCCCACAGCTCCCGCTCAACAATTTCTTTTCTGAGTACCCCAAAAAAAGACTATTGCCTCAATCCGCGAGCCCTTTTGCAGGTCATCATCGCCTTTTTCAGGAAAGGTTTGTTATGGTGAACCACTCGGCTTATATCCCCTAGGTAGGCCTTTTTTCTCTATTTTTCTATCTTCACGATTAAGGAACCTTCAGTCATGAAACTACTTTCCAGCATCCTCTGCATACGCACCTGCTCTCTCCTCGCCTGTGTTTCCTTCCTCCTTACTGGAACTCCAGTGTTCGCAGAGCCCGGGATTGATGGCTTCCGCGACTTAAAATTTGGCATGACGGAACAAGACGTATCCGCGTTACCTGCCTGCAGAAGCTCGACGGAATGCCTCTATGAACTAACCGATAAAAATCGATATTTGGAATTAACCTACTTACCCGACAAAGTCCCCGGCTCACCGGAACCGATCGGAAAACTGGCAAAAATTACCATCGATATGGGGCTATTCACCGAGAACTGGTTCGAGCAGTTACAGATTATCTTGGGAGATAGTTATCACCTCACACAGGACCTCACCGAACCGACCAAGCAATCGTTTCTTGCTGGAGAACAAAACGAGCTGAATTTGGGTTTTGAAGAGGGACAGGTATTATTAAAGGTCGTGCGCCGCCCGTTTGGAAACCTGGCGTTGAAGGTTGTGTACCAAAATGCGGCCCTTGCGAAAGGATTCATTCAACAGAGCCAAGTTGCGGCGACTGCCTCCTCCAACTGAACTTCCTGCTGGGAGTGGGAGTCCAAGTGCCACATATCATTGCGAATGAGGCGGTTTCCCTCTCCCTCAGCCTCCTTCGTATTGAGGATTAGGACGCTTGTTTGGGCACAGAAGCTATTATAGGCACCAGGAGGCGTGGTCGAAGACTTTCCTCTCTCACAAAGAAGGAAATGGGCAGTGTCACCACCTCCATTTTCCGTTGTTGATGCATTAACTTACGCCAGCAGCGCCGACACAGATCATGATCCTTTAACGAGACTGCACGTCCTAATTTATTGGAATGGGGGTTTCGTCTGGGAGAAACAAAGACTTTCACCTCACTGCCACATTTGGCACAACAGATCACACCGGTCGCACTACCTCTTGACGCCCGGTGGGTCACCAGCCCAACGCTTTCCGCCATATATTTTCGTTTTGGATGCCAGGCTTGATCTTGTGTCATCACGGATTCAGGTATATCCCATGTGAGCATTCGTCTCATGGCCCCCTCCTTGGAAAGATTGGTAGGAAGATTAGTATCTATTACCTGGAGCAAGGGATATGCCGGGGGTCGAACTGAATAAGACAGAGAAGAGAAAAGCTTGTGAAAACAAAAGAAAAGAGATTCAAGGGCCGGAAGGCTGAACTCAGGAAGCTAGGCAGATTCCTCGGTGAACGGGCATTTCTTTCCTGTTTGAAGTCACTGAAAAGTTGACACCTGTCGGAACCTTTGACAGACAGAATGAGAGCGGAAATATTCAAAATCTAATGAAGAGGTTGTTCAATATACGCGACCAGGAATGACTGGAACATCCCTCGGATCCTCGCAAAGCAACCAACCCCCCCGCCAGGTTAGTAACCCTGTGTACCTTACATGTATCACACCCTTTCCGGTGCCGATTCATTTAAAATCAGCCAATAGAGCCCAAGGTTTTGAACCGCCTGAGAGAACTCTTGAAAGTCCACTGGCTTGCGAACATAACTATTGGCTCCAAGTTGATAGCTTTTCACAATGTCCTGCTCTTCCTTAGACGACGTGAGAACAACCACCGGGAGAAATTTTGTCCGGTCATCAGCTCGCAACCGTCGAAGCACTTCCAGCCCGTCAACCTTGGGGAGCTTGAGGTCCAACAGGATTATTTGAGGCATGTTGCTTAAATCGCGACCGGCATGGGCTCCGGTCCCAAATAAGTATTCCAACGCCTCTACACCATCACGAGCCACGACGACTTCATTTTTAATATTGTTTTTCTTGAGCGCCCGCATCGTCAGCTCTTCATCATCGGGATGATCTTCTACTAACAAAATTGCTTTGTTCGTCATCGTCTCCTCCTTCGTTTCCCTTACAACGTAAAATGAAAGGTTGCGCCCTTGCCTACGACTCCCTCTGCCCAAATTTGACCGCCATGCCGTTGAATTATCCGATGCACCGTCGCCAGTCCCACACCCACTCCCGGATATTCAGTATAGGCATGCAGCCGTTGAAACGCCCCGAAGAGTTTATGCACATAGGTCATATCAAAACCCGCCCCATTGTCGGTGACAAAGTAGGCGGCCTGCCCTTTGTATTGTCCATAACCAAATTCGATACGAGGGTGGGCTTGTTGTTGGGTAAACTTCCATGCGTTACCTAACAAATTTTCTAAAACCGCCCGAAGTAATTGCGGATCAGCGGTGGCGAATACGTTATTGGCCACAATACATTCTATCTGCCGGTCCGGCTCCACCTTCTGAAAATCGTCGAGAATCCCCCGAACCACGGCACTCATATCAAAGGTCTGGGTATGAATTTCAGCTCGAGTCAATCTGGCGAGATTGAGCATGGCATCGATAAGCTGAGACATTCGTTGACTGGCTGTCCGCACCCTACGCAAATAACTTCGCCCTGACTCATCAAGCTTTTCATCATAGTCTTCCAGTACCGCCTGGCTAAACCCATCGATGCCCCGCAAGGGGGCCCGCAAGTCATGCGAGACCGAATAACTAAATGCCTCAAGT
>BQIZ01000088.1 GCA_021604365.1 Nitrospirales bacterium
TGATGCCGGGGGATAATGTGTCGTTTGAGGGGGAATTGATCTCCCCGATTGCCATGGAGCAAGGGGTGCGCTTTGCAGTGCGAGAAGGGGGCCGAACGGTAGGGGCCGGGGTGGTCACGGAAATCGTCGCGTAAGAACATAGGGGTGTATCGATGAGAGTCATTATTTCTCTAGCGTGCGGAGATTGCAAACGTCGAAATTATTCGACAATGAAAAATAAGAAAAACGACCCAGATCGGTTGGAAGTTAAAAAATATTGCCGTTTTTGTCGAAAGCATAGCCCTCACAAAGAGGTAAAGTGATTGATGGTATGGGCCATGTTAGGTTGCGTGCAGGTTGGAGGGGCATGGTGTCAACGGCTAGCACGTCGGTCTCCAAAACCGAAAGTCCGGGTTCGAATCCCTGTGCCCCTGCCATAATTGTCCGTGGATTTAATGTGCTTAATAAGAGACGTTTAATGTCGGGGTTTCGAAAAAGACTGAAGGGGGTAGGTCGTGTTTAAGAAAGTATGGTTTTCCATTACGGAATTTATGTCTGACGTGCGTGGGGAACTTAAAAAGATTTCTTATCCTACTAAGTCTGAGACGATCGGATCGACTACGGTGGTTCTGTTGTTTTGCGTTATTATGTCTCTATACCTCTCTGTGGTCGATTCATTTCTCGTTTGGTTAATTAGCCGGGTTATTTAGCATCTAAAGAAGGGAATTCATGTCGAGTCATTGGTATGTCATTCACACCTATGCGGGATATGAGGGGCGAGTTCGAGCTGGAATTGTCGAGCGGGCAAATCAATTGGGGATGGCGGATTCGGTGGCGCAAGTCCTCGTTCCTACGGAGGATGTTGTGGAATTTAAAGAAGGAAAACGCCGTGCCTCTAAACGAAAATTCTTCCCCGGGTATGTTCTCCTTGAAGCGAACGGTCCGCTTGGGGACGAGGTTGTGGCTATGATCAAAGAGACCCCTAAGGTGACAGGGTTTATTGGAGGGGGAACTAGGCCGATCCCGCTTGATCCTGAGGAGGTGTCCACGCTTTTAAAGCAGTTGGAGTCTGGCGTGACGGCTCCGAGGGAATTGGCGAATTTTTCAAAAGGGGACAATGTCAGAATTGTGGATGGCCCATTCTTGGGATTCAATGGATTAGTGGATGAGGTTGATCAGGATCATGGTCGCGTTAAGGCGCTAGTCAGTATTTTTGGTCGATCAACCCCGGTGGAGTTGGCGTTTGCTCAGGTTGAGCGGGTTTAGAAACAAGGGGAGTTTCCCTTTTTAATTTTAAGTATTACGCAAGTCGATGCAAGGTAGGTGAAGGCATGGCCAAAGAAGTAACTAGTCAAATTAAATTGCAGATTCCGGCTGGAAAAGCCAATCCTGCTCCTCCTGTTGGGCCTTCCTTGGGGCAACATGGAGTAAACATTATGGAGTTTTGTAAACAGTTTAATGCTAGGACTCAGAAGCAGGAGGGAAGCATTATCCCGGTGGTTATTTCTGTTTATAAGGATAGAAGCTTTAGCTTCGTGACCAAGACTCCTCCGGCATCAGATTTACTGAAGAAGGCTTCCGGAATCATAAAGGGTTCAGGGATTCCTCATAAAAATAAAGTTGGGACAATCACCATGGCACAGCTAGAGGACATTGCTAAGTTGAAAGCAGAAGATTTAAATGCCAGTGATATTCCAGCTGCGATGAAGGTGATTGCAGGAACTGCGAGAAGTATGGGCATTACGGTTGAGGGGTAAATAATATTGTGAGGCTTTTAACAGAGGGTATGCGCCGTGGGAAAGAAATTTGAATCGGCTTTAGGGAAGGTAACAAAGGCCCTGTATTCGTTGGAGGAGGCGAGTAACCTGGTTAAACAGGCAGCTTTTGCTAAATTTGATGAGACGGTAGAGCTGTCACTTTGCCTTGGGGTAGATCCCAAGCGCGCGGATCAGATGGTTCGCGGGACCACGGTCCTTCCTCACGGAACGGGGAAAAAGGTCCGAATTTTAGTGATTGCAAAGGGAGAGAAAGAGCAGGAGGCCAGGGAGGCGGGGGCGGATTTTGTGGGGAGTGATGACCTTTTGCAGAAAATTCAAGATGGATGGCTTGATTTTGACTCCATGATTGCGACCCCGGACATGATGGGTGCTGTCGGAAGAATGGGGAAAGTTTTGGGCCCACGAGGATTAATGCCAAATCCCAAAACTGGAACGGTGACCTTTGAAGTTGGGAAAGCCATTCAGGAAATCAGGAGGGGGCGAGTTGAGTATAAGGTGGATAAGGCCGGCAACATTCATGTTCCTGTAGGTAAGGTGTCTTTCCAGGGGCAACAAATTAAAGAAAATGCTCAGTCGGTTTTTGATTCCATTCTGAAGGCTAAGCCCTCTTCAAGTAAAGGGAAGTATGTGAAAAGTGTGACATTATCCAGCACGATGGGACCAGGAATCCATCTGGACGGAGTCGCGATTGCAAAGCAGGTCAGTTGAAACTTTAATCTCAGCAGGTGAGTTCGAGGTATGAAAAAAACTGATAAAAATGAAGCGGTGGCAGTCATGCATGAACAATTCGCCCGAGCGCGGATTGCCATTGTAACGGAATGCGCAGGTATGCCCGTGAATCAAATTAATGATTTGCGAAAACAACTTCGGCAGGCGAAGTCAAACTTTCAGGTGGTGAAAAACACGCTTGCCGTAAGGGCTATCGGGGGAACAGGCCTTCTGCCGTTACAACCCTTTTTTAGGGGACAATCGGCATTGGTTATTGGATTCGATGATCCGGTTTTGCCTGCAAAAGTTATACGTGACTTTATTAAAAGCGAAAAATGTGAGGAGAAATTGCTCCTCAAGGCAGCGATTCTGGACGGAGAAGAGCTGGATCCAGCTCGTATCTCGGCTGTGGCAGATTTGCCGTCAAAGACAGAATTGTTGTCGATGTTGTTGTCGGCCTTCCAAGGGCCAATTCGAGGTTTTGTCGGGGTATTAGGCCAAATTGTAAGAAGTATTGTTGCGGTATTAGCCGCGATACAAGAAAACAAAACGCAGAAAGGAGAAGGGGAGATGAGCGCAACGGAGACTAAGATGTCAAAAGAAGATTTCATTAAGGTTATAGAGGGCATGAGTGTCCTTGAATTGTCGGATCTGGTTAAGGGTCTGGAGGATCGATTCGGTGTGACGGCAGCGGCACCAGTTGGTGTCATGGCTGCTGCAGTGGGCGCTGCGGCTCCAGCCGCTGAAGAGCAGACGGAGTTTACGGTAGTACTAGGTTCTGCTCCAGCGGATAAAAAGATTCAAGTCATCAAGGTGGTGCGGGAGATTACTGGGTTGGGTTTGAAAGAAGCTAAGGACCTCGTTGAAGCGGCCCCGAAGGCGGTGAAGGAGGGCGTGTCCAAAGAGGAATCTGAGACTATTAAGAAAAAACTCCAGGATGTTGGTGCAACTGTAGAAGTAAAGTAGTGTTGTAGTGGTAGTGTTTCCCTCATTTTGAGGACTTGGTGTGGAGACTTAGGAAGTTTCGAGGGCCAGCAGGAAGCTGAAGTGGCCGTTAATCCTTAAGGAGACAGGAATGGGACAACCAGCCTTTGAGGGCAGTGTTCAGCGACATAGCTTTTCAAAAATTCGCTCACATATTGAAATTCCGGATTTAGTTGAAGTGCAGCGCCGATCCTATGAGGAATTTTTGCAAGCGGAAACATTGCCGGATCGTCGTGAGGACAAGGGATTGCATGCAGCGTTTAAAAGTGTGTTTCCCATTATGGATTATAACAATTCGGCCATTTTAGAATTTTCCAGCTATTCATTGGGAACTCCTAAGTATGACACTAGGGAATGTATTGAGCAGGGAATGACCTTTGCCGCACCTTTAAAGCTTCGTGTGCGCCTGGTTGTCTTCGATCAACAAGATAAAAGTGTGAAAAACAGGGTGTTGGATGTTAGAGAGCAGGAAGTCTATGTCGGGGAGCTGCCTTTGATGACCGACCGCGGCACATTTATGGTGAATGGCACGGAGAGGGTGGCAGTTAGTCAATTGCATCGATCACCCGGTCCATCGTTCGGCCATGATAAGGGCCGGACCCATTCAAGTGGTAAAGTCTTATTTTCTGGTCGGATTATCCCTTATCGGGGATCGTGGCTGGATTTTGAATATGATGCCAAAGATATTTTGTATGTACGAATTGATCGCCGCAGGAAGATGCCGGCGACAATTTTATTAAAAGGTTTTGGTTTTAGCACGGATGATCTTCTTAAGATGTATTATCCCGTAGAGGAGGTGCGCGTCGACAATGGTGCCTTGCTCCGCAAGCTTGATCCCGACATCCATGCAGGACTGAGATCTTCTTCCGACCTCTTTGAGAAGGGGTCCGGCGAACTATTAGTCAAAGAAGGTGCCAAGCTCAATAAGACGCTCATGGGTCGAATCCGATCGGCTGGAATCAAAGAAATTCCTATAAAGCATGAAGATTTGGTTGGTCGAGCCGTCTTAACCGAGCTGGTGGATCCTGGGACTCAGGAGGTAATTTTAGAAAAAAATCAACGACTCACGGCACCGGTGTTGGAGCGAATTCTGGAAAGCGGAGTTGAAGGATTTAAAGTTATTTACCTGGATAGCCCTACCACCAGTCCTGTCATTCTGGATACATTGGAAGCCGAGCGGACCAATTCAAAGGAAGAAGCCTGGGTTGAAATTTATAAACGACTTCGGCCTGGGGAGATGCCATCCATTGAGTCGGCAAAGTTGTTGTTTGAAAATCTCTTTCTGAATCCCAAGCGTTATGACCTTTCCCCTGTTGGTCGCTTGAAAATGAACAAACGATTTAACCTTGATTTGTCAATGGAGCAAAGGACGCTATCCGCCCAAGATATTGTCGAAGTGGTGAGATGTTTAGTGGATCTTAAGGCCGGAAAGGGTGCAGTTGATGATATTGACCATTTAGGAAATCGACGTGTTCGTTCGGTTGGTGAGTTATTGGAAAATCAAATCCGTATTGGTTTGGCAAGAATGGAGCGAAGCATTAAAGAGCGAATGAATTTGTTGGATATGGAAACCGTGTTGCCTCATGACCTGATCAATGCCAAGCCTATAGTTGGTGCCATTAAGGAATTTTTTGCAGGTAGTCAGTTGTCGCAGTTTATGGACCAAACTAACCCGTTGGCAGAGATCACCCATAAACGAAGACTGTCTGCATTAGGGCCTGGTGGTTTGACAAGGGAGCGTGCAGGTTTTGAGGTGCGGGACGTTCATCCGTCTCATTATAGCCGTATTTGTCCTATTGAAACTCCAGAGGGACCCAATATTGGGTTAATTACGTCATTAGCTACTTACGCTCGGATTAATGAGTTTGGATTTATTGAAGCTCCATTTCGGAAAGTTAAAAAAGGCCGGGTAACAGATGACGTTGAATTCCTGTCACCATTAGATGGGGATCAGGTGGTTATCGCTCAAGCCAATTCAGTGATGGATAAGGATGGGACCCTCACATCGGAAACGATTACCGCCAGAGAAGCAGGGGAATTTGTGACCACGACCCCCGATAAGGTGGACTATCTTGATGTATCTCCTAAGCAGGTGGTCAGTGTGGCGACTGCCTTAATTCCATTTCTGGAGCATGATGACGCCAACCGGGCGCTTATGGGTTCGAATATGCAACGCCAGGCAGTCCCCACAATTAAGAGTGAAGCACCTTTGGTCGGAACGGGCATGGAAGCTGTCGTAGCTAGAGATTCAGGATATTTGGCCATCGCTCAACGAGATGGGATTGTTGAATCGGTAGATGCGAGAAGAATTGTCGTGAGAACCGGACTCAAGGAAAAGGATGACAAGAAAAAGGGCTCCCGCATTCTGGATACCTATGATTTGATTAAATTTCAACGGACGAACCAAAATACGTGTATCACCCAAACCCCCATTGTCCGAATCGGGCAGCCGGTCAAACAAGGTCAAGTGCTAGCGGATGGTCCAGCGATGGATCGCGGAGAATTGGCGTTGGGGAAAAATGTGCTCGTCGCCTTTATGCCATGGGGTGGCTACAACTATGAGGATGCTATTCTTTTAAGTGAGAAAATGGTTAAAGAGGATGTGTTTACTTCTATCCATATCGAAGAGTTCGAAGTAGAGGCACGTGATACGAAGTTAGGAAAGGAAGAAATCACTCGGGATATTCCTAATCTAGGGGAAGAGGCCCTTCGAAATTTGGATGAAAGTGGCATCGTGCGAATAGGTGCAGAAGTCAAGCCTGGCGATATTCTTGTTGGGAAAGTCACTCCTAAAGGAGAGACGCAGTTGACGCCGGAGGAAAAATTGTTGCGTGCGATTTTTGGGGAAAAGGCCGGAGATGTGAAGGATACTTCGCTTCAGGTACCCCCAGGCATTGAAGGTATCGTCGTGGACGTCAAAATTTTCTCGCGAAAAGGCGTAGATAAAGATGAACGGTCTCGGACAATCGAGACGGATGATCGCGTCAAAGTTGAGCGGGACTATCAGGAAGAATTGCGAATTATCGAAGAAGAGCGAAATCGTAAAATTCGAAAGCTTTTGCTTGGGCAATTTGTCGGTAGGGATTTAATGGATCCTGATAGTGGAGAAGTGATTCTAAAGAAAAAAGGGCGTATTACGGCTGAAGTCCTTCGTAAATTGTCTGATGATGATGCGCGTAGGGTGATTCTAGCTGACGCGGAAGAACAGAAAAAACTTGATGAAATTGAGCGGGAAGCCAAAGACCAAATAGAAATCTTGCAGACGCAATACGATGAAAAGGTTGGTCGTCTTCGACGTGGCGATGAATTGCCTCCTGGGGTCATTAAGCTTGTAAAGGTATATTTAGCGATCAAGAGAAAAATTGCTGTTGGCGATAAAATGGCCGGTCGCCATGGAAATAAGGGCGTCGTTTCAAGAATTATGGCCGAAGAAGATATGCCGTATCTCCCGGATGGAACGCCTGTTCAAATCGTCCTGAATCCGCTTGGTGTTCCCTCCCGAATGAATGTAGGGCAAATTCTGGAGACTCATTTGGGTTGGGCGGCCAAGGCTTTAGGAATTCAGGTCGAGACCCCTGTTTTCGATGGGGCATCGGAAAGGGAAATCAAGGAGTTATTGAAAAAAGCAGAGTTCCCGGAATCAGGCCAATCGGTTGTGTATGATGGCCGGACAGGAGAACCATTTAAAAGTCCTGTCACGGTGGGATACATGTATATGTTGAAGCTTCACCATTTGGTGGACGATAAGATTCACGCTCGTTCAATAGGGCCGTATTCTTTGGTTACCCAGCAACCGCTTGGAGGAAAGGCTCAATTTGGTGGTCAACGCTTAGGTGAAATGGAGGTCTGGGCTCTTCAGGCGTATGGGGCTGCTTCCACATTGCAGGAATTTTTGACGGTAAAATCGGATGACGTGCCTGGACGGTCACGGATGTATGAAGCGATCGTGAAGGGAGAAAACTTCCTTGAGCCGGGTCTTCCGGAGTCCTTTAATGTGTTAGTAAAGGAGTTACAGAGTTTGGGGTTGGATGTGGAGCTGATCAAATCTGCTGATTAGACGGGTAGTCTGATTCTGCAATCCCATCATTCAACATAATCGGAGGAACGAACTTGGACAGTATCTATTCGCTTTTTGAAAAACCTCGTGATGCAGTTTCGTTTGATGCCATGCGGATTCGTATCGCCTCGCCTGAGAAAATTCGCTCGTGGTCCTACGGTGAGGTAAAAAAGCCTGAGACAATCAACTATCGGTCCTTTAAGCCTGAGCGGGACGGGTTGTTTTGCGCAAAAATATTTGGACCAACAAAAGATTGGGAATGTAATTGCGGTAAATACAAGCGAATGAAGCACCGCGGTATTGTATGTGATAAATGCGGCGTGGAAGTCATTCAGTCAAAAGTTCGACGTGAGAGGATGGGCCATATTGAATTGGCTGCTCCTGTAGCCCATATTTGGTTTCTCAAGGGTGTGCCAAGCCGAATTGGGATTCTTTTGGATATGAGTTTAAAGCAGCTGGAAAAGATTCTGTATTTTGAGGCTTATGTGGTTTTGGATCCTGGTAATACGAATTTGAAAGAACGGGAGCTCCTGACTGAGGAAAGATATCGGGAGTGTGTAGAGGAGTATGGGGCCAATTCTTTTAAAGTGGGTATTGGGGCTGAAGCTATCCGTGAATTATTGCGCAAAGTTGATATAAATGCTTTGTGGGATGAGCGGCATGTCAAGATTAAAAGTACGACCTCCGCGGCTGTAGGAAAAAAACTTACGAAACGTTTGAAGGTCATTGAGGCTTTTCATAAATCTGGAAATAACCCGGAATGGATGATTATGGATGCCATTCCTGTGTTGCCACCTGAGCTTCGCCCTCTGGTGCCCTTAGATGGAGGGCGGTTCGCAACGTCGGATCTTAATGACCTCTACCGACGAGTGATAAACCGCAATAACCGTCTTAAGCGATTGGTGGAATTGAAGGCCCCCGGTGTCATTATCCGCAATGAGATGCGTATGCTTCAGGAGGCGGTCGACGCGTTGTTTGATAACGGCCGTCGGGGCCGGGTCATTCGTGGTGCCAATAAGCGTCCCCTAAAATCCTTGAGCGATATGCTTAAAGGAAAGCAGGGTCGATTTAGGCAGAATCTCCTGGGGAAACGGGTGGATTACTCTGGACGCTCGGTAATTGTGGTTGGTCCTGAATTGCGGCTTAACCAATGCGGATTGCCTAAAAAGATGGCTTTAGAATTATTTAAGCCGTTTATTTTTCATAAGTTGGAAGAACGTGGTGCGGCGACCACAATCAAAAGTGCGAAGCGATTGGTCGAGAAGGAACGTCCCGAAGTCTGGGATGTCCTTGATGAGGTCATTCGGGAGCATCCGGTCATGTTGAATCGTGCTCCAACGCTTCATCGACTGGGGATTCAAGCCTTTGACCCTATTTTGGTTGAAGGTAAGGCTATTCGTCTTCATCCGTTAGTCTGTGCGGCTTTTAACGCTGACTTCGATGGGGATCAAATGGCTGTGCACGTTCCGCTTTCGGTGGAAGCCCAAATTGAAAGTCGGGTATTAATGATGGCCGCCAATAATGTCCTTTCACCTGCCAATGGCCGACCCTTGTCCATTCCATCTCAGGACATGGTGTTAGGGTGCTATTGGCTGACGAAGGATCGTGATGGTGCCCGTGGCGAAGGGAAGATCTTTTCGTCTGCAGAAGAAGTTCGGATTGCCTATGATTCGCAGGAAGTGGAAGAGCAGGCGAGGGTGAAAGTGCGAATCGATGGAGATATGATCGATACCACGGTTGGGCGAGTGATTCTTTCGGAAGTGCTGCCAGCCAGTATGCCTTTTTCACATGTGAATCAGCTTATGACCAAAAAAGAGCTGACGAAATTGGTTGATCGTGTTTATCGCAAAACCGGCTTACATGAAGTGGTCGTCATGCTTGATAAATTGAAGGATTTAGGGTTCTCCTATGCCACAAAAGCTGGCGTTTCTATTTGTATAGACAACATGCATATTCCTTCTCGAAAAAAGGAACTGATCGAGCGGGCAAAGGGAGATGTTTATCAAGTTCATGAGCAATACAGTGAAGGCTTGATTACAAATGGGGAGCGCTACAATAAGGTTATCGATATTTGGGCGCATGTTGGTGAAGAGGTCGCAATTGAAATGATGAAGGAAATTAAAGAGGGAGGCGGGCGAGGTGCAGCAGAAGGCCTTAATCCTATTTATATGATGGCGGATTCAGGCGCCAGGGGAAGTTCGCAGCAAATTCGCCAATTGGGGGGAATGCGCGGTCTTATGGCCAAGCCTTCAGGGGAAATTATTGAAACTCCTATTACCGCTAATTTCCGAGAGGGTCTCACTGTTCTGCAGTATTTTATTTCGACTCATGGGGCACGCAAAGGGTTGGCCGATACGGCACTCAAGACAGCAAATTCCGGATACCTCACTAGGCGCCTTGTCGATGCGGCTCAGGATGTGATTATCAGTGAGCCTGATTGTTTTACCACGGACGGAATCATTGTTTCGGCCTTGGTAGAGGGAGGAGAAGTGATTCAATCCCTGGATGAACGCATCCTTGGTCGGTTGATAGCTGAGGATCTGCTCGACCCTGTCACGCAGGAAGTCATTGTAAAGGCTCATGAAGAGTTAGAGGAGGAGCTTTGTAAGACCATTGTTGAAGCAGGCATAGATCACGTAAAAATTCGGTCGGTTCTTACATGCCAATCTAGATGGGGAGTGTGCGCCAAATGCTATGGTAGGGATTTGGCTCGCGGCCGGCTTGTAGAAATGGGTGAGCCTGTTGGGGTCATCGCCGCTCAATCAATCGGAGAACCAGGCACTCAGTTGACGATGCGGACCTTCCATATTGGAGGCACGGCCAGTAAGGTTGTGGAGCAAACGGTTCTGGCATCGAAGCATGACGGCACAATCAAATTTTTAAGCTTTGACGCAAAGAAAAATGCGGATTTTTATAATCCCAGCATGGCGGTGAAAACCCGACAGGGAGATTGGGTCGTCATGGTAAGAAATGGCAAGGTTGCGGTAATTGATGAAACTGGCCGTGAGCGTGAAAAATATCCTGTTGTTTATGGGGGTAAGATAAAGGTCCCTGATGGAGGAAGGGTCGAAATTGGGCAGAAGTTTGTGGAGTGGGATCCGTATTCACTCACAATTTTGACTGAAGTGGGGGGAAGAGTGGCTTTCGGTGATATTGCCGAAGGAGTCACCATGAAAGAAGAAGTGGATGAGGTCACGGGTTTATCCCGTCGTGTGGTCATCGAGCAAGCGGGGACCAATTTGCGTCCACGCTTATCAGTTAAGGACGAATCAGGAAAGACCGCAAAGCTTTCTTCCGGATCGCCTGCCCGATATCTCCTGCCGGTAGGAGCTCATATTTTTGTGGAAAAAGGCTCGTCTGTATCTCCAGGTGATGTTTTGGCAAAAATTCCAAGAGAAACCACTAAGACAAAAGATATTACCGGAGGGTTGCCCCGAGTTGCCGAATTGTTTGAAGCAAGAAAGCCCAAGGAACATGCCGTGGTCACTGAAATTGATGGAGAGGTGTCTTTTGGTGGTTTTGTGAAAGGCCTACGGAAGGTTGTTGTGGATAATAAAATTGGTGATGTGAAAGAATACTTCATTCCGCGTGGTCGGCACGTAAATGTCCATGAAGGGGATTGGGTAAGAGCTGGGGAGCCCTTAATGGATGGATCTGCAAATCCGCATGATATTCTAAGCGTCTTGGGGCCAAGAGAATTGCAAAAGTATTTGGTTGATGAGGTGCAAGAGGTTTACCGCCTTCAGGGAGTGGTGATTAATGATAAGCACATTGAGGTCATCACCCGGCAAATGCTGAAAAAAGTGAGAATTGAAGATGCTGGGGATAGTTCCTTCTTGCCTGGTACTCAGGTCAATAAATCTGTTTTTGATGATGAGAATGAGAGGGTCCTTTCTGAGGATGGACAGCCAGCATTAGGTAAGCCTGTCTTGTTGGGAATCACGAAAGCCTCTCTGAGTACTGACAGTTTTATTTCTGGTGCCTCTTTCCAGGAAACAACAAGGGTTCTGACGGAGGCTGCTATTAATGGTCGTACGGATGATTTGCGTGGGTTAAAGGAAAATGTGATTGTGGGCAGGCTGATTCCGGCGGGAACAGGATGGGGGGCGTACCGCGAAACTTTTGTCCCAAAGCGAACGGAAGAGGTGGTGCTGTCATCAGAGGATCAACAAGGTTTAAATAAAGTTCATTCGTTAAGTGATAAATGAATTTAATTGATCATTTTATGGTTGAAAATTATCTTGACACAATGAGAATGAATCTATAAGATCCCCAGGTTCGCCTCAATGATTTTTTGCAAGTAAAATTTCTAAAAATTAAGATGTAATTGGAAGTAAAATGCCAACAGTAAACCAGTTAATAAGAGTCGGCCGTAAAGCAATTAAAGCAAAAAGCAAGAGTTCGGCTTTAAATCAATGCCCTCAGAGAAGAGGTGTGTGCCTTCGTGTGTATACTACGACGCCTAAGAAGCCAAACTCGGCATTAAGAAAGGTGGCGAGGGTGCGGTTGACGACTGGGCTTGAAGTGACGGCGTATATACCGGGTATGGGGCATAATCTTCAGGAGCATTCTATAGTTTTGGTCAGGGGTGGTAGGGTGAAGGACCTTCCTGGTGTCAGATATCATATGATCCGTGGGGCGTTGGATGCCGTCGGGGTTGCTAATCGGAAGCAGGGGCGATCAAAGTATGGAGCAAAGCGTCCCAAGTAGTAGGCTTCGCGCTTTCACCTTCGCTTATTCAATTTAAAACTCGCTAATTTTTTTAGGGGAAAAAATGCCACGTAGGCCACTCGTTCTTCGTCAAAAGGTAGTGCAGGATGCCAGGTATAAGGATCAGGTTGTTGGGAGGTTTTTAAATATTCTCCTTCAGGACGGTAAGAAGAGTACGGCTGAGAGGGTTTGTTATGGTGCATTTGATATTGTCAGGGATAAGACTGGAGATGAGCCTCTTAAGGTATTTCATGCTGCTCTTGGAAATGTCAAACCGATGGTTGAGGTGAAGTCGAGGCGGGTTGGTGGGGCATCTTACCAGGTGCCCGTTGAAATCCGTCCGGTCCGGCAGGTGGCGTTGGCATTGAGGTGGATTAAGCAAAGTGCTTTGGCGAGAAGTGGTAAAAGTATGAGGGAGAAATTAGCGGCAGAGCTGATGGATGCTGCGAATAATAATGGTTCGGCGGTAAAGAAGCGGGATGAGACGCACCGGATGGCTGAGGCTAATAGAGCATTTGCCCATTACCGGTGGTAGGTTTTGTTCTTTGGTGTCTCCTCGTGGGGATATGGTTTTATTTTCGGTTTACTCTTAATTGGTTGAGCCCGTGGCGGCATTTTTTTGTGTGAGGGATTTGTGTCTGCAGATTTTATTTTAAGTCGAACTCGGAATATTGGGATCATGGCCCATATTGATGCCGGGAAGACTACGACAACGGAACGGGTGCTCTATTACACCGGGGTCTCTCATAAAATTGGTGAGGTCCATGAGGGCGCGGCAACGATGGATTGGATGGAGCAGGAGCGGGAGAGGGGGATTACAATTACCTCCGCCGCCACGACCTGTTTCTGGAAAGAAAGTCGGATAAACATTATTGATACTCCTGGTCATGTGGATTTCACGATTGAGGTAGAGCGGTCGCTTCGGGTGCTCGATGGGGCTATAGCTGTTTTTGATTCGGTTCAGGGTGTGGAGCCGCAATCCGAGACCGTGTGGCGGCAGGCAGATAAATATCATGTCCCACGAATTGTGTTTATGAATAAAATGGATCGAGTGGGGGCTGATTTTTTTGCAAGTGTTAAGTCTTTGGTTGACCGGCTTGGAGCAAAGCCGGTTCCCGTTCAATTGCCATTGGGAAGTGAGGATGGATTGCGGGGGGTAATTGACCTTCTAATTATGAAGGCGCTGGTTTTTGATGATGAGACTCTTGGAGCTGCATATTCCGTTCAGGAAATTCCTGATGAATTTATTGGGGTGGCGAAAGAGTACCGAGAAAAATTGTTGGATGCAGTTGTAGAGTTCGATGAAGGGGTGATGGAGCGGTATTTGGCTGGAGAGGTGCTTGGGGTAGATGAGGTTAAGCGGGTAATACGCGCGGGGACGATAGGATTAAAAATCAATCCAGTTTTTTGCGGGTCGGCATTTAAAAATAAAGGTGTTCAGCCGTTACTCGATGGTGTGGTTGATTATCTCCCTTCGCCGGTTGACCTTCCTCCGGTTGTGGGGATTGATCCTCATACTGAAGAGGAGATCACTCGAAAACCTGAAGATGGTGAGCCATTTGCTGCGTTGGCATTTAAAATAATGTCTGATCCTTTTTCTGGTCAATTGACGTATTTCAGGGTGTATTCAGGGAAGTTATCCGCTGGATCCTATGTGTATAACGTCGCAAAGGGAAAGAAAGAGCGAGTAGGGCGATTGTTAAAAATGCATGCCAATAAGCGAGAGGAGATTGGGGAGGTCTCTGCTGGTGATATTGCTGCAGCTGTGGGTCTCAAGGATACTCGAACGGGTGATACTCTTTGTGATGAGAAGCATCAAGTATTGTTGGAAGTTATAAAATTTCCTGAGCCGGTTATATCATTGGCGGTTGAGCCAAAAACGAAGCAAGATATGGATAAGTTGGGCTATTCCTTGGAGAAGCTTGCTCAGGAGGATCCTTCATTTCAGGTTAAATCTGATGATGAGACGGGCCAAACGATCATTTCTGGAATGGGTGAATTGCACCTTGAGATCATTGTGGATCGTCTTCTTCGGGAATTTAAGGTCCAGGCGAATGTGGGGAAGCCTCAGGTAGCTTATCGCGAAACCATTAAGGGAAGAGCGGAGGCTGAGGGGAAATATGTAAAGCAAACTGGCGGTCGTGGTCAGTATGGCCATGTTTGGTTGAGGGTTGAGCCCGCTGAGTCTGGCGTAGGGTTGGAGTTCGTTAATAAAATCGTTGGAGGTACGGTTCCAAGAGAATATATCGCTCCGGTTGAAAAGGGGGTTCGAGAGCGTATGGAGAGTGGGATTCTTGCCGGGTACCCCCTGCGTGACCTTAAGGTGACTTTGTTTGACGGCTCGTTTCATGAGGTGGATTCGAGTGAGATGGCTTTTAAGATTGCGGGGTCAATGGCGTTGGTGAGTGCTTGTCAGAAGGCTGACTTAGTTTTATTGGAACCGGTTATGAAGGTTGAGGTGCTTGTTCCTCAGGATTTCATGGGGGATGTGATAGGTGATTTAAATAGTCGGCGGGGAAAGATCCATGGAATGCGGGCAAGGGGGACCTCTCAAATCGTTGATGCCGAAGTTCCTTTGAGTGAGATGTTTGGGTATTCAACGGATTTACGTTCAAAGACTCAGGGTCGTGCGACGTATAGTATGGAATTTGAGTCTTATGAGGTGGTGCCAAAGCTCATGGCCCAACAAATTATAAAAAAGAATCAAGGGGAGTAGTATTTCCCTGTAAATTTTCCAATTAGGTAAGGCAAGGATTTCAAGAGGAGGTAGGGCATGGCGAAGGCGAAGTTTGAGCGGAAAAAGCCGCATGTCAATGTGGGCACCATCGGGCATGTTGACCATGGCAAGACGACATTGACCTCGGCCTTGACGAAGGTGATGGGCGATACGGGGAAGGCTAAATT
>BQIZ01000089.1 GCA_021604365.1 Nitrospirales bacterium
CTCGATTTCCATATCCGATTAAAAGCGATTTGACCATTTCATAAAAACCACTCACGGCAATCAGGATCGTCTCGTCGCAGAACTCATAATCCGGCTGATGGAGGCCCGGTGCATGCTCACCAATGCCGAGCCCGAAATGCAGGATGGGGCAAATGTCGGCAAAATGCCCAAAGTCCTCCGACCAGCGGAACGGTTTGGGAATTTCGATGGCCACAATTCCCGTATCCAGACACACGCGCTTCAAGGTATCAATCAAGGCATCATCGTTAACGGTCGCGGGAAAATCCTGCACCCACTCGACTTCTGCAAAGAGCAGTTCCGCTGCGGCACAGTCGCGAACACACTGTTCAGCTTCGCGTTGCAAGGTTTGAAGGCTCGCCGCCGAAGCTGCACGCAGCGTGGCACACACGGTCGCTTCTCCCGGTGTAAGCCCAAACGACATGAGCCCCAGCTGGGCATGAGTCAGCGTGAGCATGCGATAGGGATTGTCCGTGATTCTGCTCAATCCGGGTAGTTCAGCGAGTAGCTGTCCAACCGCATTCGCAGGAGACCGAGCTTGTTCAGGCTCGGCCGCGTGGGACGCTTGACCAAGGAGACGAACTCTCATTCCGACAGATGCACTGGCAAATGTCCCCCTTCGATATACGATATGCCCGCTGGGAAAGCCTGGTAGATTATGCATGGTTATGGCGTAGTCCGGCCGGACCTTCTCAAAATTCGGATCATCGATTATCGCCCGTGCGCCTGCCCCTGTTTCCTCTGCGGGCTGGAATAATAGTACCACTCGGCCACAGCTTGGTGGCGTGCGATGAAGCAGAGGTGCTAGGCCCGCCACGATGGCCATATGTCCGTCATGACCGCATCGGTGGGCGATGTTCGCTCCCGGAATGAGCCATTGACTTTTGTCTGCTTCTTCCACAGAAAGGCCATCCAGTTCACATCGTATCATCACCGTTGGCCCCGGATGTTGTCCCTCATAAACTGCTGCGATTCCATAACCACCGAGATGAGTCAGGATTTTGTCTGGTGCATAAGAATGCAGGAAGTTTGCGATAAGTGTTGAGGTCATGACCTCTGATCCGGCTACTTCCGGGCAAGCTGCAAGGGAGCCCCGAAGGGTGACTAAAATGCCTTCAAGTATGTGGTCATGACGAATTTTCTGCATGTTTTTATTTTATGGTGCCAAGGTGTCTCTGTCCACTGGCGCAGATCAGTCGCAGTCCGAGCATTGGCGGAACGCGGGCTTATCGAGCACATACTGGGGCACAAATTTCCCGGAATCGATCAACCTCATAATCCTTGATTCACTATGCGAGGTCGAAATGAGAGCGGAAATAGTCGATGGCTTTGTCGAGGCCTTGTTCTAAAGTAATCCGAGGTTCCCACTTAAGCAGGGTTTTGGCCTTCTCGATATTGGGCCGGCGTACTTTGGGGTCGTCGATGGGAAGGGGGTGTTGCGTAATCGTGCTCGATGAGTTGGTGAGTTTGATCACTGTTTGGGCAATATCCATTACCGTGAGCTCATGTGGATTGCCGATATTAACTGGGTCATGGACAGATCCAAGGTTAGCTTGAGTTAATCCGAACCGTACCGAATCCTGGAATTCTTGATTCTTTCGAACTTCGTCCGCCGGGGCCTGGAGGAGGGCAACAATTCCTGCGACCAGATCATCGACGTAACAAAAGCTACGGGTCTGAGACCCATCGCCATACACGGTTAACGGATGGCCTTGTAATGCTTGAACGATAAAATTGGAAACCACCCGCCCATCCTTTGGGCGCATCCGTGGACCATAGGTGTTGAAAATTCTGACAATTCGGGTATCGAGTCCATGGAATCGATGATAGGCGGTGGTTAAGGCCTCGGCAAATCGTTTGGCCTCGTCATACACCCCACGGGGACTAATGGGATTGACATTGCCCCAATAGGTTTCAGGCTGTGGGTTGACCAGTGGATCCCCATACACTTCAGATGTACTGGCTAGAAGAAATCGCGCCTGTTTCGCCTTGGCTAAGCCCAAGGCTTTGTGCGTGCCCAACGCACCGACTTTCATTGTGGCGATGGGAAATTCCAGATAGTCCTGTGGGCTCGCCGGTGATGCAAAATGCATGACGGCATCGACTGGTCCGTCGACATGAAGGTAATCGCAGACATTGTAGTGAATAAATGAGAACTTAGGATGGCCCATAAGTGCCCCGATATTCTCTGTGCGTCCGGTAAGGAGATTGTCCAGGCAAATGACTGAATGTCCTTGAAGGATAAGCGTTTCACATAAATGACTTCCTAGGAATCCGGCGCCCCCGGTTATGAATATCCGCATGCGATTTCTCCTTCTATACTTCTGAATTTGTGTGGTCCAATGAACGGGAGACCTTGTCCGAAGCTGCATGAGTGTTAGATAATAGGGTAATGTCTATGCCATTTTCAAACCATCCTTCTTTTTCTTTTCCTCTGACTCGTCGGGCTCTCTTTAAGCTTGGGGGGCTGGCTTCCATTGGCTTCGGCCTTCCTGGATGCGATATGGGGTCGATGTTTGCGGTCCCTCCACGGGAGACCACGTATTTTACCCCGAACGACAAATTTTATACCGTGAATTTCATGGATGCTTCCTACAACTTTACGCGGGACCTGGATGTGGAGCAATGGAAAATGGTGGTCAAAGGCGCCGTGGAACGCCCTGTGGTTATGAAGTGGCGTGATCTGCTCAACTGGGAATCCTTTGATCAGGCTGTGACCCTGATGTGTATTGATACGCTTCCAGGCGGGAGTAGCTTGGGGACCGCCATGTGGCGGGGAATTTCCCTCAAAAAACTTTTGCAAAACATCGGAGCTGATGAAGACACCGCCCGGGATGTGATTTTTCGTGCCGCTGACGGGTATTCCGACAGCATTCCATTTTCCAGGGCCATGGAAGATGATGTCATGTTGGCCTATCTCATGAATGGGGAAAAGCTTCCTAAGGATCACGGCTTTCCTGTTCGCCTCATTGTTCCAGGTCTCTACGGGATTAAAAATGTAAAGTGGATTACGGAAATCGAAGTCTATAACGGAGACTACCTGGGCTACTGGCAGCAAAAAGGCTGGACGGATGATGGAACTATTCATATTTTTTCCCGCATTGATAGCCCTGGTCATTATCAGTCGTTACAAGGTCTTCGACAACGCTTGCGCGGGATTGCCTACGGAGGACCGGAGAGTATCAGTGAGGTTCAACTGAGTTTTGATCAGGAGAAAACCTGGGTGTCTGCGGAAATCGAGCCACCGCTGTCTCCGTTAACCTGGGTGATCTGGAATTATGATTGGAGTCCGCCAAAACCTGGCAAGCACATGGTGTCTGTCAGGGCTATCGATACGAAGGGAAAGATTCAAACCTCGGAAATCACGAGACCACAGCCGGCTGGGGCGACGGGATTGCATTCTATTGTGCTGGATGTGCTCAAGGCTTAAAGCGGGCTATCAGACTTTTTAGCCGTTGTGCGAATAGAGAGTTCCTGTAGTTGGTCTTGGGTGACCGAGGAGGGCGCTTCGGTCATGAGGCATTGAGCCTTCTGTGTTTTTGGAAACGGGATCACTTCCCGAATCGATTCTGTCTGGCCGAGTAACATCACTAATCGATCAAGTCCTAGCGCGATGCCTCCATGGGGCGGGGCCCCTGATTCCAAGGCATCTAAGAGAAATCCAAATTTTTCACGAGCCTCCGTTTTGGAGATGTTGAGTAAGTCAAAGACTTTTGACTGAACCTGTGGCGCATGAATTCGAATACTTCCTCCCCCTAACTCAAAGCCATTCAAAACCAGGTCATAGGCTTGAGTTCGAATCTTGAGAGGATCGGTTTCCATAAGCGGGATATCATTTGGGTGGGGAGCCGTAAATGGATGGTGCAGCGCGACATACCTTTTCGCGGCATCGTCATATTCAAACATGGGGAAATCCATGACCCACAAGGGTTCCCAGCGGTTTCGGTCAATCAATTGAAGCTCCTCTCCCAGCAGTAGGCGAAGGCGTCCTAAGACTTGATGGACGATAGGCGCTTGATCTGCGACAAATATGAGCAAATCCCCGGGTTTGGCCGAGGGGAGCGCTTCACGCAGGGCTTGAGGCTTGAAAAATTTGGCGATTGAGGAATCCAGATTGCCCTCATCATTAATTTTGACCCAGGCTAGCCCCTTGGCCCCGAATTCTTTTGCCGTATCAATCAGATTGTCTATCCGGTTTCGGGTAAAGGCGTTTCCCCCAGGAATGATGAGGGTTTTAACAATTCCCCCGTTTTCCACCGCACTCCGAAAGACTTTAAAATCGCAGGTTTCGGAAAATTGGCTCAGGTCTTGGAGCTGGAGATCGAAGCGAAGATCCGGTTTGTCCGTTCCATAGCGTCCCATAGCCTCCTCAAAGGACAGCCGAGGCAGTGGGGTGGGGAGATCAATGCTCTTGGTCTCTTTAAAGACAAGTCTGACCATATGTTCGATCAGGTTCATGATATCTTCCTGTTCTACGAACGACATTTCTACATCGATTTGCGTAAATTCGGGTTGCCGATCCAGCCTGAGGTCTTCATCGCGGAAGCATCGGGCCAGTTGATAATAGCGATCCGTTCCCCCGATCATGAGAATCTGCTTGAAGAGTTGCGGTGATTGGGGAAGGGCGAAAAATTCGCCTGGGTTGACTCGACTCGGTACGAGATAATCCCGCGCGCCTTCCGGTGTGCTTTTCGTTAAAATCGGTGTTTCCACTTCTAGGAATTGATTGGCGTAAAGGTATTGCCGCACGAGATGTGACACCTGACTGCGGAGTTGAAGGAGTTCTTGCATCCTTGGCCGTCGAAGGTCCAGGTACCGGTGCTTTAAACGAAGGGTCTCTGAGGTGGTGATGGTATCGTCAAGTGCAAAGGGGAGGGGTTTAGCTTCATTGAGTATGATGAGTGCTGTCGTTCGTATTTCTATGGCACCGGTCGGAATGTGGGGGTTGGCTGATCCCTCAGGTCGCAGTGTCACCTCACCTGTGACGGTGATGACGTACTCATTGCGCAGACGATCGGCTAGTTGATGTACCGTGGGCTCCTTTTCTGAATCAAACACGATTTGTGTGAGTCCGTAGCGGTCTCGAAGGTCAATAAACCTCACTCCGCCATGGTCGCGACGGCTGGCCACCCAGCCTGCCAGAGTCACGGTTTGGCCAACATGATCCAAGGAGAGTTCACCGCAATGATGTGATCGTTTCAACTGTAAGATCCTTTCCAACACCTGTCAGCTTTTGATGGGAGAACATGAAACCAAGAATATGGAAGCTCAAGTTTTAGACTTGAATCGGCTTTGTGATATGACGCCTGGTCGGCGGGGTCGTGCTTTGTTTGTGGTGCCAGGAGTCGAGATCGCCTTCTTGCGCCTGGTGGGTTTGGGGTTTCCCTGTCGTGGCCAAAACTGATCAACCGGCTCCGACTTAGGAGAATTTTTCGATCTTTTGATCGCCTGATCTATGTATCCGCGGCGCGCTCCTTGGCCGGTCGTTCCCGCAGGCGCTGGGGTGCTCTTACTTCTCATGGAATTCGGGTGTGGTGAACGTGGCCGTGACTGCCCTGCAGGTCTTGATGTTGGAAGTTTTTCGGTTCTTTTTATCGGCTGGTGGATAGCCAGCCGTGGCGATTTAGGTGCGATGAGTAAATGGCGAAGGTCATTCGCTTCCTTATCGGTCAAGTATCGCGTTTGACCTGGAGGAAGGGTTCCAAGGTTCAAAGGCCCAAACTGAACACGTTTTAACCGGATTACGGGATGGCCAATTTGTTCAAACATGCGTTTGACTTGGTGTTTACGTCCTTCATGAATGGTAATTTCCACCCAGGAATTCGCTGCCGCTTTTCCAGCTTTTTTTACTTTTGCGGGAGCTGTTTGCCCGTCTTCTAACATCAGTCCATGTCGAAGCTTTTGAATTTCTGGTTCTTCCAGGATACCCTTGATTTTCACAAGATAGGTTTTATGGACATGGTGTGCGGGGTGAAGGCAGGCTTGGGCAATATCACCGTTATTGGTGAGCAGCAGTAGGCCTTCACTATCATAGTCCAAACGTCCGACGGGAAATAACCGGATGGACGGTTTCGGAACCAAGGCTTTGATCGTAGGGCGCCCAGCAGGATCATGCAACGTGGAGATATAACCCAACGGCTTATTAAGCATGAGAAACATATCAGGAGGGCGGGATTTCAGGTGGCGTCCTTCGACCTTGATATGGTCAATCGTAGGATTGACTTTGGTCCCTAGCGTCATGACCGTTTCCCCGTTGACGGTGACCAGCCCATGTTGGATAAGTTCTTCAGCCTTGCGTCTGGAGGCGAAACCGGAACGGGCGATGATTTTTTGTAAACGAACTGTCTTCTCTGCCTGAGCCATACCTATTCCCATTCGATCGTTGCCGGGGGTTTGGAGCTAATGTCATATACCACACGGTTGACCCCTTGCACTTCATTGATAATTCGATTGGACATTTTGCCCAATACCTCTGGCGGAATCACCCCCCAGTTCGCAGTCATGCCGTCTGTACTGGTGACGGCACGAATGGCGACCACTGATTCGTAGGTCCGTTGGTCGCCCATGACTCCCACAGTCTGGATTGGCAGTAAGACAGCGAACGATTGCCAAATGGTCCTTGACAGTCCGGCGCGTTCGATTTCATCACGGACAATGGCATCCGCCTCACGAAGAATCGCCAGGCGCTGCGCGGTCACGGAACCAATGATGCGAATTGCTAAGCCCGGACCGGGAAAGGGTTGTCGCCAAACAATGTCATCTGGCAGACCTAATTCCAATCCCAATTGACGAACTTCATCTTTAAACAATTCTCGAAAAGGCTCAATCAGTTTAAATTTCATGCGTTTCGGTAAGCCACCGACATTATGATGTGTTTTGATCGTTGCCGATGGACCTTTCACGCTCAGACTTTCAATCACATCCGGATACAGTGTCCCTTGAACGAGAAATTTGACCTTGCCTAAAGATACTGCTTCCTGTTCGAAAACTTTGATGAATTGACGACCAATGATTTTTCGTTTGCGTTCCGGGTCTGTTGTGCGCCCCAGTGCTGACAGAAAGGTGTCTCCATGGTCAGCAATGCGAACCTTCAGATGATAGGCGGAATCGAACGTGGTTTGTAATTGTGCCACTTCATTCTTTCGCATAAGGCCATTGTCAATAAAGATGCAGGTCAATTGGTCTCCGATTGCCCGGTGAGCCAGGACAGCGGCCACTGTGGAATCCACTCCCCCGCTAAGTGCGCAAATGACTTTGTCGCTGCCGACAGTCTGACGGATGTCTGTCACGGCTTGTTCGACGAATGAACCCATTGTCCAAGTTGGCTCGCAGTGACAGATGTGACGTGCAAAGTTTTGAAGAATAGTTGACCCGTGAAGGGTATGGATGACTTCAGGGTGGAACTGGATCCCAAAGAGCTGTTGGGTATTTGAGGAGGATCTCATCGCGGCGATCGGGGCATGGGTCGTGTGGGCAATCACTTGAAATCCTGGTGGAAGTTGTTGGACGGAATCCCCATGAGACATCCAGACAGGAAATGCGGTTGCGGGATCAAGGCCAAGAAATAAATTCGTGTTGTCGTCAATGGTCAGATCGGCTCGGCCGAATTCACGATGGGGTGTGGGATTGACGGTTCCGCCACATTGATGGGCGAGTAATTGCATGCCGTAGCAGATGCCCAGAATGGGTATGGCAAGATCAAAGATTTGGCTGTCTATTTTTGGGGCATGGGCCTGAGTAACGCTGGCCGGTCCTCCGGAAAAAATGATCCCTTTGGGGTGGTAGTTAAGGATGTCCTGAACCGTTGCCTGCGAGGGGAGGATGACGGAGAAAATGTGGAATTCGCGTATCCGCCGTGCTATGAGTTGCGTATACTGCGATCCAAAATCCAGAATGACAATGGTGTCGTGTTGGGAGTACATGGGCCTACTGATGAATGCGATAATGTGGGACCTGACTGACTTTAGGGAGGAATCAGATTTTAGTCAGTCCGATAATTTGGGGCCTCCTTGGTAATCACCACATCATGAACGTGAGCCTCCCGAAGCCCTGCATAGGTAAGTTGAAGGAACTGAGCATTCTGTTGGAGCTCTTCGATTGTTCGACATCCGCAGTATCCCATTCCGGCCTTCAGCCCTCCGACTAATTGATAGACCATGACGGCGAGATTTCCTTTGTAGGGAACCCTGGCTTCAATGCCTTCGGGAACTAATTTGGAAGATTCGCGGCCTTCTTGAAAATAGCGATCCTTCCCTCCTCGTTCCATGGCCCCCAGTGATCCCATCCCTCTGTATTCTTTGTAGGTTCGGCCTTGATACAACACGGTTTCACCTGGAGATTCTTCGGTTCCAGCAAAGAGTGATCCGATCATCACGCAAGAGGCTCCGGCCGCAAGGGCTTTGGTGAGATCTCCTGAATATTTGATACCTCCATCAGCAATCAAGGGTATTTGGTGTTTTTTTGCGACGGTGGCGCAATCGGCCACGGCGGTCAGTTGAGGGACTCCGGCTCCTGAAACGATTCTGGTGGTGCAGATTGAGCCTGGCCCGACTCCAACTTTAATAGCATCTGCTCCAGCCTTAATGAGATCCAGGGTTGCCACAGATGTTGCGACATTTCCTGCTATCAGCTCCAGGTTTGGATAGCGGGATTTAATGTCTTTGACTTTGTCCAGGACGCTTTGGGAGTGACCGTGAGCGGTATCGACAACGATTAGGTCAATACCGGCTTTTGTGAGCCGTTCCAGCCGTTCCTCCACATCGGGACCGACCCCGACCGCCGCGCCCACACGCAGACGACCGTGTGCATCTTTGCAGGCAAAGGGATATTTGATTTTTTTCTGGATATCTTTAATGGTGATCAACCCTTTTAATTCAAATTGATCATTCACCACTGGAAGTTTTTCAATACGATGCTCATGAAGAATTGCTTGGGCCTGGTCTAATCCAGTGCCTTCAGGAGCAGTCACTAGGTTGTTTTTCGTCATAACCTGGGAGACTTTGAGATCTAGACGGTTTTCAAATCGAAGGTCTCGATTCGTTAAGATTCCAACCAATTTGCCGTCTTTGGTCACAGGGATTCCAGATATGCGATAGGTCGACATGAGATGGTGGGCATCGCGAATGGTATGATCCGGGGAGATGGTAATCGGAGAAAGGATCATCCCGCTTTCTGATTTTTTGACCTTATCGACTTCTGAGGCTTGCATGTCAGGGGAGAGTGCACGGTGAATAATTCCAATCCCGCCTTCACGCGCTATCGCAATGGCTAATCGCCCTTCGGTGACGGTGTCCATGGCCGCGCTCAGAATGGGGATATTGATACGAATATTTCGAGTGAGGTGGGTAGATGGATCCACCTCAGAGGGGATGATATTTGAATGGCGGGGGACCAAAACCACGTCATCAAAAGTGAGCCCTATTCGTAATTGTTTTTCCAACATGAGTTAGGCCTTGTACCCTGTCCCTTACAGAATTGTGTATGCGGAAAAGTCTTTCATGATAATTTTCTTTTAAAAGTCAGTCAATGTCCTTCTTCTTATTCCAGATGGGAGTGGGAGAACACACAATACCAGTCAGAATCAGCAGTTAACTGTATTCTCAGCCTAGGCTTCTGGTACGGCCTTAACCTGATGCCAACAGGTGTAGGTATTCCCGTTGGCATCTGTGGTCAATGTGGGTTGTTGTTTCCTGGGGATGTTGCCAGAGCTATGTGGCTATTCGGCTGCTTCAGGAATAAAGGCCATCGTTTCCTCTTCTTGGAAGTGGTCTTCGGCTTCTTCTGCCTGCATGAATTCCTGTACTCGCATATTGCCGCTATCAACGGAATAAATGTGTCCTCTGGAGTCAGCCCCTATTCCATAGGGAAAGTTGAATTGGCCATCCTGCGAGCCGAAGCCGCCCCATTGGGTGATAAAGTTACCATCTCGATCAAACTTTTGGATGCGTTGGTTGCCGGTATCACTGATAAATACGTCACCTGATTCGTCTACCGCCACACCCCAGGGTGATCGGAATTGTCCAGGTTCTTGTGCCTGAGCGCTACTGGCATGACCAGGCCCAATCCCGCCGCCCCATTTGGTGAGTAATTGAGGAAGGACGTTTGAGCTGGTATCAAATTTTTGAATCCGATGATTGCCCATATCGACTATGTAGACAGTTCCATCGGTTTGATCTACCGCAATGCCTCGCGCAAAATAAAACTGCCCGTCCCCATTTCCGAAGCTTCCCCACTGCATGATAAATTCTCCGGTTTCATCAAATTTTTGAATCCGAAAGTTGGCACTATCGACGACATACAGGTACCCGCGGACTCGGTCGACCGCTACACCCCATGGAGCATTAAACTGTCCTTCGCCATTACCACGGGATCCGAGTTTCATCATGTAATGCCCTAATTTCCCATCAAACTTTTGAACACGATGGTTATTGGTGTCTGCCACATATACATTGCCATTCGCATCACATGCGATACCGGTTGGGTTATTGAAACCGCCATTAGCGGAACCGAAACTTCCCCATAGCAGGATGAAATTGCCATTTCGATCGAATTTCTGGACTCGGTTGTTCCCGTTATCAACCACAAATAATGACCCTTGGCGATCAATTGTCAGCCCGTATAGAGGGCTAATAAATTCTCCTCCATGGAGAAGGGAGGCTCCTCGGCCTGGTTTTCCCCACTTTGTGGCGCAAATATACCCAGATGTATTGAGAAGGATATGGGTGCTGGCAGGAACAGAAACGTTATTGTTGGCATCTTTAAACCAAACGTAGACGGTTTTTGTTCCATCCGTTGGAGAGGTGGTAAAAGGAATCGTGGCTCCAAATTTTTGTTCAGGGTCCACCTCAACCCACCCAGGCATGGTCCCGCTTGGAGTCATGGGGTTTTCAGAGATGAAGTAGGCGGCCACTCCGCTATCTACGTCTTTAGCTGAGATGGTGGCGACCATGTCGGGACTATTGGTCATGTAAGCGCCATGGTTTATGACGATGTCAGGATTTTGAGGTGCCGAAATGTCGATCAGAACGGGAATGGCGGTCTGTTCTTCAGAAATCTGGCTTTCTGCTCCTTCTTCAGTGACCGAAGTCATGGCATAAAAATATGCCGTGTCATTCGTGAGGCCACTATGAATATAGGGGGTGGTCACGCCTTCAATCTTTGTTGAATTTTCTGTAGAGACATTTGGTTCCGTACTAAAATAGAGGTTGTAACTGACGGCATTGGGAACTTCGAGCCAACTAAGGATGTTTTCCGTATCTCCGGGTTTAACGGCAAGGTTGATGGGGGCGGTAAGATCGCTGGAAACCCGCTTTTCTTGTTTGCCTCGATTGAGTTCTTCTTCTGTTGGGGCAAACTTGGTTAAACGATGGTTGCCGCTGTCTATTACGTACACATATCCCTCTTTGTCTACTGCGATCCCTGAGGGGAAGTTCAGCTGTCCTTCGGTTAATCCACGATTTCCCCAGGAAGTTAGATAGGTTCCGCTAGAATCAAATTTTTGGACACGGTGATTTCCGCTGTCGACAATGTACACATATCCCAACGGGTCGCAGGCGACTCCCCATGGGGCTTTGAATTGGCCAGGGGCATTCCCTTCCTTTCCCCACTTCAGGAGAAAGTTACCACGTGCATCAAACTTTTGAATCCGATTGTTCCCCTCATCGGCAATATAAATATTCCCTACAAAGTCAACTGCCAGGCCGCGAGGAAAAAAGAACGCCCCGTCATATCCCCCGTCACGGCCCCACTTGAGCACAGGGGATCCGTTTGGCAGGAATTTTTGAATTCTTGCATTGCTGGTATCAGAGACAAACAGGTTGCCTTGGGAATCGGTTGTAACACCCCAAGGGACATCAAATTTCCCGGCTTCCGCCCCTCGCCAGGCAAAACCAAATTTCCCCCATGCGTTGATAATGTTACCTTCTGAATCAAATTTTTGAATGCGATTGTTCCCACTGTCGGCCACATACACCTCTCCTTCTGGTGAGGTGGCGATGCCACGTGGGTAATAAAATTTTCCTTCGCTTGAATCGGGTTCGTCCCCCCAACGTGCAAGAAATTTTCCCGATCGGTCAAACTTCTGAATTGAATGATTGTCTGTATCGCCGACATAGATATTTCCGTCTTTATCAATAGCAATGCCGGTTGGTGATTTGAATTCTCCATCGTCTACGCCTTCACACCCGATTTGCATTACGGAGAGGTAGGGGGAGGGAATCGACATCACTTCCTCAGACAATAGACTTTCACCCTCTTCTGTGACCACAGAGATTGCATAGTGGTAACAAAAGTTATTGGCTAAGTCGTTATGTTCATAAGGAGATATCCCTCCTTCAATGCAATTAGCTTTTTCTTTTGTAATCCCAATTTTTGGGATGAAATCCTCATGTCCTGCGACTGGTCTGGTCAGTTCATTTGGCTTAATTTGAACGCCTTTGGTTGTCATGAAATAGACGTTGTAATACAGTGCTTCAGGGACAGGATCCCATGTGAGGGTGATACGCGTATGATCAGGGATAGCACGTATATTGTCTGGTGCCTGAGGAATATTGGCATCCTGGTTTTGTCCTGCTCCCCAGTCCTCTTCCCCACTTTCTACGGTCAACAACATGTTTCGAGAGAGCGGGTTTTCATAAAATAAGGCATCAAGAAGTTTTGTCATGCTGTTCCTCTGAAATTGATGAGTCAGTTGTGTTGAATTTGAAATTTTTGCAATAAATACAATGACTTACGAGAAAAGTCTACCAGGAGAAAAATAGCGAAGTCAAGGAAAGCTTAGCAGGCTCGTTACCTCCTAACCTTCTTAGATAATAAGTCATTTGTAAGTAATGACAGATCAAGGAATACTCCTACCTTATTATTTTGGAAGAAAAATTGAGCCGTAGTGACCCCAAAAACCTCACCCCCCTCTATCACTAAGTAGGTCAGAAGGCGACAGAAATTCAACAGTGTTTACGAGGGTTGGCCAATTCCTGATTTAGTGACGTTGGCAGCCTGCGGACCCTTTGCTCCTTCTACCAAGTCAAATTCGACGGATTCCCCTTCCTTTAGAGACTTAAATCCGTCCTCTTGAAGAGCGGAATAATGGACAAATACGTCTTGTCCACCTTCAACTTGAATGAATCCAAAACCTTTTCGATCATTAAACCATTTTACCGTTCCCTTACTTCTCATGATGGCCCTCCCCATTAGAGTACTTGTGGATTTAGATTATAAAAAGTTGTGCGTTCCTTAAAAAAAAAGCCGAAAAAGGAGCTCATCCCTCTCTCGGCTTCACGGCGTAATAATTCTTTTCACTTCTTTAACCATAATACAAAAACGAGGATGGTGTAGCACAGATTAAAGAATCTGTCAATAAATGACAGAATGAAATTCATTCCCTACTATTTCGCCTGGAAGGTAGTTGTTTCAGATATTTAATTAATGGCCGAGGGGGCCATGCTGGTTAACCGACATTTTTATCACTTTTTAACAATCCGTATTGTCCAATATGTTGATCAGACTTCTCGATCGGTACATTTTTTTTGAGTTACTTCCCCCATTTTTGACCAGCCTAACCGGATTGTGTTTCATCATTTTTACGAAGGAAATGCTACGGCTGGTGGATTTAGTGGTATCCCGAGGAATTAGCTTGGCGGGCTTGGGGTCGATTGTGCTGCATCTGCTTCCCTCCTTTTTAGTCCTAACCTTACCAATTGCCTGTTTGATTGCCTCAATATCGGCATTTAATCGCCTATCGTTTGACAATGAGGTGACCGCCATTCGAGCTGCGGGGGTTAGTTTCTGGCGGATCAACCTTCCTGTGGCGGTCTTTTCCGGTATGGTATTTCTTTTAACGGTGTACCTTTCTCAATGGGGCCAGCCTTGGGCCAAAGTGTCATTGAAGACTTTGGCCCTGAGCGTCATCGAAGATGAGTTGACTCTTGCTGTTGATTCGGGTGTGTTTAATGAACCGATCCCCGGACTCATGGTGTATGTGCCTCACACAGAGAGTGGCTCTGGCCAAAAGGGCGTATTTATTTCGGATCAGCGTAATCCCGAACAACCCTTGATCATTGTGGCGGAGAATTTTCAAATGTTGAAACAGAGCGAACGTCAGCAGTTTGGCATTCGCTTGTTTAGGGGGGCAATCCATCAAATCCCCACAGATGCCAATAGTTTTCACCGCGTCACCTTTGTTACCTATGATTTTTGGATATCTTCACCATTTACGTCAGTGAAAGAAAAGACCAAACGGAAAACCTACCAAGACCTCACTCAACAATTGGAAGAATCGGGTGGAACGGATGCTGGTGCCCTTCGTCGATTAATAGAGTTTCATAAAGACACGGCCTTTCCGGTCGCCACCTTTGTGCTGGGGTTATTGGGCGTTCCGGTCGGAATTGTGTCGAAGCGGTCGGGAAAAGCCGGAGGGTTTGCGATTGGGGTTCTCGTGGTCATCGGGTTTTATCTATTAAATGTGCTGGGAGAGTTTCTCGTAACGACTTTGGTGATTTCTCCATTTGCCGGCGCGTGGATGCCAAACATCATCCTCGCCTGCCTGACAGGATTCTTACTATTTCAAGCACGAAAGCAATGATCAAGAAATTCTTTAACCAGTTTAAATCATGAAGAAAATTTCTTGGTATGTGTTTGGAAAATTCAGCCGGGTCTTCCTGATGTGTCTTGTGACCGTGCTCACGATTTATCTCGTCGTGGATTTTTTCGAAAAATTAAGAAAATTTTTAAAATATGATGCAGACTTAACGGTTATTTTCAGCTTTTTTGTCTATCGAATTCCTGAAATTGCCTTTTTACTGGCCCCGCTGGCGGCTCTGATGGCCTCAATTTTGACTGTTGGTGGGCTTAATCGAACTCGCGAAATCACGGCGATGCGCAGTTGCGGGTTAAGTTTTTATCAAATTGCCATTCCCTTTTTTGTTTTTGGTGCGCTCGTGAGTGTCGTGGGTCTGAGTTTGACGGCTGTGTTGATTCCTCTGGCCAATATCAAAGCCGAATATGTCCAATCGGTCCTGAT
>BQIZ01000090.1 GCA_021604365.1 Nitrospirales bacterium
GGACTTAAAATCCCTCGGGCTTACCAGCTCGTACCGGTTCGACCCCGGTCTCCGGCACCAACCAAATCAATAGCTTGAAGTGAGTTTCTCCACTGGATCGGGAGGGGCCTGGGAAGGGGTCTGATGGGCTAGTATTAGATAAGTGTTAAACCGGTAATCAGAAGCCTGGAGGTCAGGCTTTCGGAAGCTGTTGTGCCAAGTAAAACAGTCTCATCTTTTAATGCTCGGAAATGCGCATGATGGTCAAATGCCCACTCCTTGCCCGTCGCATATTGGTGTTCGCCTTATGCCGGAAATCATGAAACAGAATTCCTTGAATGTAAGCATCCTGACATGCGGTCTTGGGTGCCTCCCGCATACATCCAATAGGATGCCCCTTCCGTAATAACACCCGAGAGCTATGGAGGGAACTGGCCTTGTGCGGATTCTTAAATAGGTCCCATAACTCCATCGAAAAATTAAAGGGGATCGTGTGTTTCTCGCGGGTCTTGGTATCCTCGGCCCGGAGTCGAGTGACTTTTCCCTTTAATCGACCTTCTCCCAGGTCAGTCCCAGGATCTCCCCCTCTCGCATGCCTGTGATGTAGGCCACAAAGTTAATCGATTGCAGGTAGTACGGGGAACACGTCTGCAAGCGCGCAAATTGGCCCGAATCAAAGATTTTATCCTGCTCCTTGTCTTCCTTATTAGGTCGCAAAAAAAGAGCAGAATTTTGTTCCAGAAAGTTTTTCTCCACGCCCCAGGTCAGCAGGTGTTTGCAGCCAGCCCATTCCCGATTGACCGTAGTAGGTTTCGCTTTCGTTCCTTGATATCCATTATCTTGACGACCAACCTCTAAGTATTTCTCGATTTTGTCTTCAGTAATCTTGTCCAGAAGAGTAGGGCTGCCCAAAACCGGAAGAAATTGCTTGGAAAACCAATTGGACTTTTTTTGATAAATCCGTTGGCGTTGAAATTTGCGGTCTGCCAGATAAGCGTGTGTGAGGGGCTTGAACGTCCTTGGCCCATTGACTCGATCGCACACAATTTTCCCCATCATTAAGTCGTTTTATTTGGCCTCTTGATTATTAACCAAGGTCTTATTGAGAGTTAAGGTTTTCCACCGCTTAAGCTTGGCTCCCGGTGTCCCTCGTGCTACCTGCAATATTTTCCCGTCATCCACGACACGAAACTTTACGTCCCACTCTTCCTCTATTTTGGTCAGCACCATAAGACTTCTTATAGTTGAGTAAATGGTTGATTATCAATGACTTGGGCCAGGGTGATATTGATGCCCAGGCCACCTTCCGGAGCGTGGAGAGGCGAGGGGGCATAGATCACTGCCTCTATCTGTACCAGGGTGACATATTGCACCTCGGACCGCTCTGCTAATGCACGAATGGAAAGCCCTTGGGCTTGCCGAATTCGCTTTAATGCCATCTCAAGAATCTTCATGTGTTAGTGTTTAGACTAAAAGGGGCTAACTGAGTTTTCTAAATAACGGCATCATGCTTTGCTGTTTGATCCAACCATCCAGTTTGGTGGGTTCAAATTTGCTCGCTCTTTCAGAGAGTTGTTTTTTCCCACAAAGCCTCTTCACTCTCTCCTCTGACTTGCCGATAAACCCCTTATGCAGGACTTTGATAACTCCAATCATCCTACCACCAGAGTATTAACCCTTTCCGGGCATCTGGATGCCCTTCAAACCCTGAAGCTTGAAGAATTTATTGAGGAGGCCCAGCAAGGAACCTGTCGTCACGTCATCCTCAATCTTTCCAAAGTGGCCACCATGGACCTGGGGGGAGTGGGCAACCTGTTCACGTGGTACCACGCTTTGCATATCAATCAGGTGCGTCTTAGTATCGTGGCCCCGTCCCCCATGGTCCGCAATACGATGGAATCCCTCCATTTGACCGAACTCATTTCAATCCATTCGTCCATCCCTGAAGCGATCAGTCATCATCCTGTCCCTAATACCTTTTCTTCCTAGATACCTCATGGTCATCGGCAGCACTGTTTATCCCTGAACCCTTCGCTCTACCTGAGTCGAATTAAAATTTTACCCCCTGGACTTTTCCTGATTTCTGGGACACATCTAAAATAAAACACAATAGACAAGGAGGTGTGTCATGACACAACAGCGGAGGAGATTTTTTAAGGAAATTAAACAGGAGGCGGTGCAGATGGTGAGGGGAGTTGATCTGTCCATCAGCCAAGTCGCTGAGGATTGAGGGATTCATACGAATGTGTTAGGCCGATTGGGCCGAGAGCAGGAACGCGATGGGGGAGGGTGTTTGGAGGCCAGGGCATGCCCCGCCCCGCGATGAAGAAGTGGGCAAACTAAAGTGAGAATTAGCTCGCGTGAAGCGAGAAAGTAATTTTTTTTTAAGGATACGGCGATCTTCTTTGTCAGGGACACGCCGCAAGGCCTGCCATGATGGCGCGTTGTGGCAAGGGCTTTCCAATCTGAATGATATGTCAGCTGTTCCAGGTTTCCCCAGTGGCTGCGATGCCAGTCGGCGTCGGCCCTTGTGAGTCATCGGGCATGAAAGAATGCCCAAATGGTCCAGGAGATTCGAAGGATCCATGCAGAAAGTGACGGAGGCTATGGAAGTCCTTAGCTCTGGCAGGAATGACAAGGGCGGGGGCCGCGGTGTGGCCTAAATCGTGTGGCTCGACTCATAAAGTAAAAAGGGCTGCAGGGGATTCCAGCGAGAAAGTGGTGGTGCGGGTTAGATCTGACACACCCCCTCAAGGTGTAACGAATCAACTGGACCGAGACTTTGGGGCGGAGACGCCGAATACCAAATGGGTCACGGACATCATTTCTATCCGGACCAGCCAAAGGCTGATTGTATCTGGAGGTCATGCTCGATTTGTTTACCCGACCGGTGATTGGCTGGTCCATGTAACCCCAGCTCGACCCTGAGGTCGTCCTCGAAGCCGTCCTTATGGCGGTATGACAACGAACGACTTCAGAAGCCGTGATTCTACACTCCGATCAAGGGGCTCAATATACGGCACAGGAGGTTCAAGCGTTCCTGAAAACACATGGCATCGTAAGAAATATGAGAGGCGTGGAGAATTGTTAGGACAATGTGATTGCCGAGAGCTTCTTTGGATTACTGAAACGGGAAAGGGTCCATCGGCGGCATGATTGGACTCGGGCGGCAGCGCGAACCAAAATCTTTCACGATATTGAATTGTTTCGGCAGCACCGGCATTCCTATTCCAGGGGCTGTGCCGGTGGGGTATATGCCTAACAGGTTTCAGATACTCTTCATTAACCTGTCCACGAAACTGGGGGAAGTCCAGAGAGTTTTCCAGCCCGTGAGCTTGGCTTTCGTTGCCCACGTCGCAAACTGCAGTATTCACCCAGCATCAAGTTAGGAAACTCCACGGATGATCCCACTTTTTTTGCAGCTCAACGATACCACTTTACTTTTTTAGTAGGTTGCTCATTAGGACCACCAATATATACCTCTAGTCTTAACGAGTAATTGTTCGGCCTACCCGGAAAAGATTGAATATAGCTCTATGTATTAAACATCTCATTTTTATTCTTTACAAATTAAGAGGTAGATTCGATGCTCCAAGTCCGCGAAAAACTGAATAACCAATCAACCGTCATCATCTTCACGGGACGGTTTGATCGACAATCAACCATTGGTATTGGGGATCTGATCCTTGGCTCCAAGAACATGAGGTGTCAGCACATCATTTTGGATTTCATGGGCATCACCGGGATTGATTCGGTGGGTCTCGGGCTCCTGTATCTTTGGTACCATAAACTACAACCCCAACACATTGGGCTAAGTATTGTGGGGCCTTCTCCTAATGTCCAAGCTGCACTGGAAGGCTGTCACCTTCCCGCCTGCGTTCCGGTCTATGTCTCTGAGCACGAGGCAATCCGACAGGAAGTTTACTGTTAGATGGCTTTGGCTTCATCGTTCGGATATCAGTATGATCGTCTGTTCTTTGATCCACTAATCCCGGGTTGTAGGAACACCAGTCATCAAAATCTCCATTTTTTAGGGAATATGTCGCCTTCCGCCTAACTTAATTCACTGGAAGTCCCGGCATTGATCTGCAACAAATCCTGGTGGAAGCTCCACAACTGACTCAAGGTGGCGATTGCCACCGAAGGTAGATTTCTTCAGGGGGTGAGGAGGTTTGAGTAAGGATTTGGGTATGACAGAGTGGTGTTTCTCCTTGAGTCGTAACCCTTTAAATTGAATCATTCCCGTATTACTTTCCTGATGTGATTTCGTTGTGTGGTTTTTTATTTTCTCCCATCAATATGTACCATGCCGGCTTTTCCCCTATCAGGAGGCCATTTGACTGAATTATTCTTAATTAGATGGTTCTATATTCCCCAAAAATTTTCCTACTAAGAAAAAACTAATGAAGAGCTAGAAACTAATTTACAGGGGCCCAAGTTAACTAATGGCCATGGCTAAGTCACGTCGACAGTCGGAACACTTGGCTCCTTCTTTTGAGACCGATACCAAACGAATATAATGTGCGCACCACATGCAGTAGAGATACCCTGGTCCATTGAATCGAAACGGATAGGTGGGGGAGAGCTTTCCCCAATTGACCGTTTCTATGGGATACCAGGAGTGTGTGTGTGGCAGCATCACCTAAAAATCCTTTCTCAATAAAATGGCCTTGGTCCTAACCCCTATGCTGAAATGTGTGGTTTTGCTAATTCAAGAACCAGTGAAGGGAAAAGACTCCCAAAAACGCTATCACCGTTTCGATCACCCATAAGGTCGTCCAGTCCATAAAGATGTCCCCCTGGTTTCTTTCTTGTCCTTTTTCTCGTCTTTCCTAATAAAAATTGCAACCTTAATGCCATATAATCCGGCGCACCGGATCGAGCGGCTGCCCTACTACCAAATTATTGATTTATTAAAAGAAACAGGAAAAGTGGAGGAAGGAAAGTTTCGATCTAACCTTGGCCGAAGTATCGGAATAGATACAGATTGTATCTCATTCGCTGAGGAAATCTGGCTTTTTAACGAGCACGTCATTCAGGATGTTTGGATGGACCGTATAATTGGTCTACAGGATAGCCTCTGACTCCTTGTGGGGTCGGGCTTTTGAGTTTTATTCGTTTTCGGGATTCACGAAGGATATGTGTTTGATCCTCCTCCGAATCGGTAGACATTCCTATACTTAAAATTCACGCAGGGGATGGAACGTCATGATCAAGAATCTATTGACGGATGAGTTCAAAGATGAAGCGGTCAAGCAGGTATCCCTCAGGCTTTTAATCTCTTCCCAGATTGCCCCCTGGTCTCAGCGTCACATTTCTTTTCTGTGTTGTCTTCCCCTTTTCTCCACTGTGTAGTAGCGCGTGGGGGATCAGCGAATGGCCCTGATCATTAAAATTTTCATAGAACATTTTTACCTATTGGGTAAGGTCTGCTTGGTGGATTATATGGGGTCGATAGCCTCGTCCCATTCCCTGTTCTATACACACATGTTTTTTGAGGGAATTTTTAATATAAAAAAAGTGGATGTGGAAATATTTCAAAATGGGAGCATGGCACATCTGTTGCTGATATATGGGATTTGAAGGATAGCGTAGCAGAGGCTATTCCAGTCATATTATGTGCCAGATCATAAAGGAGGAACAGGTGCATGTTGGTACGAGCACGGTGGGAGAAGGAAACGAGGATCTTGCTGCTTTCTGGTCGGTTCGATAAATTTGGGCGGGTACCAATTGAAACGGCCTTGGCGGCGGGAGAGGGGCGAGCTTGCAACCACGTCGTTATGGATTTTTCACGAGTGTCGTCAATGGATAGTGCAGGCATTGGAAGATTGTTGTTGCTTTATCATTCGCTTCGAAGAAAAGGTATGGCCTTGACTGTGATCAATCCAAAACCCTCTGTTGCGACACTTTTGGATCTGGCGAATCTAACCACCATTATTCCGATTATGCAGGAAAAGCCTGAAATCCGATCGGTTGCCTGATCCCCAAAAGAGAGTCGAGTTTTTCTTAAGTTGCGGAATAGCAAAACCGAAATGGAAATTACTGAACTATGATGTCTATGATCCATACCCAACCGACTTCAATTGACGATATGCATGTTATTACATTCGGGACCTGCTTTGATGGGTCTGCCGAACCTGCTTTAGAGGCGGCTGTCTTACAAGTGCAGGAAATTCAGGGCAAACACATCATTCTGAATATGGGAACCCTGACCACACTTAATAGTCGTGCCTTAGGCAAATTATTCCTCACCTACCATCATCTCAGTCGGAAGCAAATCCGGCTCAGTATGGTCAATCCAAAGCCGGCAGTTCGTGAAATGTTAGCATTTGTCAATTTTCCGAAGATCGTTCCCATCTTTGATTCGATTGATGACGTAGTGGCTTTCGAGCAACGTCAGATGAAATCTTCAGGCATCTCAGAGTGACCGACGTTACAAAGAGCGTATTGAGGCCAAGGGTATCTCGGATAAAAATGCGGCTTGGGAAAATGGGTAAGATTTATGAATGAGGTTTTCGAATATGAGTTGACTGAAAGGAGCGCTCCCTTCTGAAAGGAAATGCAGCATGTCGATTAAAACCGGTCAACATATCGTCGAAGGATCCATGTCCAATTACTCCCTTCATTAAGATCCAGGCACTTCACTGAATGCCGCCCTTCATTTCGGAGGACAAGCCAATCGAATATCTGCCCAACGTCTGATTCTTAAGGCATTAACCCAGGCACTCCGTGATCCCGACCCGACGGTCAAGTAGCGGACTTGCAATTTCTGATGCCTATGAGTGTCTGAAAGGCCTGAACCGGTTCTCCGATCATTCGCTAAAGCCTTCTTGTTTGCACCACTCGCCTTCGTCGGTTTGCCTTTGGCATACTGATGCCGGTATCCCTTCATTGACTTCCATTTTCCTCCCTTCCTAGAATCGTCACCCTGGCGGCTTATCCAATTCTCCCGGAAGGGATCTCTGGCTCGTGAGTGAAAGCGTTGGCCTCGATAAGGTTATCAAATCTCATGGTCTCGTGAGGGCGGTGGATCATGTGTCCTTGTCGATTCAAAACGGAGAGTTTTTTTCCATATTGGGACCGAGTGGGTCTGGGAAAACCACAATCCTTCGTTTAATTGCCGGATTAGATCGTCCGGATCTAGGGGACATTATTATTCAGCAACGTATTGTCACCTTGGATCCTCCTCATAAGCGACCTGTAAATATGGTGTTTCAGCATTATGCGCTCTTTCCGCATCTGTCCGTGTATGAGAATGTGGCCTTCGGCTTACACATGAAAGGAGAACGCCAGGCCAATATTCAAAAGGCGGTGAGTCACATGTTGGCTCTGGTTCGTTTGCAAGGAAAGGAGAAGCGACTCCCCGGGCAATTGTCCGGAGGGGAGCAACAACGGGTGGCGCTTGCACGAGCCTTAGTGAATCGTCCAGTTGTCCTGCTGTTGGATGAGCCCTTGGCTGCTTTGGATCAGCAGCTACGCCAGGAGATGCAGGGAGAACTGAAGCGATTACAGCGTGAGGTGAAGGCGACATTTATTTGTGTGACCCATCAGCAGGATGAAGCCCTCATGCTCTCGGATCGAATTGCGGTCATGCATGGTGGGAAGTTGTTGCAGGTAGGAACCCCTCAGGAAATATATGATCGCCCCGTATCTTCGGCTGTGGCCCGGTTTATCGGGCTTTCCAATGCGTTGTCGGGCACCATTGTCAGCTGTGACGGTGGGTTGTGTCGGGTTGAACCGAATGGCTTGTCACCCGTCATGGTCTCGTGTTCCCCACATGATTCTCTGCAGGGGGCCGTCACGGTCATGGTTCGCCCCGAACGCGTGCATGTGTCCTCTAACATGTCTGCCAATCGATATGACAATAGTCTTCAGGCGATGGTGCACCACGTGGCCTTTTCCGGGAATGAAGTGGTGTACCATGTTCGCCTTCTGGGCGGGGCGATCTGGATGGCTCGCGTGCCCATTGCCGAAGCACAGGCCTGTCCCTTGACAGTTGGTCAACAGGTGTACCTGCAATGGTGGGCACAGGATGGGTTGGTTTTGCCCTCCCAATCTCCTCCATGCTGACCAATCCTTTTGCCACATCTTCCGCATTTCCCGTCAGGCTGTCCCTCGTATCGACAGGCCTCTTTTTGGGCTTGTTCTTTTTTCTCCCGCTGGTATTGGTTTTTGGAGTGAGTCTGGCGAGCCGGGGATTGTATGGGGGAATTTCCTGGATCGCGACCTGGGAAAATTATCAACGTGTCTTCGATCCACTCGTGGGAGTCATATTTTTTCGGTCTCTTCTCCTGGCGGGATTGACGACTTTGGTTTGTGCGGTAGTGGCGTTTCCCTTAGCCTATTGTCTGGCCAGGGCTTCACGGCCCTGGCAACTCATATTGTTGACCCTGGTGATGATTCCATTTTGGACAAATTTTCTGGTTCGCACCTATGCGTGGGTGTTGATTTTTCGGGCGGATGGTATTCTGAATAGTCTGTTGATCAGAGTGGGACTTCTGGATGAGCCGCTTTCCTTATTGTTCACCGATGTGTCGGTATTTGTGGGACTGGTCTATGGCTATCTGCCCTTTATGGTACTTCCTCTGGTGGCGACCATAGAACGCATCTCTCCCCAATTAGAAGACGCGGCGTTTGATTTATATGCGTCCATGGGCGCGATGTTTCGACATGTGCTGCTCCCTCTCAGTACCCCAGGTTTTCTGGCCGGGGGGGTGTTGGTCTTTATTCCTACCCTCGGGGCCTTTATTACGCCGTATTTATTGGGTGGGGGACAAAACATGATGCTGGGGACCTTCATCCAGCAGGAATTTTTAGTCGCCCGCGACTGGCCGTTTGGATCAGCGCTCTCATTCGGGCTAATGGGAAGCGTTCTTCTTCTATGGTTTTTGCTTGCTCGGACGTCAGTGGGGAAGGATCCATCATGAAACGTATGCCGAGCAGTTTCATCCTTGTGAGTCTGCTGGTCATGCTCTTTTTATATCTGCCGGTGGTCATCCTTATCGGCCTGTCCTTTAATGCCTCCACGATGGGAGTGGCGTGGAAGGGGTTCACGTTTCAGTGGTATGAAAAACTGGCCATGGACCGGGCTATTCTTGAAGCGACGGTCAATAGTGTGGTCATTGCATTCGTATCAACCGGATTGGCCCTTGTTCTTGGAGTGGGGACAGCAATCGGTCTGGAAACCCGTCATGGGGTGCAGAGGGCCTGGGTCAACATGATCCTGTTGCTACCACTGGTCATCCCGGAAATTTTATTGGGTGTGTCCTTATTGATGGTGTTTGTCTTATGTCAGGTCCATCTGGGGTTTGGCACCATTATTATCGGACATATGGTCTTCAATCTTCCGTTGACCATCGTCATTATCAGGGCCCGTCTCCGAAAGTTGGACCCTGCCTGGGAAGACTCGGCGCGTGATTTGGGCGCCACCTCATGGGACGTGCTTACCCGCATCACGCTTCCCTTGTTACGTCCGGCAATCTGGGGAGCAGGACTGTTAGGGTTTACCGTATCGTTGGATGACTTTGTCGTGACATTTTTTGTCGCCGGCCCCGGTTCAACCACACTCCCACTCAAAGTGTTTTCGATGATCAGAACAGGGATGACTCCCGAAGTGAATGCCTTGTCGGCGGTAATGGTAGTGGTCTCCATGCTGTGCGTGGGGTTGTCTTGGTTCCTCCAGCAACGGTCCGCACCGGCTTCCTCTGGATCTTCGTATTTATGAAGGGTTGCAAGTCATGAACATGTTGTGTCAGTGGGTGGGGCTCTTGATTCTCTTGGTGGCGGGAGGATGTTCGGAATCTTCCACCTCCTCGGAATCACAATCCTCTCAACGTCCTACTCTTTATTATTTCACCTGGTCGGATTATGTGGATGCGGGGGTGGTGGCCAAATTCGAAGCAACCCGAGGGGTTCGCGTGGTCATTGATACCTTTAGTAGCAATGAGGAATTATTGGCCAAAGTACAGACCGGCATGACCGGGTATGATGTGGTGGTGCCTTCTGATTTTATGGCCGGCATTATGGGACGATTGGGGTTGCTGGCTGAGTTGGATCTGGCAAAAATTCCTCATGTGCAAGATCTAGAGCCTCACCTCCAACAGCTCTCGTTTGATCCCACCAACCGGTTTGCCATTCCCTATCTATGGGGCACCGTTGGGATGGGATATAATTCGGAGGTAGTGACGAAACCGCCGACCAGTTGGGAGGCCTTATGGGATCCGAAATTTTCCGGTCGTATCAGTATGTTGAACGATGAACGGGAAGTCTTCGGGTTGGCACTCCAGTCATTAGGCTACTCCCTGAATAGTGTCGATCCCCAGGTCATTCAACTAGCCAAACATAAGTTGATGAAGCAAAAGCCCTTGATCAAAGCTTACACGAGTGAACAGTTTGACCAACTACTTGTGGCCGGGGAGGTCGTGTTAGCGCATGCCTGGGGTGGGCCCATCGCCAGGGCGATGCGTGAGCACCCGTCAATTCGGTATGCGCTCCCCCAGGAAGGTGGGATGATGTGGACGGATTGTCTGGCGGTCTTGGCCAGTTCCCCTCAACGAGCACTCGCGATGGATTTTGTCAATTTTCTTTTAGATGAAGAGGTGGCGCTTGCCACATCGCAGCGACTATTATTTGCTTCAGCCAATCGACATGTTCGGGATCGTCTGCCGGAAGAGATTCGCACAAACACGGCGGTGTACCCGCCAAGTGAGATGCTTGCCCGGATGGAGTGGTTGGAAGATGTTCAGGAGGCCATTCGTTATTATGATCGAGCATGGACAGAGCTGAAAGTGCACTAGGCTTGGCTTGACCCTTTTAGCCATCTGCTACTAAACTGCATGATTGCTAAGTTTTATATACGAGGATTCACGAAAGGGAAGTCCATGATGCAGCGAATGATAATTTCGTCACAGACAATATGTTGGGTGGTCGTGGCCTTTTTCCTGGCCGGCGCTCCGCTGTGGGCGGGAGAACCAGAAACAAGTCGTTTTCCCCTCTACCTGACGCAAATGCCCTATGAGCCTCCTCCTCCGTCAGAATCAAGAGGGGTCGAGGCCAAGCCACCCCCTGAAAGCCTCACGACTCAGGATGAGGAGCGTCTGGAAGCACTTATCCCGCTGCTTGAGGGGAAACAGGAATTTTGGGCCATCGGAGAGTTTGTCTATTTTGGGAAACACTCGATCCCGTATTTAGTGAAAGCCCTTAAGTCGCCGGTGTCCAGAGTCCGTTTCAATGCAGTGGAAACGCTGTCGATGATCAATGATCCCTCCGCAGTCCAGGGCTTACTGGAGGTCGCAATCAATTCGGAGGAAGAATCCCGGATCCGGTCCCATGCATTGCGTGTGGCGACACGATTGGATCCCAACCAGGTTGTTCCGGCCATAGAGGTGATGGTGAAGGACCCCAATTCTACGATTCGAAATACGGCAGTGTTTGAATCACGGAGGGTCCATCGGAAGGAAGTGCTGCCTTTTATTATCAGTGCCATTTCAGATCCGGAGCAATATGTGTCAATCACTGCGCGGGATTCTTTCTGGATTCTCACCAGATTCAGCGGTTCAATCCATGATTGGGAAGCTTCCACCCCTGAAGACAGGAAGGAATGGATGAAGGAATGGTGGTCCTGGTTGGAAGAGAATCAGGAACGATTCGGCGAGTCCCCGCCATCCACAAAACCTCCTCGATCACCGGCAGACCTGAATGTCAGTTGACAGCGATTCCTGAATAACCAAACGAGTTTAGGGCGGTCCCGGACGGTGGTCGAAAGCGTGCGATTTCATGAGACGAAAGACGTAGAAGATCCAGAAAAGGAGTCAGGTAGATGGCAGTATTACCTATAGCAAAAATCGGCAACCCGGTTCTCCGGCAACAGGCCAAGCCGGTCGATCCCGCATCAATCGGGAGTCGACGAATCCAGGAGTTCCTTGATGATATGTTTGAAACGATGGTGCATTATGAGGGAATTGGATTAGCCGCCCCGCAGGTCGCACATTCGGAACAGATTGTCGTGATGGAATGTGAGGGGAAGGACGGCATTCCGAAGACCGTCCTTATTAATCCTAAAATTGTGTTTTATAGCCCCTCCCAAAGTGAAATGTGGGAAGGATGTCTCAGTATTGATAATATGCGAGGCAAGGTGGTCCGTCCGTCCATGATCCGTGTGCAGGCCTATGATCGACAGGGAGTGCTTCAGGACTTTGAGGCGAACGGACTCTATGCGGTGTGCATCCAGCATGAAATGGACCACCTCATCGGAAAATTGTTTATTGATCGGATGGCCGACATGTCGACCCTGACCCAGTTGGAAGAGTTTGATGCCTATTGGCGCGAAGAATCCGCCCCGGTGATTTAATCCCTGCTTGAAAGAGCTGACCGTCGAGCGTTTTCTGCTCATCCATTCCCCGAGTGTGTTTCTGTGATTCCATGATTCCCAAGGGGATCACGCCATCTGTCGACGAAAAAGGTTTCGAAGCTTCCTGTGAAATCGCTCCTGAGAGTTCTGTCCTACCTGGCCCCGTATCGGGGGCTCGTGTGCGTCACCTTCTTCTTTGCCGGTGTGACGACGGCACTGGAACTGCTCCCCCCTTGGCTCATCAAAGTGGTGATTGATGATGTCATCCCGGCAAAAAATACAGACACGCTGACCTGGGTGCTCGTTGGATTACTCCTGGCCTATGGACTGAAGAATCTCTGTAATTCCCTCCGCATCCGTTTTAATAACACGCTAGAGCAACGGGTGGTGCATCGACTCCGACAACAAGTGTTTGCCGCTCTGCAACGGTTGTCGTTGACGTATTATGAAAATCGATCGACGGGTGAAATCATGTCTCGTGTCGTGAATGATACGGAACATGTGCAACGAATTTTCATTGATGGGCTTGAGGGCATGTTGACGGCCACTTTGACCCTGGTCGGCATTACCACTATTTTATTTATGCTGAACTGGAAAATGGCCCTTCTCGTTCTACTGCCGATTCCGATACTCATCATCGGAGGCGTGGCGTTTACCCGCCGGGTCCACCGGTATTATCACGATATTCGTCAGCAGGCCGCTGAACTCAATGGCTATCTGCAGGATTCCTTGTCGGGGATCCGGGAAACCATGGGATTCAATCGACAGACCTACGAGCAGACTCGTTTTCAGGACATGAGTCATCAATACAGCCAAGCAAATCTGAAAGCGATGTATTTATGGTCGATTTATTCTCCTGGAATGATTTTCATCGGAAGCCTGGGAACCATTTTGATAGTGTGGTATGGCGCGGGCGAAGTGATAGCCGGGCATCTTTCCACTGGTGAGTTGGTCATGTTTTTATCATACCTGGTATTGTTTTATACCCCGGTCAATCAAATTCATTCCGTGAATCATTTGTTGCAGCATGCCCTGGCTGCCAGTGAAAGGGTGTTCGACATCTTGGATGCGGAGCCTGCCGTTCCCGACCATGGGCATCTTCGACTGGCTCAGCCCCGGTTGGCGGGGAAAGTCGAATGGAAGGATATGGCCTTTTCTTATCGGCCCGGGAAACCGGTCTATCAACATCTTTCCCTGGTGGTGGAGCCGGGGGAGCATGTGGCGTTAGTCGGGCCAAGCGGTGTGGGAAAAAGCACGCTCATGAAACTTCTCTTCCGGTATTACGATGTGGGGGAGGGTGCCATTGAGTTGGATGGATATGATATTCGTCATCTCCCATTATTCTATCTTCGTGAACAAATCGGCTTTGTCCAGCAAGAGCCATTTTTGTTTAATGGCACGGTGCGAAGCAATCTTGCGTATGGTGACTTGGCGGCATCGCACAATCAAATAGAAGCGGTGGCGCGGGCTGCGCAAGCGGATGAATTTATTCAAGCGCTTCCTGACGGATATGACACCTGGATCGGGGAACGCGGAGTGAAATTGTCGGTTGGACAAAAACAGCGTATCGCCATTGCCCGGGTGTTGCTCAAAGATCCACCCATTGTGGTCATGGATGAAGCCACCTCGAATATTGACACGGAAACGGAAGTCGAGATTCGAATTGCCATGGATGAGCTCATGCGCGGCCGGACGACGTTTATCGTGGCCCATCGGCTGTCGACTCTGCAAGCCGTGGATCGAATTGTCGTGTTGGAACATGGACAGATTGTAGAGGAAGGCGATCATGCGACCTTACTGGCGAGAGGGGGCTTGTATGCCGGGTTGTATGAAGCCCAATTTCATGTCTAACAGGGTATCGCATACATCCAGCTGCTATACGCGTGATCTAGAGCTGGTGGGTGCGGACTTGAACTAAAGACCCGAGTCTGTCGTGAGGAACGAAATGACCGCGAAATGTCCGATGTGTGGCAACATGGAGCAATGGGAAGGTAATGTCTTTCGACCCTTTTGTTCCAGGCGATGCCAATTATTGGATTTGGATGGATGGTTGAGTGAGCGCTATCGGATTCCGGATGCGGAAGAAGATGGGTTGGATGAGGTGGTTCGTGAGTCCAGACCCACATCTGCTGATTAGGAAGAGGGTGGGACTGAGGGTGAATGGGCTGCTACTGTGGCTTCGTGATCACCATTTCGCCGCTTTTCTGAACCAGAGGCCAATGAGAGGGTGGCGAAATCGCAAAAGTACGAGTCCGCTCAGCCATAGTGACCTTTTCGCCCTCGCTCCATCCAGCCCGAGATGCTCCTGGAAAATGAAATTATAATGGAGACAAACCTATGCCAAAAATGATCACGGCTAAACGTCATGAGGACGAAACAGATAAAGCCCAGGAGTTTGTCCGGACCAATATCCTACTTCCTGCCAGTTTGTTGGGGTTGATTTCGATCGTCGTCGGAGTAATCGCCTTAGGCTTTCAATTCTGGGCAGGAACGTACGGATGGGAAACCTTTACCTACAGCTCGGCGCTCATCATAGCCGGAGTTCTTGTGGGAATCGTTCAAACGAAATACCAACAGTATCTGTTGCGAGAGTTTCCGGGA
>BQIZ01000091.1 GCA_021604365.1 Nitrospirales bacterium
TCACATTTGAATCCAGATCAAAGTCCTGGTTGTAGATATGTTCCGTAAGTTTGGTTTTAGATATGATGGCATGAGGATGATGAAGAAAATACGATAAGGTACGAAATTCCAGCGCAGTCAACTCCACGGGTTGATCGTGGACGGTCACCCGCTGGCTACTCGTGTCGAGAGTGACCGAACCCCACGTCAGGACTGCGGTTGCATGGCCCGCGGCCCGCCGAATGAGCGCTTCTATCCGGGCCACGACTTCTTCAACTTCAAAGGGTTTGGTCAGATAATCATCCGCGCCCGCCCGTAAACCCAACACTTTTTCCCGCCAAGTATCCCGTGCAGTTAATATAAGAATGGGCATCGTGCGTCCCGCTTGGCGCCAACGTTGTAACACCGTCAAGCCTTCACATTTCGGAAGGCCCAGATCAAGGATCACCGCATCGTAGGATTCCGTCTGTCCGAAATACTCCCCTTCCTCACCATCAGGGGCCACATCCACGACATACGCTGCTCGCTGCAGCGCATCGACTATTTGCCTGGCCACTTGCGGGTTATCTTCAACAACGAGCACTTTCATGGTATCAACGGGGACGGACGGTGCGTATCATGGTGAGGGATCCCGCTTCCCTTTGACCGTGAGAACCGCCATCGATTTGGCATCGTAGTCGATTTTCAGAACATTGCCCTGAGGGGTGAGTAACTTGACCTCATAGATCCAGCGCAAATCCTCTTCTTCTAATTCCAACTCAAGAATGATTCCCTCAAACTCCTTCTGTACTTTTTGGAACAATTGTTCGACAGGAACCACTTCGTCCTTTAATTGCTGATACCCAGGGATGTCGTCATCAGGATACGCCGGTGGAATAAACGCGAACAGACCGATCATCACCCCGAAGATCCACGGTAATAAAATCCTATCGTTTCCGTTTTCTTTCTGCCGGTCATCTTTCATTTTCTTTCCCTCCTTCCCCTTTGCGTACATACGGAGAAAATCTCTCTGGAACAGAACCTTATCATAAACAACCTTACGCCAAGCTTAAAATTTGGTTAAGCGCAGTCTCGGGACATAAGAGCTACCTGATCTATCATCTTCACAACAAGCACTTTCATAGGGTCAACACGGCATGGACGGTCATATCTAGGTGAGGAACCTCGCAACCTTACACCACTTTCAATTGTTCCCATACGGTTCCCCACTCCCTATCCCCACTTACGGAAATGCGTTGAGGGATAGCAAGAAGTCACTCGCCATACTGCCTATTCTATGAGTGCATTGACAAAAGTTCAAAACCCAAAAATAACCCGAGCTGCCGCAACTGGATAATTCTGATGTTCTGTTCGTTCCATCCCGAATCCAAATTGTATTTTTGCATGTTTGACTACGCGAACATGCAGTTGGGGCATCAATAACATTAAATCAGGGCGCTTTGGTCGAGATTCCCAATTCATCTCTACTCCCATATGAAATTTTCTCGAGAATGAATAGGTAAGATTACTATTCACCAATCCCTCAAGATGCCCGTGAGAGCCGAGGTCCGTCAGTCGGAACCCGATCATATTCAGCATACTCCAATAGGTATTCATCCGATATCCAAATAGATAGAGCAGGTCATTCTCGAACTCTCCGCCATCTTTAAACTCTCCAGGATCATGTTCAAACTCTCCACCGGCATCTTCAAACTTTACACTATGCCGATGGTATTCTCCGATATATTGCCACCCGTGAATAAAGCTTCCATTTTGGAGAAAATGAAATGTCCCCTGCAATCCCAGTTTATAGGCTTTGACGACACCATCTTGCGTCGGCAATTCAAACTCAATCCCATAGCCATCTGCAAACGCGTACTCAAATTCAGGATTAACTCTTAGTGCATCATCCTTGAAATTATATTGAAACAAGGCATTGAACTCGTAATCATGTTTGTGGGAATTCATTGGTAAGACCAAATCAAAGACCATGGGTTCGAGGAGACCAGGGGAGGCGCTAAATGTTTCACCTTCAGATGCGTAGCTCATATTCGAAATAGTCATGAGAAGAAAAAACCAGGCTGAAATTATTAAACTTTTCATTCCTGATTTCTCTCCGTCCTTTCTCCATAAATTCATTACCCTGCCCCTATCTGAAATCGCATCCTAACGATCCAACATTTAAGCCAGGCTGAAATGCATTTTCAGCTTGGCTTCAGGATGCTAGAGGTACAATCCCCAAAGAATAGTCGCAGCCTTAAAACACAGAGAAAGGAGGTTCAAAAAATATTCGGTGAGATCAACAGAGCCATCATTCGTGGTGAGTTGGTGTTGGGAGAATTCGTTGGGCTATTGGCCACAACACGTTGTAAGCGGTTTAGTCCGTAACTTTTTTCAACAAAGGAGAAACATCATGAGCAGACTCATTCTTTTCATGACCGTCGGATTGTTCTTTTTCGGTACGCTCAACCTCTGGGCACAATTCCGGGATCCAAGACACACTGGCATCACGACCGTGTCTGCTGCTCAAGAGGCAGGGGATGATTCCTGGGTCTCACTGACCGGAACCATTCTTCGGCAACTGGGAGAAGAACGATATCTTTTCCAGGATGCCACCGGAACCATCATTGTCGAGATCGATCATGAAGATTGGCGCAACATTCCCGTCAATCCGGAAACAACGGTCAGAATTTCGGGAGAAGTCGACCGGGATTGGTTGACGAAGGAAATCGATGTGGAACGGGTCGAGGTGAGGACCGACTCCAGGCAGGGCTCTCGTCAGTTGCATCCTAACGATTCCGATCAGTCCAACCCAATGGACGGTGGGCAGACTTCAGGCCAGAGCTTAAGTCTGCTTCAACTGCATTGAGGAGGAACGGTCTATCAAGACTTCACACCCTCCATCAATCGGTGGAGGGTGTGAGTAAAGGAATCGCCGGGATGTTGTTCCTGAATCCATTTTCGCAGTCAGGTTCCGAGATGGTATGGGAATTCAGCAGGTTAACCGAGCAGGTCTTACTCAACAGTTGAGACGTTACGCATGGATATCAGAACCATATGGCAGTTATAACCATCAGAAGATCCTCGTAGATTCAGCCAACCAAGGAGGACATATGAACCATCTATATATGCCTGGCGAAACCCATGCCTGGTATACGCCGGGACAAATTTTTACCTGGCTTCAAGAACAGCGTTATCAGGTTTTTAGCATTCTGTATGATGACCAATGGTATGTAGTTGAGGCTCGTGATCCGGGGGGCACATGGGTTGAGTTGAAGGTCACACCCAAAACCAGAACCATCTTTACGTGGAAATTCCTGGAAGAATCCTGCTGAGATTGTTCGCAGGAAGGATTAGTGGCTTAAAGTTGCTGAGAGACGTCGTATGCAGATGGACGACAGGAGGGCTCCCTTTCCCTCGTTACAAATTGTCCCGCTTTGTAGGTTTTGCATCTTGCGTTTAGGGAATTGGATGTCATGAATAATTTCACGGGCCTATATGAGATAGAAGGTTATTTCGAAAAATTTTACGTACAAGGGATGGGGAGATTGATCGTAATGATTGAATCGAACGACACATTCATTCAGAAACATTCTCCGGTTATCATAATTCCCGTTAATACAATTACCATGGACCTTATTCACCTTTCGTGATCATTTCCTGTACCTAGGCCCCTTCTCCATTTTGCCCACCGGAGACGCCCCCTGACACAATAAATGCCATGACATCCGCACTTTCTGCCTCCAATGGATGAACTTGTTCTTTGGAAAAGATCAAGATATTTCCCGCAAAATTATAGGATTGCGGGAAATAGACGGCCACATGGTCGAGCAGGCCCAGAAATTCCAAATCCGTTCGAGTCACAAAGCCTACCGCTTCGGCATGACCACCGGGAACTAGAGAAACCAAGACCGGCTGATCGAACCGCCGCCTTTCTCCCATAAACGCTGCAATCAGATCCTTGAGCGATGTATACAGAATTTTAACGAAAGGCGCTTTCACCAACACCCGTTCCAATACATCCAACATTTTTTGTACAAACACGGTGGACGCATATCGACCAGTTAAGGTAATTAACCCGACCGTGACCAGAAATCCCACACCCGGGATGGGAATATTCAGCCAGCCATCAATGGTTTGAAGCACCAACCACGCCACATACAACGTCGTCACTACCGGCACCAGGATCAAGAGACCTTCAAAAAAATTCCTGGCCAGATCGTTCACATTGATATTGTCCCAAAATTTTGGTCGTTGCAATTCCATATCAGACTACCCCCATAAGAAAGTGGTTACCCGCATGCTTAGCCCACAAGATTGAGACATTGTGAAAACTCCCCATTATTCCTGGAAAAAATGATAAATGGACAGACCGTCTCCCAGTTAAAGAAAATACCCCACAGCCAAAAGTCACACAAACGTCGGACAATGGTCAACATGAGGAATTGTGGGTGGTTACAGGGGACAGGGCAATCCAGTACAATCCCCTCAACACATTCTTAACAGGGAGAGCAGGCATGGCACAAAGCAGTTCCGGAACGACACCAGCAGCAACCGATTCCCAGGAAACAGAAATCCTATACGTCGTGATTCAAAGGGATGGCAAGCAGGTCAGTGCTAAATGGGGACTCCACCCAAATCTTAAAGAAGAGTTGAAACCCGAAGAATGGAAGGAGCTGACCGAAGTGATGGGAAAGGTCACCACACTCGTAGGAGGCCGTTTTTCACAAGTCTTAAACAAGGCCGAAGAAGAATCAGGAGGCACCGCATGAGCGAGACCATCTGTCCTTTTGACCCCAGATCCTGAAGCTCACATTCCCTACGACCGGCTGTATCCTGATTTTTTCAAACCCCTTTTTGCTCGGTTCCTCAGGGCTCTTACGGCAAGATTCCCTCACAGTGCCTCATAATGCACTTCTGCTGGCTGGCTCTCAACTATCCAAAGAAAAGGGCTGAGAGCAGAGGTGACACATCGGAACATTCCACTCGCTCTCTGATTAGAAAAAGCTTAAAATGGATATATCGAACAATGCCAGATGAATTCTGAGCGAGCAACGAATGAAGTAACCTCAGATAGATATTGTCATCCTGAGGGAACCGAAAAATCTCGCACAATCGTGACACTTCAACCCGAGCACAGACCCTTGGGCATTGGATCAATATGACAGGCGACTTGACGTTCCCTGCGATCACAATTGGCACATCCAATGTCTGACCATGAAATGAAAATTTTTACCCTAGAGGTACCCATTTTCCCGAAACCAGGCAACGGCATCCTCAATTGCCCCTTGGGGGGAGCTCTGCGGATAATCCAATTCCCGCTGAGCTTTTGAGCAATCGTAATGCTGCATGTGCGCCATCGCTTCGACAAAAAAGGCAGGCACAAAGGGGGGGCGGCGTAAGAGAGAACGTGAAACCCACTCCCCGATTTTTGCTCCCCAACGGGCGAGAGCCAATGGAACCGGAAAGAAAGGAGGCGGCACTCCAACCTCTTGCGCAATGAGTTCATTCAAGTCCTTTTGTGTCGTATTCCAGTTACCCACGAGATAGCGTTCCCCGACACGACCGCGTTCTGCCGCCCGGATCATAGCCACGGCCACATCCCGCACATCAATGACATTCACCCGGCCGGGGACATACACCGGCATCCGCCCCTTCGCGACCATGAGAATATGAGTGCCGCTTGTCGGGTGCTGATCGTAGGGGCCAAAAAACTCCGTCGGGATCACCACCACTGCGGGAATACCCTGATGAACCGATTGCAGAATCTTCTCTTCCATGGCGGCCTTGGCCATGAGATACGGATTGTTCGTATATCGAGTTGAAAATTGACAAGTTTCATTGGCTGGATGGCCGACCGTTTTGGGAAATCCCACAGTCGTGAGCGTACTGGCGAAAACGAGCCGGTCCACCCTGGCCGCACGAACAGCCGCTAACACGAGTGCCGTTTCTTTCAGAGCCTGCCCTTTGGCCACCTCAACTGGAATCGTCCCAGATGGATAATACCCGGCGGTGTGATAGACCACATCCCTGCCCTCACAGCCCAGGCGCAAGGACTCTCCATCATTGAGATCACCCACCACACGCTCAACATTCAGCCCGTCAATCGTGAAGGTGTTACTGGTGGATCGATGCAACACACGAACCTGGTCCCCACGCTCAAGTAGCACCCGAACTAAATTCGCTCCAAGTTGCCCGGTTCCACCGATGACCAACGATTTCATCTGAAACCCCTGTCGAGTAAAAGTGGAGGAAGCCTTCTTTCAGGCAGAACGAAACACTCTCTAATCGGCTGTACAATTGGGACCCGGACACATATGCGTGTTTGCATGATTGCAGAAAAGGAATGCACGAAAACAAATAGTGCTTACTGCCCAAAACCCTGAATGGTGTTCCACGCATCATTGCCTGGTAAACCAAAGGAGGCGGGAGAATCTGCCGATCGAACCAACGAGAGAGTCATAGGAATCATATTGGAAAAATCCTGGAAGGTCCCGGTCAAGGTTCTCCCATCATCGGATATCGTGGTTGCAGATTGGCCCATCGTTCCCAACACAGTCCGATAGAAAATGGATAATTGGTTGCCTTGCAATTGTCCCTCTCCCTCGGCGGACACCATGGTTCCCAACACACTGGTGGTCATCTCTCTCATGACCACCCGATCTCCAATTTGTTGAAGGATATAGACCACGGTCGGTTCATCGGGATTTTTCCAGATGCCTGTCACATCAACCACGCCTCCTTTATGGAGAGTCGCGTTCAACGCCCGACGTTCGCCGGGGAGAAGTTCGACATTCATAAACCAGGGTCGATAGCCTTTCTTTTTGACCACCACCTCATATTCATCGGGAGGTAATTGACCCACGACGACTGGTCCCTGTGTGGTGTTTCCAACCAGTTCTTCGTCAACAAATACCTCCGCATCCTTTGGAACGGTAGTGACAACCAACGCGGCCAATCTCTTTCCAGCTAAATCACCGGAATCTGTGGCGCTCCCCGGTGAAATATTTTTGGGTTCAATCCTGACTTGACGGCTAAACCCCGGCCAATTATCAACCGTGAATTGAGCAATTTGAGACGGCTTGGCATTACCAAACTGCCGGATAATTTCGACAATAACACCGATGACTTTTCCCCGGTAGAGCAATGGCCCTCCAGAATTCCCTTCTTCAACGGCACCCGAAAATTTAAGAATGGGACCGTCAAATCCAGACAGAGTCCCCCGCGTCACCGCCCATGGATTGCCTCCAACCTGTGGAAATCCGATCACCCGCACGTCTTCGCCCCCATGTAATTGACTCTGAGTATCCCACTCCAGAATCTGCACATCATCGGGAAGATCTCCACCCACTTTCAGCAGGGCCAACCCTCTGGGATCTCCGCCTTCTTTATTGATCACCTCAGCGACCAAGGGTTCTTCTTGATGAGAAAAAAATGTGACGGTGATCGACTGAGGGACTTCGGCCTCTCCCTCAATCACATGTGAGGCGGTCACAATAAACAGATGTTTTTTGCCCTGTCCGGCCACAAAGCCGGTTCCGATCTTTTGCCTGTTCGCGAATTGAGCTGTGATCTTGACCACACCCTTTTTCAGCATGTCGATATCCACCTCGGACCAGACAGGTGCGGTCGGAAACACTAGGAAAAAAAGAAAGCAGATTAGAAAACCGATGAGAGCCATTGGTTTGTCCTATGTCATAATCTTGAATGATAGCGCAATCTTGGCACATCTCTCATGAGAATCCAAGACCACGAAGGATTTCCGCAGGGTTTTGGCTGGCATTGAACCGAAACGTCTCAGAAAAGATTTCGGCCATTGCCAACACCATGTATGGACAGGCTGACCACCTACCGGAATGATGACCAGGTTTTTTTCGTCATGCCTAGGGGTTGGCAGGCATCTCATGTACTGGCAAGAAGCAAACGCACCTTTCCAACCTACATCCAAGTTGTCATCCTGAGAGAAACGAAGGATCTGTGTCCAAACCACCTACCCCCAAGGCAAGATGCTTCGCTTTCAGTTCAGCATGACAAGAGGAAAAGGGTAAAAAAGGAGCACAGAGTTACGGGGCGTCTTGAGCACAACGAACTCCGAGATCATCACTTCGTCGCGACGGATAGCTCCAGTTCCGGCTCGCTGATCGGAGATCCGACGGAGGATTGAGCCAGGAGCCACCCCGCAGGGCCTTGAATTTGCCGCTTGTAGGGCCCTGGGGATTCTTCTTGGGACTGGCTTGATAATAATCCTCGGCATACCAGTCTGCGACCCATTCCCACACATTCCCGGCCATGTCGTAGACCCCAGAAGGACTTTTCCCCTGTTCATAGGACCCGACGACCTTGATTTTTTCTGCATAGGTTTTTTCCGATCCGTAGTCTTTCCCAAAATTGGCGGTACTGGAATTGGGCTTAGAGTCTCCCCACGGATAGATCCGTTTGTCTGTGCCCCTTGCCGCCTTCTCCCATTCCGCCTCGGTGGGCAACTGCTTTCCCGCCCATTCGCAATAGGCTTTGGCATCATTCCAATTGATTCCTACCACCGGCTTCTGTCCATCACGATTCAACTGCACTTGATCCCAATACTCTGGATTGGCTCGATTTTTCTGGGTCATAAACCCCTCGTATTGCTCCACCGTCACTTCATATTGATCGATGTAAAAATTATCTAGGTGGACGACATGGTGCGGAGGTTCATCCGCCACCCATTCACCCTCCGGCGAACCCATCGTAAACTCCCCTGCCGGCACCAACACCATCGGTGCCCCATTTTTCCCGGTTTTGATTTTTGGTAAAGAGATCGGCGTCGACGCCGGTTTGGCAGCGCCATCGGGCACAAAACCTCCGTTGGCACTATCGATCACGGATCTTGGTTCAATCCCAATGCCGTCTAAATGATTCAAAAGGCTTTTGTGGGTAATGCCCAAGCCGAATTCACCCCTATTGGTCATCACCATTCCCACAACCTTGGCATTGACGATGATCGGCCCTCCGGAAAAACGGGACGCCACTCCTGGATCCAACGTGATATCATGCACGATACGATTGGAGATATCGCGCTTCACCACAGCCCAGTCTCCTCCGCCGCCGGGATGCCCGATAATAACCGCTTCCTCACCACCTGAAACCAGGTGCGCTGATGCTTCGAAGGCTAAGATACGCGCATCATTGGAGATATGTTCTTTCCCCCTCACGATCAAAACCGCTAACCCTCGAAGGTCGTCATTCACTTGAGCTCCTGGCAATACCGAAACATTGGCAACCGCTTGTCCTCCTGACACAAGATTCATTGAATAGAATTCGACCGTCGGTTGCTGATCCCCCGCGATGACATGAGCTGCAGTAATGATATAGACCATCTCCGATTCAAGCCGAACGATGAACCCGGTCCCCACCTGTCCAGTTTTGGTTGTAATTTTGACGACACCTGCTTTGAGCGAATCCAGATCTTGGGCCATCACAGATTGACTCCACGGCATCATCCCCACACAAGAGAGAAATCCTAAAAGAACTATAACAGCGTGAATTTTCAGAAGGGGCCGCATCTGTATCATTCCTATGAATCTAAACCAGGGGAAACGGGGTGTTCAATGATCACCGGCCACAACAGGGGCTCCCCTCTTCGTAGCGGCGTTCCGGCGGAACGTCGTCTTTGCCCCATGTCATCCACCAATCCAACATAGATGCCCCACCGGGACGTCTATACATTAAGACAGCCTCTCGGTTGATTCCGTTCTTGTAGCGACGTGTCGGTGACACGTCGTCATCGTTTGATAAGGTCTTGTCAGTAACACCCTTCCTTCACTACCACTCGGTCAACTTCCTGATGGGTTCGAATAGAGGGCTGTACCGGATTTGATCGAAGAGGGTGGGGCGGAGGTCCTGTGGATTACCGGCCGTCCCCGTTTTGACATAGCCGGCCTTCCCCTTCAGATCCACCATTAATGTATGGCTGATCGGGTCAATGCTGATGGACGTGATTTCAAAGTGGTCCAGATCATCCAGGGTCAGAAATGCATTCATTCCAATCGGCACCGAAGGCATCCCTTGTGGACTCACATATTCTACCGTTCCCGCAAATCCCTCCGGCGGTTTGCGTTCGCCGGTACCCGGATCCTGCCAGGAAAAGTCCACAAATTGTATCGGCAACACTGAACCGGAAATCGGTTTCTTGGCTGTGGTTTCTTTTTCTTTCAACACCAGGACAAAGGCTTGGTCCTGTCCAAACAGTTCGATCGTTCCCGGCTTCTGTTCAAAAATGATTTGATAGGTCAGCTCCTGATCTTGGGGAAAGGGTATAGAGAGACCCGGAGACGCCTTCATTCCTGTCTCAAGGAGTTGAACGGCATGAATCCTGGACATCACCACTCGCTGTCGCCCTTGCTTCGTTCGGATCGACCATGTGAGGGCATTGTCATTGGAAACCTCTATACTCACCACGGCCTCCCCGGTAAGTACGATCCCATCGAGTTGTCCCGCAGCCGCGGACTTATCCTCCGTGGTTTCCATCGTGATTTCCGAGGAGATGCTGGGCCTGTCCGCTGCAAATTGGACGGTCCGCCCATTGATCGGCAAATCCAGCCAGGCTTTCGGTGGATAACTATCCGACGTCATATCATAATCAGCGGGATCAGCGACGAGAAGCCTGTCCGGAGTGACGGAAAGCTTCCCAACGTTTTCAACCGTCAGGGAGTCAAAGGTTATGGCATCGGTCAGTCGCTTATTATCCAAACCGGGAGCCACGGTAAATTCAATACGAGCCGTCTCAACATGGACGGAAATCACCGGGGCCACTCGCACAAATGAACTGCCGATAAGCAGAAGGGCAAGAATACCGCCCACCATCGCCCTGATCCCCGAAAGGGCCACCAGTTTCCCCACCACGGACGCTTTTGTAGAAGAAGCCTCCGGAAATTCTATGGCCTTCCCCTCTAATTTTGCCTTGATGACGCCGAGAAGAATTTCAAATTCTTTGGACCTGGACGACCCATTCCATCCAAGAAAACACAAGGCCTGAATACCTGTAAACGCTAATGGGATGGCATTGGCCTCCAACATGACCGGTACGACCTTTTCTTTAATCAAGGCTTCCCGAGCCTCGGCCCGCACCCATCGGGAATCTTTGGCGTGCTCCGTCCATAACACCACAACACATTTCGCGGCGGCCAACGCATCTTCAATGGTTTTATCCCACTCGCTGCCCACTTGAATCCGGCGATCCCACCAAACCGAGATCCCCGACTGCTCCAAGCCCTCCGCCAATTGTTGGGCCACAGGTCGATCCTCACTGGCGTAACTGATGAACACGTCTTTCATAACTGAAGAGGTTCTCTCGTTATGGGGTCACAATGGGCTGATGATAGAAATGAATTTCTTTGGAAAGGGTTTGGTTCGTCGAAAGCGAAAATCCGCTGACGTCGAGTTTATAGAGACCGGCCTCCGCATCTTTGGCGTCCCAGTGAATGGTAAATGGACGCCCGGCACGTTTTCTTCTGAACATTTGCGTCTCTACTTCTTGTCCTGTGGCTTCCCGGGTAATGGTCGTCTTCAATCGCGCATCTTCACCGGTTTTCAAGGTAAAGAAATAGCCATCAATTTCAGATGGAGCATCCTTGTGATAGAGCACCGCAGGCGCCACTCGCTCTATGCTGGAGGTGGTCTCGACATCCAAGCGAACCAGGGCTCCCAATTCATAGAGATCAAGTTTGGGAGTTAGTTGTCGCAGGACAGGATCGGTCGGCCAGGCAAAGACATTCTGAAACCCTTTTTCCCATATGCGGGCAGGCTCCACCTTATCCAACCAATAGTAGGTGCGATAATCCAGTTCGCGAACGGTCAGATACACCGCATGCTCCCCATCTAAATAGAACTGAAGCTTCACCGCATTCGGAAAGTTGTCAGAGGAGACCAGTTCCTGGTAATCCGCCAAAACTGAAATCAATTCTACATTCAATCCCGAGACAGGCTTCGGTTTGACGCCTTCCCTCCAACTGCCCGATTGCTCCTGACGCCGTAGTTGATATTCCAAATTCAGTTGAGCCGACAGTAACGATGGGACCACTGCGAGGAAAACCAGAGTCAGGAATAGACCATACGCGTATCGTTTCATCACGACGTTCTGCCCCGCCTCGCTAGTGAGGTGAAATCTCATTATCTGAAGACGTTCGATTGAAAAACCCGAAAATCAATGTCGAGAAGTCTAACGCGGACGAGAAAACGAATCTAGAGGAACAAAGGATTTGGGGAACGGCCAAATGTTTTGTACAAATCGTCATTCAGGTTTTTTTGAAAGAGCCACGATTCGAAGAGAGATTCCCACGAGCAACTTGCCCGAATGCCGGGGGCAGCTTTATTGAGATTAGACATCCAGATCATTGGTGAACACCTCAGATTACATGGAAGAGAAATCCAGGGAATCATTTCGATCAAGAACCGGCCGGAAGGGGTGTTATTGATAGAGAGAGATTATAATCCGAAAAGAATCGGAAGTTGAAGATAGCCGTGTTTACCTCAGCAAGATCATCTTGTCACTATGTACTCCAGTCCTCGCTTACTCAATCGATGCTCTTTTGCTACATGCGAGGCACCTTGTGAGCCCTCTTTCCCCCAATCCAGGCCTCTACAAGTGCGGCAGATGAACTTCTTCACGGCCATTGCTTCTTATCTCACACTCCCTAACTTCCGTCATCGGACACCAGATTCTCATGTAATGTTTTCAGTCCGGTGCTCAGCTGTTGACGAATTTTGAGAGGAGCCTGAGTGGCAACCATCGATTCGAAGAACTTGATATTCTTGATCACGGAATTTATTTCTCTGGCTGAACCTCCCAGTCGTTTGGCCTCAAGATATCCACCGAGAATTTCCTTTTGATCGTTGATTGTCAGACGCTGTGCATATAATGCCTCGAGCAATTTTTGATCCGGGGTCAGACTCATATCCCAAAAGGATTGTCCTTTTCCGATTAAATCCTTTGCATAGGTTGATAATTCCGCAAGCCCCTCTGCGATCGAATCAGCCTTTTTTGTCTTGCCCCGTCGCGTTTGTCGCCCTTTGGACTGATCCCACGTGAGCACAATTTCAGCCGCGATACGGTTTCCCAAGGGATAATACAGATCGTGTTGCTCAGCATCTTTGCCAATGTTATAGCCCTCCGCATAACAATGTTTCATCTCCAGTAAGGCCTTCCGTTGCTCCGCCTTCGTGGTAGGGAGCATGGCTTTGCCTTTATAGAGTTTCCCTTTGAGCGCGTACCGTTCCTGTGTTGGTTGAATCGCGAGAAGGCCCGCTAAGATATTTTCCGCATCATCAAAAAGATTCTTGATTGGAAATTCCTGTTCTAGTAGGTCGAGCGTTTGTCCGTTGGGATCTCCCTGCCTCCCGACACGATCGAGTGCCCATCGGACTTTCAGGTTGGCTAACTGCTCCAGCGACTCCACCGTCGCATCGGCCGGTTGCAGCTTCCTCCCTCGGTCATAGAATTTAACCGCCTCCGCGAAGAGACCCAATTCCCCATAGGCTAACCCCAGTGCCGCACACATGGCCGCCGAATCCGTCCACCCCTGTCCGACACCGGCAACCAAATCTTGCAATCGGCGTCTCAACCGGGCTTCATCCTTCGGCTCGGCTGTTTTGGTCTCTTGAACCAGATTGTACAATTCCACTCGCAATTCGACTGGAGCCACCATCCGGGGTTGCCGACCCATACTTTTCGCTCCAATGTGAAGCGAAAAATCCGGATCCCCATAACATTGATACGCACCCCACGTATTGGATCCCCCCTGCCGAAGAAATATCTCCTCACGCGCCAGCCGCACGGCATCACCGAATGTTCGATTTTGAAACATCTCTTCATAAAATTTCTTGGCAAAGGTTTTGGCGGCAAGGTCGTCCACGGCCCAACCGGCTGCCACCACCGCCCGCACACCCATACAAATCAGCTGAGTCCCCAGGTTTGAGGCGAGTTGATGAAACGGAATGTTCGATTGTTCAGCACTGCCTTTGGTTTGTCCCAGATGGCAGCAATTCAAAAATACCAATTCGGGCACATACCGCATTTGATCAATTTCGGCCGGGGTTAAAAACAGGCCTTCCCCTAAGACCATCCCCGTGACCGTTTTAGGTTTCATATAAGATTCCGTTTTGGTGACTGTCGCTCCGGACTTGGCAGCCTCCTCTTCTAATGGAAATTCAAAGACGCCATGCGCCGCACAATGCACAATTCGATAGGGCTGTTGATACAGGGCAGTCAGAATCGCATCCGGTGTCGCTTCACCCTCCACGAGTTCCACGACATCACGGTACTCCTGGTGACGAATGAGTTGCGCCACTTCCCGCGCTTCGGCCGCGGCACCCGGCAAGGGAGAAAATTTTCCTGAAGATTCGTGACTGGTGGGGTCCCCAATGACGAGCGCATTGAGAGCTGTTCCATGGAGAACTTTTTCACGAAATTGTGGAACCGCCATTTGCCGCACCATCCCGGCTTCCACAGCGAGCGGACGCGAGTTGGGATCAAACCGATTGTGTAATAGTTCCCAAGGATAGGCGGCCGACTTCTCATCCAACACCAGCACCATACTTCGACGGTCCGGAGCATATTCTTTCATCCGATTCGGAATGATGAGCTCAAACAGGGTGCTGGATAATTCCAGATCATTCTGGGTGCTAGCCATGGCTCGTTCTAAAAACCGTTCAATGAGTTTGCGTTGTGCCGGGTGCAAATAGGTTTCCGCCCGCGCACGATTGGTGAGGGCTTCAAATTTCAAGGAGCCGTCATCCTGGGTGGCAATGCGCAATCGTTGCCACCACCCCGCATCCTCATCAAATGAGGCACGGCGACGCCCCTCAACTCCTTCGACCATAACTTCATGGATATGCAGATGTTCACGAAAATCTTGTGATCGTCCCAG
>BQIZ01000092.1 GCA_021604365.1 Nitrospirales bacterium
ATTGCATTCCTTGATCATCCGAATTGCTGACGAGGTGCGAATCCCGGCAGGGACGGCATTAGCGGTAGATAGAGACCAATTTGCCTCCAAGGTGACCCAGGCATTAGCCGAACACCCGAATATCAAAATTCTTCGAGAAGAGATCCATGAAATTCCCGAGGATGCGCTGTGCATAATTGCTACCGGCCCCTTGACCTCACCAAAATTGTCTGAGGCAATCATCCAGTTCACCCAATCGAAAAACCTGTTTTTTTTCGACGCCATTTCACCAATCGTGGATGCCGATTCCCTTAACACAGACCGGACGTTTCTGGCATCACGATATGAAAAAGGCACGGCGGATTACGTGAATTGTCCTATGGACGAAGAAACCTATAACGCCTTTTATAATGCATTGATCGAAGCTGAACGTGTCCAGCCCAAGTCTTTCGAGAACGTGCCGTATTTTGAAGGGTGTCTCCCGATTGAGGTCATGGCCGACCGTGGTCGGCAAACCTTATTGTTTGGGCCCCTCAAACCTGTGGGGTTAATTGATCCCAAAACCGGCCAACGACCCTATGCTGTGCTACAATTACGTCCAGAAAACGCTTATCGCTCCTGCTACAATCTGGTAGGATTTCAGACCAAACTCACCTACCCGGAGCAACGCCGAATCTTCAGAATGATCCCGGGCTTGGAACAGGCAGAATTTTTACGATGTGGAAGCATTCACCGAAATACATACATCAATGCACCCATCCTCTTACAAAACACCTTGCAAGTAAAAAAACAGCCTCGCATCTTTTTTGCCGGACAATTGGTTGGAGTAGAAGGTTATATAGAGGCTGCAGCCAGTGGAGGGATAGCCGGAATCAATGCCGCTCGCATCCTATCAGGCCGTTCACCGGTCACCCCACCACCCTCTACCGCCCATGGAGCCCTGCTCCATTACATTACGACCTGTGAGCCCAAGCACTTTCAACCGATTAATTCCAACTTTGGACTATACCCGCCACTTGATACACCGGTGCGAGACAAACAGAAGAAACGACAACTCATCCAAGAACGGGCCACTAGCCATTTCAAAGCATGGATGACGCAATCCGAGCTTTCGTAATGTATCTTCAATTGGAACGGGGAGTTTCGCCTGAAACAAGCCGAAGCTATCAGTCCGACCTCAAACAATTCATGGCGCACATTCGACACACACTTACAGTGAATGACCTTTCACAGCCTGGTGCAATCGACTCACTCCATATTCGATCCTTTCTCAAGAGCCTCAGCGATCAAGGGTTAAAAAAGCCCTCACTTGCCAGAAAACTGGCATGCCTCAAAAGCTTTTTCCGTTTTTTAGTTGAAGATGGACGGGTAACGCGTAATCCAGCATTGATCGTTCGTTCACCTCGACAAGGAACACGTCTTCCCACAGTCCTCACCAAGGACGAAGCCAATACCCTGTTAGACGCGTCAGCATCCCAGAGATGGATTGAGTTGAGAAACCACGCCATTCTAGAAACGTTGTATGCAAGCGGGGCCCGGGTATCAGAACTGGTCGGGTTAAATTGGGGAGATGTGGATCTAGAAACCAGATCGATCCGACTGCGTGGGAAAGGGAAAAAAGAGCGGATGGTGCCTATTGGCACAGTAGCGGCTGAAGTCATCTTGGAATACCAACGTCATCTGCCCCACAAGAACAAGGTTGTACGAACCGGATCATCAGCTCCACTCGTACCCTGCTCAGGATCTCAACCCCTTTTTCTTAATGCTCGAGGAGGACGATTAACCGCTCGAAGCGTGGAACGCATGATGAAGCAAGAGACCGAACACCGTTTCCATAAGACGGTCACTCCCCATACTCTGCGCCATTCCTTTGCCACCCACCTCCTCGATGAAGGAGCCGACCTGCGGGCCATCCAGGAACTCTTGGGCCATGCCTCGCTCGCCACAACCCAAAAATACACCCATGTGGCAACTGACCAACTCATGGCCGTTTATGACCGGGCACACCCCCGATCCGGCTCTTCTCACTCCATACCCCCGGAAGGAGACCCTCTCAAACAATGAAGATTCGATCCACGACGATTCTGTGCGTACGCAAGGGGCCTACAGTGGCCATGGGCTGTGATGGCCAAGTCACCGTCGGCAGCACCATAATGAAAAGTAACGCCAAGAAACTCCGGAAAATGCATCAAGACAAGGTGCTTACCGGCTTTGCCGGGGCCACCGCGGATGCGTTTACCTTATTTGAAAAATTTGACGCAAAGCTGGAAGAGTATCGAGGGAATCTGACACGAGCCGCCGTTGAACTGGCGAAGGATTGGCGAACCGACCGGGTCCTTCGACGATTGGAAGCGCTTTTAGCGGTGGCCGACCGCGAGCATTCATTTCTTATTACCGGCACAGGTGATGTGGTTGAACCGGAAGACGGGATTTTGGCCATTGGATCAGGGGGACCTTACGCGTTATCTGCTGCTCGCGCCCTCCTGGCTCACACCGAACTGCAGCCGTCCCAGGTTGTCGAACAAAGCATGCAAATTGCCGCCGGAATCGACATTTATACCAACCATCACATTGTTATTGAGGAGTTATCGTCATAACGTATGGAACAAAAGACTTCACCAACACCCAAAAATTTAGACTCCCTCACTCCACGCCAGATTGTGGAGGAATTAGACCGCTATGTCATTGGACAACGGGACGCCAAACGCATGGTCGCCATCGCGTTACGAAACCGCTGGCGACGCCAACAGCTCAGCCCGGAACTCCGTGATGAAATTGTCCCTAAAAATATCATCATGATTGGCCCAACAGGTGTCGGGAAAACCGAAATTTCCCGACGGGTCTCAAAATTAGCAGATGCGCCATTCATTAAAGTTGAGGCCTCCAAATTTACCGAGGTGGGATACGTCGGCAGGGACGTGGAATCTCTGATTCGTGATCTCACAGATTTATCCATTAATATGGTCAAAACGGCTTACCTGGAAAAAGTCCAAAAGAAGGCTGAAGACATGGCCGAAGAGCGCGTTTTAGATATGCTGCTTCCGCCTTCGCCGCCCAGTTCTACGCTTGAGACCAACGAAGAGTCAGCCGAGGCTCCCCCACAACAGAAACAGGACCAACAGGAATCCACCCGCTCAAAACTTCGCCTTCAGCTACGCGAGGGGAAACTGGATAACCGGATGGTGGAAATAGAAATCAAAGAACGAGGAGGACTTCCGGTTGGAATCATTTCCAATATCGGGGGGATGGAAGATCTTGAGCACAACCTTCGAGATATGCTAGGCGGCATGATGCCGGGTAAAAAGAAAAATCGTCGAATGAAAGTCTCAGAAGCGCTAAAATTCATGGCCCAAGAAGAAGCGCAAAAACTCATTGACATGGAAGAAGTGACCAAAGAAGCCATTACCCGCACGGAACAATCGGGTATCGTCTTCCTCGACGAGATTGACAAAATTGCCGGGCGAGAGAAAAACGCAGGCCCTGACATTTCCCGGGAAGGAGTCCAGCGGGACCTCCTACCGATCGTGGAAGGATCGACGGTCAATACCAAACACGGCCCGGTCAAAACCGACCATATTTTATTTATTGCCGCCGGAGCATTTCACGTGGCCAAACCCTCGGACTTGATTCCGGAATTACAAGGTCGGTTTCCCATCCGGGTTGAACTGGAGCCCCTCACAAAGGATGATCTCATCCGCATTTTAACCGAACCCAGAAATGCCCTGGTCAAACAATATCACGCATTGCTAAGCACAGAAGGCATCGCGTTGGAATTCACTAAAGACGGGATCGAAGAAATTGCAGCCACTGCCGTGCAGGTGAATGAACGAACCGAAAACATCGGCGCACGACGGCTCTTCACCATCGTGGAACGGTTATTGGAAGATGTCTCGTTTGAAGCACAGGATCTTCAGAAAAAAGAGGTCGTCATCAACGCGCAGTACGTTCGAGACCACCTCCAAAGTATCGTGAAGGACGAAGATCTCAGCCGGTTTATTCTTTAAAATCATCCCCTTTGCTACTATGACCATATTTCCTTTTCACCTCTACCATCTCCACGAAACCCTGTACCCATGAGTAGGTTGCATGATCAAACTGATTAAAAAAGCCGACATTCTAATTGAAGCGCTTCCATATATTCGGACATTGGCCGGAAAAACCGTGGTCATCAAATACGGCGGAAGCGCCATGGTCCATGAAGAACTCAAGGAAGGATTCGCCGAAGATGTCGTCTTATTAAAATATGTCGGATTGCAACCGATCATCGTGCATGGCGGTGGGCCACAAATTAACGACATGCTGGACAAATTCGGCATTGAAGCAAAATTTCTGCATGGCGTTCGGGTCACGGATCAGCCAACCATGGACGTGGTTGAAATGGTCCTGGGTGGAAAAATCAACAAGGAAATCGTATCGTTATTGAATCAGCATGGCGCCAAAGCTGTAGGACTCACCGGAAAAGATGGTCGCCTCCTGACCACGAAACCATTTAATCCCAAAAGTCTTATTCACACCTACAGCGGGTCGACCGACGTGTTGCATCCCGAAGACTACGGCCTTGTCGGCCAAGTCAGTCATGTCGAGACCGCCTTGCTCCATACCCTTCAAGAGGCCAATTTCATTCCGGTCATTGCGCCAATTGGAGTGGACGCCAAATGGAAAACCCAAAACATCAATGCCGATCTGGTAGCAGGCAGCGTAGCTGCAGCGGTTAAAGCCGAAAAATTACTGGTCCTAAGCGATGTCAAAGGCATTCGTGATGTCAATAATCGGCACGTCTCCACTCTCTCAAAAAAAGACATGGAACGAATGGTCAAAAAACAGGTCATCAGTGCAGGCATGCTCCCCAAAGTTCATGCCTGTTTAACCGCACTTCAGGGAGGCGTCCGCAAGGCGCACATTATTGATGGACGCGTGCCTCATGCGGTGTTACTCGAAATTTTCACCGACAAAGGCATCGGGACAGAAATTCTGGCATAACGAACATGAAACTTTCCAAGCATGTCTCCCCATCAGATTCCTCACATATCCAAACCTCGACCGCTCCCCAACCAGACCAATATTCCGCGCTCCTCTTAGTCGACTTACAAAATGACTTCTTTCCGGGTGGGGCACTGGCTGTCCCCGAGGCAGATAGCCTCATCCCTCTCATCAACGCCTACATCAAGCACTTCAGCCGTCAAGGCTGGCCCATATTGGCGACCAGAGATTGGCACCCGGCCAATCACAGCTCCTTCACCGAAGAACAGGGGCCTTGGCCGACTCATGGAGTTCAAGGGTCACGCGGAGCTCAATTTCATTCCGACTTAGTCCTTCCTCCCGGGATGATGGTCATTTCTAAAGGAACCGATCCGAAGAAAGATTCGAAATCGGGTTTTGATGGTACAAGTCTGGCCGACCGGCTGGAAGATCTCAACATTCAAACATTGTATGTGCTGGGCTTACCTACCGAACATTGCGTCAAACACACGGTGCTCGATGGCTGTCAACGCGGGCTTCGAGTCGTCCTGCTCACTGATGCCACGAAAGGGGGCATCCCCAAACAAAATGATTCCCTGAACCCTCTACAAGAAATGGCCGATGCAGGCGCGTACCTTGCGAACAGCAGCAATATGGGAATATCCGCTCCTTCTCTCTGAATAGTATCTGCTCCACTCCTTTTGTGTTAGGCATGTGGTTGACTTTCCTCACGTTTTGAATTGGGGAAATTTTCCTGTCATCATAGCCTCCCCTTCCGGAATTTTTTCCAGGCATCCCACCTCTGACCTTTTTCGGGATGATGCACATATTCCCTCAAGAGTCGCATTGAGAAATCCGAGAAGTGGATTCATGAGGCCAAAGGGTAGTGCAGAAAAACTAGAAGCCAGGCGCCGAATGGCTGCCAGACTGTTGGCCAAAGGGCGAGGCATTCGTGAGGTTGCTCGAACAATCGGGGCAGCGCCATCTTCTGTCAAGCGATGGAAAGATGCACTCGAACAAGGCGGGAAAAATGCCTTGAACTCCAAGCCCCATACCGGTCGTCCATCCCGTCTTTCGCCCAAACAACGCCAACATCTCCTCCAGATTCTCCAACGAGGACCACGAGCCGCCAGGATGCGGGCTGATCAATGGACCTGTCGTCTTATTGGTCGGATGATTCGACGATACTTCGGAGTGAAATATCACCCCGACCATGTGAGTCGGATTTTGCGAGGGTTAGGTTGGAAGAACCAAAAGAATACCAGGCCGGTTAAAAAACCCAGCAGGACAGAACAAACACGCCTTCGGCGCTTGAACCAATCGCGGCGTCATCGGTAAGAAATTTTCAATGAGGCTCACTTCTGACCTCAACAACCACAATATCGGTTTCGGCTGCCAGCAATGACCTTTTCTTTCCTGCTGCCTGTCTCCGAACTTTCCCGACTGCCGCAAGGGACGCGCCTTACTTTACCATTCACCACAAGCTTCAGACCGGAGAGCCTCTCTGCCGTGCAAGAGGTCATAGCCCACAAAAATGGCTCATACGCCCCATCAACAAATGCGTCGATTCAGGAAGTGTTGAAAAATTCCGCCAGCGGCGTTCTCGCCCTTTGGCTCCCTTCGGGAGGCCTCAGGGCAGAACTGGACGGGCCTTTTTGAACGCTCCACTATTTTTTCTGGTGAGCCTCGCTGACTTCTAAGCTGATGAAGTGGCGAAATTTTTACAATATTCAACAGTCCCATTCATGGAGTAACGAAAGAAAATCTCAGATGCACCCAGTGACTGACGACATCGTCATGAAATCATGCCAAGCAAGCAAAGGCCCCTGCCAGTGGTGGCTGATCGAGTGAAGATGGTCAAGTTCAATTGGCCCGATTGGGAATAACACGTTTTTATTTCCTTCGATTCATTCTTCTTTCCCTCCTCCCTCCTCAGCAATGATCGCCCGAGGAAAGTACACCCGAAAGGTCGAGCCTTGCCCCGGAGTCGATTCGACTTCAATATTTCCTTGATGCCGATCAATGATCCGACGCACAATAGCCAAACCAACCCCTTGACGACCTCCCGGCTCCACGACCGGATGCGAGAATGCCTCAAAAATTCCGGCATGATGGTCTCCCGCAACCCCGATTCCGTTATCCCCAACAGAATAGACCGACCATCCATGCATCGTTTTACCGGAGATTTTAATTTCTCCCGGACGGGCCGGATCGAGATATTTCTGGGCATTATCAAGCAGATTCGCAAAAACTTGATTCACCAACACCTCATCACCCATACAATCTGGAAGATCCTCAATACGAACCACGACTTCCTTGATTTTGAGTTTCCTCTCCATGGAAGTCACGATTCCCATCACAAGCTGATTCACATCCAGGCCCTCCCACTGGAGGACAATCTGCCCAAGCCGGATAAATTGGAGAAGTCCGGACGTGAGGCAACGCATATGATCCACCTCACCTCGTATACGCTGTACGGCCTCGGGGATTTCTTTTGTGACCAAAGGCTCGAATGGACTTCGTGCATTACCGAATGAGGCCTCATCCTCAAATGATTCATTCATCCGTTTGCACACCATGGTGAGTTGCCGACAGGTATCCTGAATAGTTGCCATTGGAGCAGAAAGATCTTGGGAGATCACCCGCAACAACAGATCCACTTCCGCGGAAGCAATGGCCTCAGGCCTTCTCTTTCTCTGAAAAGAAAAATCATCTAGTTGGTTGGGTGATTCCATTCCAAGTACTCCCTTTTCAAGCAGCCATCTCAGTCCGTTAGGAAACCTGTCTACCAGACCAGTCAGGACGCATACCAATGGAGAGAGATCACCGCCTCCCCCTGAATGCGTTTTCCCTCAAATCAATACGAACCGGAGCAACCGTGAATGAGAAAAACCCAAGCGCCTCTGGGCTATTCTCATTTCACCAAACTGGCGATTCCGCACGTGAAAATTTCAGAACATCAATTTTTGTTGTAATGAGACCGAAAAAAATTAGGGGAATAACCGATGAAATGACCAGCTTGGCCAACCACGGCAAGGGAGAAAAAAGGAGGATAAAAAGAGAGATGAAAATTCCACAAGGATTGGAATAATGAAAAATACAACATCAACATAGGCATGAATACAACATATAAGGCGATAACCGGTCTCACTATATCACTTAAAATGAAAACACCCTCTGCAGCACCCATTAACCGAAGGACCACGGAATTCAGCCCAACCAAACAGAAGAAAGCTCAGGACTTGTTGGGCGCCTATGGTCTGCAGATATTACTTTATCAATAGCCCACCGTACTGGACAAAAAATGGCACAAACACCAGTGACAAAATAGCTGAAAGTTTGATCAGGATATTCAACGACGGCCCAGAGGTATCTTTAAGGGGATCACCAACGGTATCACCAACTACTGCGGCCTTATGGGTGTCGGTACCCTTCCCACCAAGATTTCCTGCCTCAATAAATTTCTTCGCATTATCCCAAGCACCACCACTATTCGATGAGGAAATGGCGATGACACCCCCGGCGACAAGGGAACCCGCAAGCACCCCAGCCACCGCTTGAATGCCAAACAGGAATCCGGTGATCAGGGGTGTTCCCATAATCAGAATGCCCGGTGCAATCATTTCTTTTAAAGCCGCTTGAGTTGAAATAGCGACACATTGTTCATAATCCGCCTCGGCTTTCCCTTCCATGAGTCCGGGAATTGTGCGGAACTGACGTCGGACTTCTTCAATCATCTTATAAGCCGCCGACCCCACCGATTTCATCGTCATGGCGGAAAAATAGGCGGGCAACACGGCCCCGATAAACAGCCCGGTAAACACCAGGGGATCCAGCAAATTAATACTGCCTAACAGATCAAAATCCTGTCCATGTTGTTCCTTGAGCAGCAAGTCCGCCCTGGTGAGGAACGCCGCGAACAGGGCCAATGACGTCAGAATAGCCGCACCGATGGCAAAGCCCTTCCCAATGGCGGCAGTCGTATTTCCGGCAGCATCCAGCACATCCGTCCGTTTACGGACATGTTCCGGCATACCGGCCATTTCAGCGATACCCCCGGCATTATCAGAAACCGGTCCATAGGCATCGATCGTAAGTGCAATCACCAGTGTTCCCAACATACCAAGAGAGGCAATGGCCACCCCATACATGCCGGCTAACATCCACGGGATATAGATGGCGAGACCAATAGCGAGATAAGGGCCCACGGCACTCTGATAGCCGAGAGCCAGTCCAAAAATAATATTTGTGGCTGCACCAGTCTCACATGATTTTGCCACTTCCCGCACCGGCTTATAGTCATGGGAAGTGTAGTATTCAGTCATCAATCCCACGGCAAGCCCGGCAACGAGGCCTGTCAGGAAGCAAAAATACACCCCTAAATCTGTATACGCCTGCCCATTAATTTCAAAAGTATCCGGGAGCATGGCCTTGGTCACAAACAACATCACCACCGCCATCAGCGCACTGGAGATGATCAGCATTTTTTTCAGGGCCGGGCCAACCTGATCCTCGGAAGTGACCTTGACCATCAACAGAGTGAGAAGACTCACTGGGATGCCGATGGCAGAAATAAGGATTGGATACAACAACGCATCCACCATCCCGGAAAAGGCGACCGCACTAATGACCATGGCGGCGCAGGTACTTTCCGCGCAGGAACCAAATAGGTCAGCTCCCATTCCGGCCACGTCACCCACGTTATCGCCTACGTTATCGGCAATCACCGCAGGATTACGCGGGTCATCTTCCGGAATCCCCGCTTCAACTTTTCCGACCAAATCGGCCCCGACATCAGCGGCTTTTGTGAAAATTCCTCCACCCACCCGCGCAAATAACGCGATGGACGATCCCCCGAGGCCGAAGCCGGCAATCACCTCCATCAGAATGTGCGTCGGGAGTTGAGCCGGCATGATACTTTTGAGGCCAAGATAGATAATTAACAGTCCTAAGGCCGCCAAGCCGACCAACGCAAAGCCCATCACAGCTCCGGAATGCAGCGCGACATTAAATGCGGTGGAGAGAGATTGATTGGCAGAAACCGTCGTCCGCACATTGCCTTGTGTCGCAATCTTCATACCGATAAAACCGGAGGCAATCGAAATGATGGCGCCAAAGATAAAGGCAATAGCGGTATACAGCCCTTCATTCACATAGTCCGTATGGTGGTCATCAATGAGCACCGCAATGATTGCCGCAAAGACCACCATAAAAATGGCCATAATTTTGTATTCCTGCTTCAGGAATGCCATGGCCCCGGTGGCAATAGCGGAATGGATTTTCGCCAGACGCTTCCGGGTTTCTGAATCCTCGACACCCATATCAATGGGGATCTTCAAAACCGATGAAGAATAGTAATACGCGATAGCTAATCCAAGAACGGACAGAGCCAGAATAATAGTTACCGACATGGTGGGAATATCTCCATTCTTATGTAAGTGACCAGAAGTACATTGTTAGCACCATCTCAACAGGAACGACAGAATGGGACCGGTGAATTCCGGGTATGGGCTAAGACCATACGTCACAACCTAAGAACCGACCCTCCAATTGTTCACAGAGAAATGCTCCATTCTCGAATCCACTTCCTTATGTCGTTCCAGCTGGGAGACAAAACAGCGTGCGAGGGATTGCCCTAGACCGACCAGACACGATCATGACATCGGCCTGATTCAAAAATGTGTCATGCCGCTATTCCGTCGGCCATCAACGCATGTCCATTGATGACGAGCGGTGAATTTTACCTGTCTGCGTAACAATGTTCAAGGTAAAAACCCTAATACCCATTTTATCGACACCAACACCCTCATCAAGGTTAAATATGAGGGGTGCTTCCGGCTCTTGCTAATTATTTCATCCGAATGGCTTGTTCCTGTCCACACACGCGATTCAGAAAGCCCTAGGACAACCCGCGCAATTCTCCTGTTCGCAGCTCCCTCCATTGTCCAGGCGAAAGAGAGCCCAACCGAATCGGCCCGATGGCGACACGAATGATTCTGAGACACGAGTGTCCGACTTGTGCAGTCATATGCCGAATCTGCCTGTTCATGCCTTCTTGAATTTCCATACGCAACCATACCGTGGGAACGGATTTGCGAAAACGAATGGGGACGGGGCGAGGATAGACGTCCGGCTCAGCGTGAAGAAGCTGAACTTTAGCCGGCCGGGTCCGCTTACCTTTGACCATGACGCCTTCCCGAAGCTCCACGAGTGCTGATTCATCTGGAACACGTTCCACTTGCACCAAATAGGTTTTGGAAACCTTCTGAAATGGCGAGGTCAAACGATGAGCCAGATCTCCATCGGAAGTCAGCAGAAGCAGGCCTTCACTATCCATATCCAATCGTCCGGCCGGATACACCCGTAACTCATTCACATAGTCGGCTAACGTCGGACGTCCTTCGGAATCGGTAAATTTTGACAGAACTCCGTAAGGCTTATGCAGCATCAAATGCCGATGAGGTAATTGCGAGGATGTCCTAGCTTGAAATTTTGATTTCATTGTCAGCGCTGTCGGTCAATCAAAAAACGTCTCTCCACATTCCCCAAGGGACATTTTCTCTGCCTTACTCAATTATTCCAGCGTGTACTTCAGACTGGAGTGATCCCACAAAGCTTTCCCTTAGCTGACGCCCTATCTACCACAAACATTCCTCCCTGTACTTCTTCAATTCTAATCCCTTGGTAAGGGCCAGGGGACGGGTCCTCTAGGGCAGGAACGACAGGCACTGAAAAAGCTCAGCTCACCCCCAAAACTCCAAAAGCATCAAACAGGCAACTAATACTCTTCTCCCTGTCGTCATAAACATCCCTCCAAAAAAAATACCACTTATTTCCTTGTTGCCATACCACCAAGCCTTCTGCGGCGATTGAGTCGACATCACCTATTTATGAGCCCGTAGGGAACTCCCTCAAACCGACTACGGAGAGGTCTTTCACCGTTCAATCCATCCTCCATTCTCCCCACATCTCATGGAAAAAAGGTTCGGCCATAGATTTTTCCTATTTTTTGCTACCCATAGGATTAGGAATTTTTTCTTCTTGGGCCAAGGCCAAATACCTGACTAGGCCCACTTACTAAAATAGCAAATAGAACACATCCATTGCAGAAAGAGTATTGCCACACGGCACTCCCTGCCTGTGTGGAATAGTATTCATTGATCTTTTATTGCCCCATTCAAAAATTTCTGTTACCGTGGCCCACGTAACTACAGTAAGCACCTCGCTCATCAAGTTTGTAACTCAATATAGGACTAACGTATGGCATGGGAACCTAAAGATCCGTGGGGAGGAAGTGGTCAAGACCCCCTCGATGAAGCGCTTCGGAAAGCACAGGAACAATTCACTCGACTCGTGCCGGGTCGGGGTTTCAAATCAATCATTTACATCGTCTTAGCAGTCCTGGCTCTCTGGCAATCGGTGTTTATTGTGGCACCGGACGAGCAAGGTCTGGTGAAACGGTTTGGCGATATTGTTCGCGAGGTTGAGTCCGGCCCACATTTCAAGATTCCATTTGTAGAAACAGTTGACACACCTAAGGTTGAAAAACTCCATCGAGTGGAGGTGGGATTCCGCGAAGACCGCGGACGCACCCAATTCGTTCCCAGAGAAGCCCTCATGTTGACCGGTGACATGAATATTCTGTCTCTCGAGTTCATCGTCCAATATAAAATCAAAGAAGCTAAAAATTATTTATATAAAGTCGCCGACGTGGAATCCACGATTCACAATGCCGCTGAAGCAGCCATGAGGGAAGTCATCGGCAAAAGTAAAATTGATGAAGCATTAACGATCGGCAAAGCCCAGATTCAACAGGAAGCTCAAGACCTGCTTCAAGGCATCCTCGATCAGTACCTGGCTGGCGTACAAGTGGCCACAATCCAACTTCAGGATGTGAATCCTCCTGATGCCGTCGCCGCGGCTTTCAAAGATGTCGCCAGCGCCAAGGAAGACCGAGAAAAACTCATTAACCAGTCTCACGGCTACCGAAACGATCTAATCCCCAGAGCCAAAGGGGAAGCGGCTCAAGGCATCAACCAGGCCAAAGGGAGCGCACAGTCACGCATTGCACGTGCGGAGGGAGAAGCCAATCACTTCCTCCAGACTTTAAAAGAATACAAACTGGCCAAGGATGTCATCAGTAAACGGGTATACATTGAAACGATGGAAGAAGTCATGGCGAACACGGAAAAAATCATTCTGGACTCTAAGGCGGCCGGCAACGCCCTCCCCTTTCTTCCGTTAGACCGCCAATCCCGCTCGCGCGGAGCAACAAACACGCAAGGGGGTGACTCCCGATGAAACAAAATCTCCTCATGGGTGTTATCTTAGTTTTCGGACTGCTTTTGGTCTTAGGTCTTTCTCCATTTTTTGTGGTCGACTTAACCGAAACGGCTATTGTGGTCGCATTAGGAAAACCTGTCCAAACCATCACGGAACCAGGGTTGAAGTTTAAAATTCCCTTTTATCATCAAGTCACCTTTTTTGATAAGCGCTATTTGGACTATGACGCTCCCGTACGAGATGTCATTACCAGTGACAAGAAGTCTATGGTGATCGACAATTTCGCCAAATGGCGCATAGTGGATCCCTTAAAAGTCTATCAGGCATTTCAGACACAACGAGGAGCCCTCCAGCGCCTTGACGATATCATTTACTCGGAATTGCGTGTGGAGTTGGGCCGGCATGAACTAACGGAAATCGTTTCCGCAAACCGTGCATTGATCATGAAGGTCGTGTCGGATCGTTCCAACGAAAAAGCCTCGGCCTACGGGCTGGAAGTTTTGGATGTACGGATCAAGCGGGCTGATTTGCCGGAGCAAAATGAAAAGGCTATTTTCCAACGGATGCAGGCCGAACGGGAACGGCAGGCCAAGCAATATCGGGCTGAAGGTGAGGAAGAAGCGCAAAAAATTCGATCCGAAGCCGAAAAAGACAAGCAAATTATTTTGGCGGAGGCCTATAAAACCGCCCAGGAAATTCGTGGAGACGGGGAAGCCAAAGCTTATAAAATCTATGCGACGGCATACCAACAAGGCCCGGAATTTTTTGAATTCATCCGAACCATGGAAGCCTATAAGAAAACTTTTGCGGACAATACCACGTTGGTGCTCTCTCCGGATTCGGAATTCCTCAAGTACCTCAAAAAACGGTAAACAACCAAAAACCCACCACCTTCAGCCAGGCGATCCGGTTCTTCCTTCAATCCCGACACTCTCCTCATGGCCAATCCTGAACATGTTGAACGCCTCATCAAGGGAGGGGTCGGGGAATGGAACAAATTTCGACGGACAAATCAGACGATTCAACCCGATCTGAGCGGAGCCGATCTTTCCGGGTATGACTTTACCGGGCTCGATTTAAGCCAGGCCAATCTGGAAGGGGCAGACCTCTCAGACGCCTATCTCTTTCATGCCAATTTAACCGAAGCCAATCTCTCCGAGGCCATCCTCACCGAAGCTGATATTCTGGAAGCCAACTTCATAAAAGCGAATCTTTCCCATGCGACCATGGTCAGAGTCGACCTTTCCGGCACGGGATTAATTGCCTGTAATTTAGAAGAGGCCAATCTGGAAGGGGCCAACCTCACACGGGCCTCACTTCCATGGGCCAATTTCACCGGCGCCAATCTTTTCAAAACGAAATTGCACCTCACCGACCTGCGTGAGGCCAAATTGATCCGCGCCAATCTTCAAGGCGCATCCCTTCAGGATACATCCCTCACCGGAGCGATTATCCAAGAAGCCAACCTTCTTGGCGTGACCAACGTCTCCATCGATCTCCTCGCCAAAGCCAACACCCTCTATCACACCCAACTCGACCCTGAGCTCAAAGCCCAACTCCTCAAAGACCATCCCCACCTATTTGAAAACCCTATTCCTTAATTTTCCGAA
>BQIZ01000093.1 GCA_021604365.1 Nitrospirales bacterium
GCCACTTCAAATAAACAATTGAGAAACTCTTTCCGTTCAATCCTCGTCGTTAATTCCTTAAAACGTTTCACCAATCGTACGCTATCCAACCCTCGAAAAATCCGGTGATGACTGATTTCCGCCACCAGTTGGGCATGTTCGTCTGTTAATGCCCAGTGACGTTTGAGTACGGCACTCATGACCGTGGTTTCTACTGAATCCACCACATGATCAACGCCGGCCACTCGTGCCATCAATCCCGCCGCAAGACACAGCTTGCGAATCTCGGCATCAGGGAGATCAAAGGTAATACCCCGGTCTCGTAATTCCATCGTGACCTGGAAATAAATGGTGTTCTTAATGAAATCTTCCAATCGACTTTCACGATCATGCTCCTCGGTATAGTGCTGCCCCCGCAGATTCAGCATTTGACGAAATGGTCGTCGAAGATGTTCTAAAAACCCGCTACTGCTCTCCTCAAGATCAGCCCTAAGCTGTTGGACCACTTCTGTTTGTTGATCCCCTCCTGATGGATCAGAAGACACGAGCTTCCCAAGTGTCGCCAAAGCCAGGGCTTTATCCTCTTCCGAACCCATACGTCCTAGTACACGGTTCAAGAGACGTTGCCGTTCTTCCTCGCTCACAGGGGAAGCCATATACAGTTCCAATTCCATCCATTCCTCTCCGGAAATATCCGGCAATTGAAACAACAGTTCTTTTAAGCCGTTCACTTCGGTGGGTGACAGTGTCCCGTCAGCCCATGCAGCACCGATCAACAGTTTGCCAAGTTCAAGAATAAAGCTTTTATCGACCATTTCTCCTCCCTTTCAGCAGGACGTGGCATACCTGTAATTCCCAGGCTTGCCTGCCTTGTCAACAACATTCAAAATGATGCAGGAAATTCTAGGGGCAGTATACCGAAGGTGGAAAGTCTAAAAAACCCGGCAAAGCAGAAACACGCGGCATGCCCAGAAACCGTAACCGGCATGAAAATACTTATAAAACATCCGTAAATTTATCGAAATCCAGAATGGCTCTCAACACATCCTTCCAAGTCACTATCCCCAGAACCTCTCCATTCTTGGTTGTGACCGGAAGGCAAGAGACCCCTTGAGCTAACATCAGTTGAGCCGCTTCCTCCAAAGAACAGGATAAACAAATCGTCACCGGATGATGCGACATGATTTGATGAGCACGTTTATTGAGGGTCGCTCGATCCCGGGTGGTTTCCGACATCGTGCCGACAAACGGGCTGACGGCTTTCAACATATCCCGGTCGGAAATGATTCCCACCAGCTTTTGATTATCAACGACGAGTAGATGATGAAATTGGACTTTCTTGAAAATATCTCGGACCACCTCAAGTGAATCATCCATCTCAATCGTGACGACTCTGGTCGCCATAATTCTACCGATCACCTGGGTTCTCGTCTCTGACTCCACCTTACAAGGTCCTCATGTTATATGATGGCTGAAGTCAGTCCTTTCCACATACCTTTCCCGTCATCTGCTGTGGCCATCAACCCTCCTATTCGGCATCCTGGAATTAAAAGTTTACAGGGATTTTTTCATACTTCATTCTATCAACAGTCCCAGGAAAAGAGCTGTCGGTCATGTGAAAAGTCCTTCTATCTGCAGGATTCCACAGAGCTGTAACGGTAAAAATCACGGGCTAGGACTGTTAACTCATCACCCACGTTTCAGCAATACAACCACACACTCCTCCCCCTACTCACCTCAGGTAAGGGAACATTCATCGTTCGGATTTTCCCACCACTGTAGGTGAGGGCGCCATGCTTCAGATTCTTTGGATCTTTGGAAACATCGCCAATCGGAGTTGAACAAAAACTTCATGCCGATGAATGGGGCAGGGTACTCAGCAGTTCTTTCACAAGGCTCACCAGATCATCCAGGAGAAAGGGTTTGGGGAGTGTACGGGTGGCACCAAACTCAGCCGCCTCTACCAAAAATCCCAAATCACGGTCCCCACCTCCCGACATGGCAATAATTAAGGGAGGAGAGGGTGTCCCAGCAAGTACGCGTATCACTTCTAGGCCGTCCATTTCAGGCATGAGTACATCTGTAATAACCAGATCAACGGGGCTCTCATGATAGGACCTCAATCCCAATCGGCCATCGGAGGCGGTCCGAACATCATACCCTTCCATCATCAACCGAACTCGCAAAGTTGCACATAATTCGGAATCATCATCCAAGAGTAAAATTCTCGCTTTCACATCTCCTCCTCCCTAGCGCCTAGGTACCGTTTCCTTCCGACCCTCAACATTGCTTATTTCCTTTTGAGGGTTTTGTCGAATTGCAGGGTCAAAAACTTTATACCCCCGTCATAAACAGGACGCCTATGTGGGCCTATTTTTTGTCGGCTCGGGACACCACCAACCCCAGAAGCTCCCGGAAATGGTACGGTTTCGCCAGAAGCGCAAAAGCCCCTTCTTGCTTGGCTTCCTTTTCTAATTCTTTTGTCATATTACCACTCACGAGTATGACGCGAACATCCTTCCCCTTCACACGGTAGGACAGGGCTTTGAAAAAATCGAGCCCATTGATAACGGGCATATGATAATCTGATAAGACGAGGTCCACATCAAATCCTCCATCAAACAGAACCAGGGCCTCCCGGCCATCCTCGGCTTCCTTACAGGTAAACCCATGATGCTCCAAATACAAACGCAAGGCCTGCCTGTAAGGTCGGTCGTCATCGATTAACAGAATTGGTTTATTCATATGGTACACCCATGGAATGGCAACATAGGTGTTTGGGATAGACCTCGCTTTTCGTTTCCAGATTCATTAAGCGCTACCTGACAGGAAGGCCATAAATCGATTAGTCCCTGTTCGACTCAACCTCCTATATAAGCAAAAGTATTGCCAAGCTCTCCGTGCAGCGCTTTCAAAAAATCCTTTGAAGTAATACATTGAAATTAAAAGTGAAATCTTCTTAATGCTCTCTCTCATGTTTACTCATTAAGAGTGAGGATAATCCAGATTCAGATATCCAAATGGATAAGGAGCGTATCCCTTTGGTTATTTGCAGAAGAAAATATCCTGAATGAAGTTCTCTTAAGGTAATATTTATCATGGTCCTTAAAGCCGACATGTTTTTCCTAAGAAAAGGTGAGACTACTCAAGTGATGGGAAGGGGGAACAGGCCATTCCCGCAGGGGAAATCCTAAGCCATATCTTTTTCCGAACACGCCCATCATTTCTCATTTGATACCCTATGAGAAACTTGCTAAAAGAGGTCTCCAAGTTTTTTGCATCCAATCCTAACTTTTGATTGCACCTGAAGCATGAAAAATGATTTCTCTCAATTTCATCCAAACCATTATTCGTTTGCTGAGGATCTCGTGTTTTTCCTGGAGGATTTTTGGAGGCAGGAAGAACGGAAGGTTGTTCAGAAAGCGATGGCGCAATGAAAATAGATTTCTCTCGCCGAATGCCACCCATGGCTCAAGCGTTTCCCAATGGCGGAAAATTGGCAGGAATCGGACATTGGCCCATAAGGCATACCCATATTGCCCTTATTAGGTGGTATTAAACGAGGGCTATGAAAGTGGGGAGTTTTTCATCTCATCCAACCATGAGGTGAAACTCAAAGCCAGAGATATGCTCGTCCTTCGCTATAACTTTATGTATCCACATGAAGTAAAAAAGTCACGAAAGGAGAGGGATCCACAATTGCAAGCTGGATATTTTAAATTGTGGCACATAAAGGAGATAACCATCCTCATGATTCACACTATCATTTCAACCATTCGGATCACATGACCCAATCCACGCTCCTCTTCGGCGCGACCTCCATTCTTGGGTTCAACCTGGCCAGATTATTTCCGGAAAACGTTCGCCCATTTATCTCCCCCGGCAATACGTCGGAATCAGTCAGGGAATGGCCGGTCCTCCAGTTGGAAAATTCTGATTGGCTGGAACGCACCTTTGCCCAGCATCAGTCGAAGGTCCTGTTGTATTGCCATGCGGTGTGTGATGTGTCGAAATGTGAAGCCGACCCCGCTTGGGCTCATGAGATCAACGTCCAACATCTCCGCCGGGTGGTGGAGAAGCTGCCAGACCATATCAGATTGGTGTATGTGTCCTCGGATCATGTCTTTGGGGGGGATGGGGAGTATGATGAACATGCGCTCCCGTGCCCTATTAGCGTGTACGGCCACACGCGTGTCAACGCAGAAAAGCTGGCCTTGGGACGACATCAGTCGCTGGTTATTCGCACAGGCCTGGCGATTGGCCCTTCACCGAACGGGCGAACCGGTCATTTGGATTGGCTTCGTTACCGCACTCAACAACACCTTCCTATTACCATTGTTGAAGATGAATCTCGCTCCGTGGTCTGGGTGACGGACCTAGCCAGACGCGTCATGAAATTCGCACAGAGCAATGAGACAGGTATACGGCATATCTCTGCCACCAGGGCTGTTTCAAGAGTGGAATTAGCCAATCACCTGATGTCGATTTTGGGTGAACCTCCCGCTTTCAGGTGCGAAAGCCGTCATCAACGGCCGGCCCCACATTTGGGCCGGGTGGAATTAACCAGCGCCTATGCAGATATCCTTTCTCAACCCTTGTCAAGCGTCATGGATGGATGACCAATTCAACCCCCCAACCAAAGCAGTCCTTTCGATTTTCTCACAAATAGAGCCCTTCGAACTCCTATGTCTCTTCCCTGATTATTAACATCGGGACAAAACATCAATGCCTGGTTTTTGAAAAGTTGAATTGCGGGATTAAACAGCGTACGGAAGGTTTCTTACTCTTGTGAGGCAGGTGTACCCAATGCGAGGAGTCTGGACGTCTCCGATCAATCTGAAATTGGCTAGCCCGCTTAAGAATGGGAGGCTAGAAATACGAGCTGCAAACCGATGATGGTTTTGGCATCACGAATAGTGCCGTCCTGAATACCGGCCATCGCCTTTTCGAACGGCCATTCCACCAATTCCAACACTTCATCCTCGTCCAAATGTTGACGGCCCGGCTTCAGATCCGTTCCGCGATAGATATGGATGACTTCGTCCGTAAATCCTGGAGCGGTCCAAATACTGGTAAGCAACTCCAACTGACCGGCCTGATAACCAATCTCCTCCTCCAGCTCGCGTGCAGCGCAGAGGCGGGGGTCTTCCTGGGGATGAAGTTTGCCTGCTGGGATTTCATAAATGAATCCCCCAGCCGCATGGCGGAATTGCCGAATAAGTAGAACGGTACCATCACCTTTAATCGGCACGACGGCCGAGGCCCCAGGATGGCGGATGATTTCCAACTCGGTAGATTGCCCATTGGGCAATGCAACAGTTTCGCGGTTGAGTATTAAGACTTTTCCCGCATAGATGTGTTCGGTTGACAAAAAATTTCCCGCCTCACTCATCATGATTAAGACAATCGAATTTTAGGACTTTGGACGTTTGTAAAACGGAAGTGTGACAATCTTGGCTTGTACCCGTTTTCCACGAATGTCGATTTCAAGCAACATTCCTTCTTTGCACAACGCAGGGGGCACATATCCTAAGCCAATCCCTTTTTGTAAAATTGGTGAAAAATTTCCACTGGTGACCCTGCCCACCGACTGCCCATCGCTGAAAATAACCATATCGTGGCGGGGAATGCCGCGTTCCACCATTTCAAATGCAGCAAGCTGACGGGTGAGGCCATCCTTTTTTTGCTTGCCTAACGCGAGGTGCCCTTGAAACTCACCTTTATCCCAGGCCACCACCCATTCGGCATTGGCCTCCAGTGGTGAGGTGTTCTCATCCATATCGTTGCCATACAGCAAGTAGCCCACGTCCAACCGCAAAAGATCTCGCGACCCTAATCCTGCGGGCTTGGCTTTGAATTCCGCACCGGCCTTCAGTAATCGATCCCACGCGAGGGACGCTTGCGCCGCAGGCACATACCACTCATATCCAAGCTCTCCGGTATATCCCGTCCGACTCACCAAACCGGAAAACTCCATGCCCTCCAGGGCCAAACACCTTCGGGGCTTCAGGGCTTCGATTTGTGCCCCCAGCAGTTTTTGCATGATGGCTTTTGATGCCGGACCTTGGATCGCAATTTGGGCCAGTTCTTCCGATCGATCACGAATAATTGCTCCAGGAAATTTTTCCGGCTGGTGCTTTATTAACCACTGAAGTACCTTTTCCCGATTGGAAGCGTTGACACAAACCAAAAAGGTTGATGACCCGGTTTTATAAACAAACACATCATCGAGAATGCCCCCTGAGGATTGGCAGACCATGCCATATTGCGCCTGCCCTATCTGGAGACGGCTCACGTCATTGGTACTGATCCATTGCAGAAAGGCTTCGGCCTGATCTCCTGATATCTCGATGCGTCCCATGTGACTGACATCAAAGAATCCGGCCGCTTTCCTGACAGCGTGGTACTCCTCAAGGACACCGGTATATTGGAGTGGCATGAGCCATCCGGCGAAATCCACCAGCTTGGCATTGAGAGCACGATGGGCGTGAGCGAGCGGGGTTTCGTCCATCAACGCAGGTCGAGCAGTTCGACTTCAAAAATGAGGGTTGCATTGGGGGGAACAGCTGATCCGGCTCCTGTGGAACCGTATCCCAACTGAGGCGGAATGACTAATTTGCGGATACCACCGATTTTCATACCTTCGACGCCCTCATCCCACCCCTTAATCACGCGGCCAGCTCCTAATCGAAAGGAAAATGGTTCGTTCCGATCTTTCGAGCTATCGAATTTTGTTCCGTCCGTGAGTGTCCCCGTGTAATGGACTATTGCGGTTTCTCCTGCATGGGCTTGGCGCCCGGAGCCAAGAGCGAGATCGACATACTGTAATCCAGACGTCGTGGTCACCATCGATTCTTCCGCGGCTTTTCCGGACAGGGGATTCAAAACAAATACGATGAGAAGAATGATCCAAGCCCCTATAATGATTATGGGTAATCGAAGACCTGATTGGAGCGTCATACCGTTTTTCATGAACCTCTCTCTTTGCTAGTGTTGAACGTATCCGATGTCATGTCCATTTTGAGGGCCGAGACACTTCCTCATAAAACAGCGCCAGACTGGCCGTATAGCCATGCAAAAAATTCTTCCCGCTCACAGGACCAATTTCTCCACCTGCAAAAAACCCCGCTATCGGAATGGCCCCCATCTGGTGTTGCAGAGTGGCCACGTCATGGTGGGGAGTTTCGAAAAATCGCCGACCACGCCCATTACAACTAAATAACAACGCGCCCTTAGGCGGACTGTCCGGATGAGTCACCCGCTCCTTCGATAAGAGTAAGTGGAAGTCTTCACTCGCTGCATGAGCATCCCGAACATGGAACTGAATCGTCTGGCCCTCCTGGACAAAATCCGCAATGGCGAGACTCCCAGATTGTCGATCGGCTCCTAACAGGCCGCGGATCAAAAAGTCCCCCTGACCAAATTCCGGTCGATGTTCATCCATGGCAATGCCCACTTGCAGCCCGTGCGCCACTTGTTGTTGTTCGTGTTCATCCAACGCTTTTAAAGTGGATTCCAACCGTTCCAATGGGGGGATTCCTCCCAACTCCTGAATGACATTCTGATCGACCTTGGTCACAACGTAACGTTCCCCAATAGGTTGACACCCTTGGGACACCACGGTCCGGATTTCTACTCCACCCTGAACAGCCACTCCGACCACTCCTGATTTAATAATGTCCCGATTAAAGACCAGGCGGCTTTCCCCGACATCCATGCCCCCACTGGCAATTCCTCCAATCGCGGACGAGCCAGGCGCCTGCTCCTCCAACAGGGACAATAATTCATCAATGGGGGTGGAAAACGGATCGGCAAAGAGGAAAAACGTGTAAGGATGAGGCGTGGATTCTAATCCAACCGGCCAGCCCTCTAGTGAAGCCACCTCACCTTCTATCTTCGGCGTTAACATGAATGGGACCACTCGCATGTCGGTGCTTCTCAGGCCCCAAAGCACCAGACCTGGATGTTCTTCTATTTCTTGATCGGTCCCGATTATTCCTTGCCCCATACACCCCACCAATGTCTGAGGACGAAGGTTTTCGTGGATGATTTCGACCATGCGCTGAATGTCTGAGGAAAAATGGGGGGAGAAAAAGACAAATGCGAGATGACACTCCGCTTCGCCTAACGCCTCATGCACTGATGCTGCCACCGCATGAGCGGCCACTTCAGGATGAGATTCTTGGGAAAGGGCAACATGACACTGCATCGTAATTAATTCGGATTTAAGTCTAGCAATCCCCGCCAAACGATGTCCATGCAGAATGGTTGGTGAATTTCGCCCTCATTTCAGGCAGTTCCGACAAGACCCAAGAAAATCCACTCTAGAGGTCAGTCGCTTACCGAGTTGGGGGGCGATAAGCATTTAAAATCGAACGGAGTCGGTCGATCGAGATCGCCTCAAACCGTCGTCCATCTCTCCCCGTAACCGTTGTAGCTTGCAATAAAGCATTGAGAATGGCTTCCTCCGTGGCCTCTACGGTGGCTTGAAACAAGGGGTTTATATGCGTATCAGCAAGATGGGCCATAAAAAATGTCCGTTCTTTCGGATAATGAGGAATGACATTGCCGGTGGAAAACGCCAAAACAAAATCTCCACTGCCATGATGGGAGATTGACCCGGTTCGTGCCAATCCTATGGTAGCCCGGCGCGAGAGCCTAGACAGTTGACGTGCATCGAGGGGAGCATCCGTGGCAATGATGATAATGATGGATCCGCTGTCCTGTCGTTTTTGTGGGAAATGTGCTGGGATTTCTCCATGAATCGCCATGGTCGATTCTTGAGAGTTTTGTTGGGAAACGGTTGCCAGGTCCGTATCATAGACTTGGCCCACGGGTACTCCCCTAATCATGAATTCGTGCCGACGACCATGGTTGGCATTCACCAATACGCCGACACGATATCCTCCTTCTTCGGAAGGAAGCACCCGAGAGGCGGTACCAATGCCACCTTTAAATTGATAGGACACCATCCCCGTGCCTGCCCCGACCGACCCCTCTGAAACAGGACCTATCGATGCAGTCTCCAGGGCGTGGACCACATTTTCCGGAGACACATGCCGTCCCTGACTATCATTCAGTCGGCTATCGTCGCATTCAGCTACCACAGGCGTGAGCGTATCATCAGATATCCCAATGTCGGGATAACGCTGGATCATCCAACTCATGATGCCATCTGCCACGCGAGGAACATTCAGCGTATTCGTTAACGCAATGGGATATTCTAAAAAGCCTGATTCCGCGACCCAGGCTAACCCGGTCATTTCCCCTGTCCCATTTAAGACAAACGCTCCAGCTGGAACTTTGTGATGCCAGACATCTTCACGCGGGATAATAACGGTCACACCAGTACGCACAGGGCCTTGACCGACTTGCAAGGCCCCCTCGCCTTCAGAAATGGTGACATGCCCAACTTTCACCCCTTGGACGTCCGTGATGGCATTCATTTCGCCTGGAGAATACCGGCCGATGGTAATCCCAAGATCTCTCACATGTGGACGGGGTTCTAACTCCATCAGGGCGGCCGAAGGGTTGGCCAATACCGTAGGAGGGAACCATGCCCAGCTCAGCCCTAATATGCAAAAAAGGCAGGTCTTTACGACCTGACTCAATCTGAACAAACGCATATTGCCAGTCTTACCTATCCTCAAGCCCAGTTGCCCATAACAATGAAAATGCATTTACACGATTGATTGGGGAAATGACGGGTAGGTCCAGGAAAATGCTTTCTCATACATATGGTAGGCAGTTTCTTGAAATCCAAGCTGGGCATAAGCCTGGTGGGCTTGAATATTTTTCTCTTCCACATAGAGACGATATCCGCAAATGGGCTCCCGGTTTAAATGGGCTTGGCCTTCCACGTACTCATAAAGTTGCCGAAAGATGTGCTGTTGGCGCTGATCTGGATGCACATACACACTTTGAAGCCACCAAAAATTCCCGTTTCGCCAATCGCTCCACTCAAAGGTGATCAATATCTGCCCAACTACAATGAGTCGGCCACCCTGAAAAGACTTTTCTGCAACCGCATACCATCCCTTACCAGCATCTTTAAGAAGTGCCTCTACACCCGACTCAAGAACCTGGACATCCAACGTTCGTTTTTCAGTTTCCCTGGCTAAAGCCATGTTGAAATTTACAATAGAACTCAGGTCAGACATAGTTGCTCGCCTGATAAAGACTGGGGATGGTTTATTCATTTCTGCTGACAGGTTAAGTATCCTTCTTCGCAAAATTTGCTGATGACAACCATCCCGGTTGGGGGCGATAGAGTCCCGCAGAAAACTCCATTTTCATTGCCTCTTCCGGGCGCAACTGAATTCGATTTACGCTTCCTTCTGGGACAAAGGCCAGATAGCCGGTAAAGGGATGGATTGCTGTTGGAACAAAGACCATCATGAGAGGTCCTTCGGGAGCAACTTGCAGCTTATGTGGGGGTAATCCCATGTCAAAACCTAAAGCCCAAAGCCCGTCACGAGGAAACGGAAATGCGACGACCTTGCTTTGACCAAACCGATCACGGAACTTGATGACATCCGCCATACTTTTTAGGGTATAGTAAATACTACGCACAAATGGAATCCGCTCTAAAGAATTTTCCAGTTTTCGATGAATCTGCTGGCCAAGTAAATGGGTTGTTCCCATGCCCACCCAGAGGACCAGAAGACAAAAAAAGGTAATACCTGACCCGGGAACCCTCACTCCATATAAAGCCCACACAATGTCTACCGTCATATGTTCTAAGGCTTCGAGTAGCGTATAGAGGATTAATAACGTTCCCCATGCCGGAATAATTAAAAATAAGCCAGTGAGGAAATACCGCTTGAAGGTATGGTCAGAAAGTGCATTCATAAAATGAAAATAGGTCGGTCATTGGAAATGAGAACAGTCTAGCAAAAACCTACTCACTCCGCAGCACCTGCGGCAGGGTTGCTCGGTGCTTACAATTCCGAATTTCCTGAGAATTTCTTGCTACAAACGAAGGTGGATGCTACTGTTCTAATGAAAAAGGCGAGTCAATTTATTGGTACGTATTGAAAGGAGCCATAGAGTGCGACCTGAAAACACATCTACAGGAAAAGGCGAGATTGCTGCTGATTTGTTGGCAATTCTCTGTTGTCCGGAGACCAAGCAAGAAGTGTGTCTATTGGACCAAACGACTGTTGAACGACTGAATACGCGGATTTCAAAAGGAGAATTGAAGACTAAGGGAGGGCGACCCGTCACTGAACAAATCGATGGAGGACTCCTTCGAACAGATAGAACAGTAGCCTACCCTATCCGTGATCAAATTCCCGTTATGCTTATTGAAGAAGGCATCATCTTAGAGACATCTGATCTTTCTTCATCCACCTAAAGGCCAAGCCCCCCTAAATTCTGCAAAAAACCGTAAATGTTTTTGTGGAATGGACTTTTTATGAGCCCTGAGTGCTCCGAACTCCTTTCCTAACCCACCATAACGATCGACCAATCTGGACTACAACATAGATAAACACACCAAAAAAAATCCCATAGTATCCATACGATTCAATCGGCCAATTCTGCCCTCCATGCAAGAGAAACCCCAAGGCCACATGGGCTCCCAACCCTAAACATAGGGCTAAGATAATCCATTCACGGACCATTGTTTTTCGGGACAACCCCATGCTAGTTCCGAGTACAAAGAGCAGCTTGGACCATCCCACGAATGGCCCAACACTGGTAGGTAGGCAATTACACAGGGCTTTTTGTTGATTCGATTTCCGTGGCAGTGATCAAGCTGATCAGGTAATCAGTTACAAAAATTAGTGCTTCTTCTCTCCCATCAGCACGGCGACCCTTTTCCCTACGTTGGATGGAGAGCTCGTGTTCCAGATCTGACTTGACGTCCCCTAAAAGCTTCTGAAGAGAGGCCGTAGTCAAATTCATATCCACATCCTCTAATTCTTGACACCGGTCCAGGACCCAGTTGAGCCCTTCTACCCGACCAAAATACCTTTCTTGTTCAGCTGCATCGATTCGGGCCATGGTTGAGGCAAATGCTTGCCCTTCATAAATGAGATTATAAAAACTTGCCACGGCACGATGTAAAATTGAATTCATTATCTGTTCCTCACAAAAAAATTGTTGTACTCTCTCTTCGATTATATACTGCTACTCCTAATCCTTCTAGGATTTTTTCATTTTAATTGTGCAATGAGAATACATTTTTATTATTCAGGGTATCCTCAAGTAAATAATAAAGGATGAAATTCGGCCATAAACCCATAATATAAGGGAGCAAATTGCTTCAGACTGTTGGGACTATTTTCTTTGAGACGTTTAAAGAAAAAAACCTGATGGGTCGGCTCCATTTTCTCCAAAAGTTTCCCCAATTCCGACATTGAAAATTTGCCTTGCGGAACACTTAGGACATAGTGAACCAGACGTTCCACAAATTGATGCATTATATACTCACTGTCCAAATATTGTTTCGGAATTTCCCCATTTTTAATGATTTCACCAAATGAAACAGCTTGTGCAGAAAAGGGGAGATCTTCTATGGTTTTTGAAAGTTTCGTCACGTTTTTTTATGAACCCTTCACTGAAGTGAACGGCAAAGAAATCAACATTTTCATGTGGTTAATATATAATTGTATCAGGGGTTCCCAGTATATCAAAACCTTTTTACCAACTTTCTTACCACAATATTTGCAAAATTTACCTGTACGTCAAAAATGTTTGCAGATTAGTCCTAATTCACTCTAACCACCAAATCCTGTCCGAGTCTATTTCTAGGAAATAGGCGCCAAACAGCCAAAATTTAAAAATATTCATGTCATACCTCTGGCTACCCTCTAATTTCCCTCAAATTTCAATTCAAACAGAATAAAAAAATGGGAAAATATTTCACATTCACATGATGAATATCCAGACCAAAATTCTTTTTCTCTATGCTACTCCCCTTGAAAGTGAAACCACCTTCAAGACATCCCCCAGATCTTAAAGGAGGAAAGCCATGGGCCAGGAGGAACCAATTGAACGGTGGACAGCCAAACGACGAGCAGCCCTTGTCTCGCGGGTCTTAAAAGGGGAAACAGGAGGCCGAAGCCGCTCGGCCGCATAGCCTGACGGTCAGGGACGTAGAAGGCGGGCAGGACCAGCAGTTTCTTCGTGCAGCGGAAAATGGCTTGCGGCGTCGCCCCAAGGACGAAGAGGTGCTGAAGAAAGAGCAGATCAAAACACTTAAACAAAAGATCGGGGAGTTCGTGATCCAGAATGACGTGTAGCGGTAGGCCTTGAACCCGCACCCTTTAGGGCGGGAGATGTCCGAGGCGTGAAAGCGGCGATACCGGACATCTCGGAACGAACCGCCTGTCGTCTTCTCCAGGTCAGCCGATCGGCGCTGCATCGGCGGACCAACGGGAAGCGGACTCGTCCGACGCTTTCTGCGAAATGAGTCGCTCAGCTGAAGTCCCTCATTCTAGGCGTATCCAACATATGGCTCTCGTCGTCTGTGGGCCTTGTTACGTTACGCTTTCAAGAAAGCCCAATCTATAATCGCAAAGTAGTGTATCGGGCTTTACGCTTGGAACGTTGATTGGTGCATCAACGTTCCGCATCCCCATGCCCGAGCGGGTACTCCCGCCGAAGTCGAACGACACAGAGTAATCATCGCTGGGCCATGGATGTGACCCATTTCCCCTGTGGGCAGGATGGCTGGGGGCATCTGACGGCCGGAATTGATTGTCATGATCGCGAGATGATTGGCTATGAGTTCGCCTTGCGCGGACGGGCTCAGGAAGCCGATCGGGCACTCGAATCTGCTTGTCTTGCCCGCTTGGGAACTCTACATCCCGTTGGTTCTACCCCGGTCCTTCGAAGGAATAACGGGTTAATCTTTCAGAGCCGGCGGTTTCTACAGGCCTGTCGAGACTCCCGCTTGGGTCAGGATTTTATTACTCGGTACACGCCTCACCAGAATGGCTTCATTGAACGGTTCTTTCGAAGTCTCAAAGAAGAGGGCGTCAGGCAACATCGTTTTGGCATCTTTGAGGAAGCGCGTCATAAGATCAAGGGCTGGATGCGATGGTATAGAGCGACCTCACCAAGCGTTGTAGTACCGGAGTCCTCATCAGCAATATCGGCGCCAACAAGACTTACTGGTGCTTGATTTCCGGGAAACATTAATTTTCTTCAACCTACGCTTTACCAATAAATACCTTCAAATGAAATCATTCATGGAAATTGGCACTAATAATCCATGTGTATTATAAAATAGCAAGAAGGTTGATGGGGAATGCAGAAATAAATTAATTCTTTCCGAATCTACAGGAATTTCCCACTTTTTTTTCATTAATGGAATGCTCTTACTTAGGAAGAAAAGAAATTACAAACTTGGTATTTGTTTAAATATGACCCTTATCCATAACATTAAATTTTCCATTTATTCTTCATACATACATCAAATTAGACCCACTTTAATCAAAACCTACGACTAGAAACTATGTAAAATTCTAACCAATTCATCTAATCCTCAACTTACAAAGTTTTCCAAAAATTAAAGTGATCAGTGTCACCCAAAAAAAAGAGCAGGGGGCGACATATGTCGCCCCCTGCTCTTCGGTCTCCCCTCTGGGCTTCCGCTTACAGCCAGTTCACCCGCTCCGCCGGGCGGATGTAAATCGGCTCTTCCACTTGCTGCCGCACCGCTTCCTTGCCCGATTTGTTG